>CALRYE020000124.1:0-19829 GCA_943372275.1 Janthinobacterium lividum
AAACGCGCCATCGCCGTATTCACGTTGGGCAGCTCGCCTTCGAACCTGAATTCGGGAGTATGCACGCCGACCACGGTCAGCCCCTGGGCGCGGTACTTGTCGGCCCACGCGCGCACGTACGGCATGGTGCGGATGCAGTTGATGCAGGAATAGGTCCAGAAGTCGACCAGCACCACCTTGCCGCGCAACTGCTGCGGCGTGAGCGGCGCGCTGTTGAGCCACGTCACCGCGCCGTCGAAGCCGGGCATGGCGCCATGCACGGGCAGCTTGCTGCGGAATGGCGCGGCGGCATCGGCGCGGGAGTCTTGCGCGACCACTGCCGCAGCCAGGCTCAGCGTGGCGACGCTTGCCAGCGCCAACAGCGAGTATCGATTCATATTACCTCCGCAACGGTGCTTGTATTGGGTGCCGGTCTTGGGTTCTTGAGCAGCGTTCATTCCGCAGGCCATAGATTAACAGCCTCCGCGCCGCGCCGGCATCGCCCGAAAGGACTAGAGCGCCGTACCTCGTCCGGGCAAACGTCATGCGGCCCGGTCAGCCTGCACGCCCCGCGCGCAGCGTCGGATGGTGTTCGAGCACCAGCACGCGGATGGAGTTGGCCAGGGGCGGGACGACCCCGCGTAGTATTGACACTTGTTGAAGCAATGTCAACAAAATGCAGCCGCAGGCGGGCAGACCGGCAGCGCCGCCAGGCAGGGCCGGCAGGCAGGTTTGCGCCCGTGGTATTACACTATGCGCCAACGGACACAATCCCAACATAAAGGACCATCATGAGCAGTTACCTGCAAGGCAAAGACATGGCAGGCGCGGACGCGCCGGCACCGGCAAAAGCGGTGCCCACCAAGGCAGTGACGATCCCGTCGCTGAACGCCATGCGCGCCGCCGGCACCAAGATCGCCATGCTGACCTGCTACGACGCCAGCTTCGCCAGCCTGATGGACCGCTGCGGCGTGGATGTGCTGCTGATCGGCGACTCGCTCGGCATGGTCTGCAACGGCCACCACTCCACCCTGCCCGTCACGGTGGCCGAAGTGGCGTACCACACGGCGGCCGTGGCGCGCGGCAGCAAGAGCGCCATGGTGCTGGCCGATATGCCGTTCGGCAGCTACGCCACGCCGCAGGCGGCGTTCGACAATGCGGTCAAGCTGATCCAGGCCGGCGCGCACATGGTCAAGCTCGAAGGCGGCGCGTGGCTGGCCGACACCGTCAGGTTCCTCACCGAGCGCGCCATTCCCGTGTGCGCCCACCTCGGCCTGACGCCCCAGTCGGTGCATCAGCTGGGCGGCTACAAGGTGCAGGGCAAGACCATCGAAAGCGCCGACGTGCTCAAGGCCGACGCGCTGCTGCTGCAAGCGCAGGGCGCCTCGATGCTGGTGCTCGAAGCCATTCCGGCGGCGCTGGGCAAGGAAGTCACCGAGCTGCTGACCATGCCGACCATCGGCATCGGCGCGGGCGTGGATTGCTCGGGCCAGGTGCTGGTCATGCACGATCTGCTGGGCGTGTTCCCGGGCCGTAAAGCGCGCTTCGTGAAAAACTTCATGGATGGCCAGACCAGCATCGACGCGGCCGTGTCGGCGTATGTGGCGGCGGTGCGCGACGGCAGTTTCCCGGCCGTCGAACACAGCTTCTGAGCATGCCGGCGGGTGCCGCCCAGGCGCGCCTGTTCCTGGCCCTGTGGCCCGACGCCGCGGTGCGCGCCGAGCTGGCCGCGTGGCGCGATGGCTGGCGCTGGCCGCGCGGCGCGGCGCCCGTATCCAGCGCGCGCCTGCACCTGACGCTGCACTTTATCGGAGCCGTGGAACGCGGGCGCATCGACGGCTTGCGTACGGCGCTGGAGGCGCTGCCTGCGCCATCGGAACCATGGTCACCGTTCGAGCTGCGCTTCGGCGCGGCCAAACTCTGGCCGCACGGGATCGCCGTGCTGGAACCGCTGGAAGTGCCTGACGCGCTGGTGCGGCTGCAGCGCGCGCTGGGCGCAACGCTGACGGCGGCCGGTCTGGCGCCGGAAGAACGCCTCTACAAGCCGCACGTGACCATGGCGCGGCGCGCCGCCGCAGCCGTGGCGCCAGCGTCCGGGCCGCCCGTGCGCTGGCCCGTCACGGGCTACGCGCTGATGGAGTCCACCCCGGGCGACAGTGGTGGCTACACGGTGCTTCAGCACTACCCCTTCGCGCCGCACGCCCCGGACTGACACAGCGCGGTGGCCTTTGCCTGTGCCGAGGCTGACGTCACTTGGACGCGAGCGCCGTGCCCGCTGCCGTCAGGCGCATCAACAGCAGCGGCACCGCCAGCGCCAGCATTGCGGCGCCCAGCGCCACCTGCGTCATGCCGGTCAGGCTGCCGTCCGCGCCCTGCCCCAGCACCACGCCGGTGGCCAGCGCCGCCAGGCCGATCGCCACATCCTGCACCAGGTTTTGCAAGGCCATGAAGCCGGCCCGTTCATGTGGCGCCGGAATCTGGCTGATCGCTGTCGCCACGCTGATGTTGCGTCCCGCGTTACCCGCCATGAACAGCACGAAGCTCAGCACCAGCGCCGCGCCCGGCGCCACGCTGGCCGCGTCGATGAACGGCAGCGTGCCCACGCCCACCGCCAGCGTGGCCATGATCGCCCCGGGCAGCGCGCCGGCGCGGTCGGCCATGCGGCCCAGCAGCTGCACCGTGACCAGCGCGGCCACACCACCGACCGCATACAGCAAGCCTAGCCGGTCGCGCGGAAAGCCCAGGTTGAGCAGGTAGTAGGCAGAGAAATGCGGAATCAGCAAAAAGGCCGAACACTGGCTGACCGCCTGCAGCAGCAACGCCGCGCGCACGCCCGGCTGCGCCAGCAGGCTGCGCGCCGTGGCCGGGCGCATCGCCAGATGGGTGCGCAGCGACGGCAGCAGCCACGCGGCCAGCAGCCAGGCCAGCGCGCCCACGCCGGCCAGCACCTGGAACGGCAGTTGCCAGCCGCCGATCCGCCCCAGCTCCAGCGCCAGCGGCACGCCGCCGATGGCGGCCAGCGAAAAACCGATCATGACCCTGGCGATGGCCGCGCCCCGCTGCGGCGGCGGGGTCAGGTCGATCACCATCGCCATGCCCACGGCCAGCGCCGGCGCGCCGGCAAACCCGGCCAGCGCGCGCGCCGCCAGCAGGCTGCCCAGTCCGCCGGCCATGCTGGTGGCCAGCATGGCCAGCACCAGCACGCCAAAGGCCCACAGCAGCACCGTCTTGCGCTCGAAGCGGTCCAGCAGGCGCACCGCCGCCAGGCCCGCCAACGCCGAGGCCAGCGTGTGCGCCGCCGTCAGCCAGCCCAGCCGGTCGGCCGCCCAGCCCATGGCACGCGCGATGTCGGGCCCGAGCGGCATGGCCATCATGAAGTCGGCGATGTACACGAACTGCAGCGCGGCCACCGCCAGCACCGCGCGGCTGCCGGCGCGTTCGATCAGCGCGGTCATGCGGCGCCTCGGATGACGCTGGAGCAGCGGCCGACGGAAGCGTCGGGATAGGGTCGAAGGAGCATGGTTTCTCTCGTAAAAGTCGTTCAGGGCAGGTCCATCGATGGCGCATGGCTCGACTAAAAATAAGCTTAGCACCAACATTGAATAAGAATCAATCTTATTATTATTCTCATTTGGTATTGCGAATGATTCTCATTATCGTGTAGAGTGGCCCCGGTTGGCAATACACCATTTCCCTTCCGAGAGGCTGCTTCCATGAACGACCGACTGCACGAACGCCTGGCCATCGCGCCCGACCACAACGCCTTGCTGGAGCATTACACGCTGGGCGCCAGCCTGTTTTCCTCGCCCGGCAGCACCTTGCTCGCCCACGGCGTCAAGGCCCTGTTGCCGGCCTGCGCGCCGCACTTGCTGCCGGCGGCGGCGGCGCGCATGCTGCGTGAATCGGGCGCGCCGGGCGATGTGCTGATGGGCGCTGTGCCCTTCAACCCCGATGCGCGGGCGCGCCTGTTCGTGCCGCGCCGCGTCGGCGCCGCCAGTCCGTGGCCGGCGGCGGCCAGTGCGCCCGACCAGCGCAGCGCCCAGGCCGTGCGCATGCAGCCCAGCCCCGCCACCTACCGCGCCAACGTGGAGCACGCGCTGGCGTCGATCGCCGCCACCGACCTGGAGAAAGTGGTGCTGTCGCGCTCCCTGCAGCTGGACGTGCAGGTCGATCTGGCGGCCCTGCTGCCACGGCTGGCCGCGCGCAACCGCATCGGCTACACCTTCGCCATCGACCTGACCGACGCCCCGGCGCCGCGCCGCACCCTGGTCGGCGCCAGCCCGGAACTGCTGCTGGCGCGCCATGGCAAGGTGGTGCTGTCGCATCCGCTGGCCGGCTCGATTGCGCGCAGCGCCGACCCGGTCCAGGACCGCGAACGCGCCGACGCGCTGCTCGCGTCAAACAAGGACCTGCATGAACATGCGCTGGTGGTGGACGCGGTGGCCGAGGTGCTGCGCCCGTTCTGCCGCACGCTGGACGTGCCGGTCCGGCCGGCGCTGATCGCCACGCCGACCATGTGGCACCTGGGCACGCAGCTGCGCGGCGAACTGTTCGACGACGCGCCCGGGTCGCTCGAACTGGCGCTGGCGCTGCATCCCACGCCGGCCGTGTGCGGCCATCCGCGCGAGAGCGCGCAAGCGTTCATCGACGGGGTCGAAGGGTTCGAACGCGGCTTTTTCGCCGGTCTGGTCGGCTGGTGCAATGCCGCCGGCGATGGCGAATGGGCCGTGACGCTGCGCTGCGCCGAAGTGAGCGAGCATGGCGCCACGCTGTACGCGGGCGCCGGCATCGTGGCCGGCTCCGATCCGGCGCGCGAACTGCTGGAGACCTCGGGCAAGCTGCGCACCATGCTCGCCGCCATGGGGCTGGAGTCGGCCCTGGAGTCCACCCCGGGGCCGCGCGCATGACGGCCGTGACGGACCGGACGCCCTTGCCGCGCACCACCCACCTGCCCGGCTTCACGCCCTGGCCCGACGACGCCGCGCGGCACTACCGCGCGGCCGGCTACTGGCGCGGCCAGAGCCTGGGCGCCATGCTGCGCGAGCGCGCCGCCGCCCATCCCGGCCGGCTGGCGCTGGTGTGCGGCGAGCGTCGCCTGTCTTATGCCGAACTCGATCAGCGCTGCGACCGGCTCGCCGCCGGGCTGGCGCGCCTGGGCATCGGCGCGCGCCAGCGCGTGGTGGTGCAGCTGCCCAACGTGGCGGAATTCTTCATCGTGTGCTTCGCCCTGTTCCGCATCGGCGCGCTGCCCGTGCTGGCGCTGCCGGCGCACCGCCGCAGCGAGATCGCCTACTTCTGCGAGCATGCCGAAGCGGTCGCCTACATCGTGACCGATCGCGATGCCGGCTTCGACTACCGCGCCCTGGCGCGCGAGGTACGGGCCGCAACGACTGCGCTGCCTGGCCTGCGCCACGTGATCGTCAGCGGCCACGCCGAAGAATTCACCGCACTGGAAAGCCTGTACGACGCGCCCCAGGTGTTTGCCGATCCGGATGCGGGCGAAGTGGCGTTCCTGCAGCTCTCAGGCGGCAGCACCGGCCTGCCCAAGCTGATCCCGCGCACCCACGACGACTATCTGTACAGCGTGCGCGCCAGCGCCGCCATCTGCGGCCTGGATCAGCACAGCGTCTACCTGTGCGCGCTGCCCGTGGCGCACAACTTCCCCCTCAGCTCGCCCGGCACGTTAGGTGTATTCCACGCCGGCGGCACCGTGGTGCTGGCGCGCCAGGCCAACCCGGACCACGCATTCCCATTGATTGAAGCCGAGCGCGTCACCATCACGGCACTGGTGCCGCCGCTGGCGATGGCATGGCTCGATGCCGCCGCCAATGGCAGGCACGACCTGGACAGCCTGCGCCTGTTGCAGGTGGGCGGCGCGCGGCTGTCGGAAGCGAGCGCGCGCCGGGTAGGCCCCGTGCTGGGCTGCGCGCTGCAGCAGGTGTTCGGCATGGCCGAGGGACTGGTCAACTACACCCGCGCCGACGATCCGCCGGCGCTGGTCTACGCCAGCCAGGGCCGGCCGATTTCAGCGAATGACGAAGTGCGCATCGTCGACGACGACGACCAGCCGGTTGCGCCAGGCACCGTGGGCCACCTGCAAACGCGCGGGCCGTACACCATCCGCGGCTACTACAAGGCCGATGCCCACAACGCGCGCGCCTTCACTGCGGACGGCTTTTATCGCACGGGCGACCTGGTGCAGCAGCTGCCGTCCGGCCACCTGGTGGTCGAAGGACGCGCCAAGGACCAGATCAACCGCGGCGGCGACAAGGTCGCCGCCGAAGAAGTCGAAAACCACCTGCTGGCCCATCCCGACGTGCACGACGCGGCGCTGGTGGCCATGCCGGACGCCTACCTGGGCGAGCGCAGCTGCGCCTTCATCATCGCGCGCGGCAGCGCTCCGCGGGCGCGCGAGCTGACCAGTTTTCTGCGCGCGCGCGGCCTGGCCGGCTTCAAGATCCCCGACCGCATCGAGTTCGTCGCGCGCTTTCCCAAGACTGGCGTCGGCAAGGTCGACAAGCGCCTGCTGCGCGAACAGATCGCGCAGCAGCTCGCCGGCCAGCCTACCCTGTAAGCCCAAACTTCACTCTACAAGCGCACCATGACCATACCAAAAATCGCCAGCTATCCCATGCCCTCCGCCATGCCCGACAACCGCGTCGCGTGGCGCCCCGAACCCGGGCGCGCCGTGCTGCTGATTCACGACATGCAGGACTACTTCCTCGATTTCTACGACTGCGCGCAGGCGCCCATCCCTGATCTGCTGGCCCATGCGGCGCAGTTGCGCGACGCCTGCGACCGGGCCGGCGTGCCGGTGGTCTATACCGCCCAGCCGGCAGCGCAGTCGCTGGAAGAACGCGGCCTGCTGCAGGACTGGTGGGGCCCGGGCCTGACCGCACAGCCGCAGCGCGCGGCGGTTACGGCGGCGCTGGCGCCGCGCGCATACGACACCGTGCTGACCAAGTGGCGCTACAGCGCGTTCGTGCGCAGCGACCTGCGCGAGCGCATGCGCGCGCAGGGCCGCGACCAGCTGATCATCTGCGGCGTGTACGCCCATATCGGCTGCATGATGACGGCGGCCGACGCGTTCATGGGCGACATCCAGCCGTTCTTCGCCGGCGACGCGCTGGCCGACTTTTCGGCCCAGCAGCATGCCAAGGCGCTGGATTACGTGGCCCAGCGCTGCGGCGTGGTCAACGACACCGCGTGGATCGTCGACGCACTGGCGCCGCGCGCCAGCCTGCCCAACAGTCTGGCAGCTTTGCGCGCCGAGGTGGCGGCGTTGATCCAGATGCCGGCTTCCGATCTGCTGGACGATGAAAACCTGCTGGACGCCGGTCTCGATTCGATCCGCCTGATGAGTTTATTGGAACGCTGGCGCCGCGCCGGCGCCGATACCAGCTTCGTCGAGCTGGCCCAGGCGCCGACCTTGCTGCAGTGGTGGCAGCTGCTGGAGGCGCGCTAGATGGGCGCCCGTGACGGCGACGGCGCGGCGCAAGCCCTGACGGCGGCGCAGTACGGCATCTGGCTGGGCCAGCAGATCGACCCGGCCAGCCCGGCCTACTGGACCGCCGAGGCGGTCGAGCTGAGCGGTGAGCTCGACGAGGCCGCGTTCGAGGCCGCGCTGCGCCAGGCCATCGGCGAATGCGACGCCCTGCACTACGTATATGCCAGCGACGGCAGGCAGGTCTGGCAAACCTGCCTGCCGCGTCAGTGGACCATGGCGCGCCACGACGTGCCGCCGCACGCACTGGACGCGTGGATGCAGGCGGATTTGCTGGCGTCCGCGGACCTGGCCGCCGGCCCCCTGTTCGCCACCGCCCTGCTGCGCATGGCGCCGCAACGCGCGCTGTGGTATCTGCGCGTGCACCACATCGCGCTCGACGGCTTCGGCTATGCGCTGCTGATGGAGCGGGTGGCCAGCCTGTACAGCGCGCTTAGCGCTGGCAGCGTCGCGCCGGCGCCGCGCGCCGCCGCCCTCGCGCCCGTGCTGGCCGAAGACGCGGCCTACCTGGCCTCGCCCGACTACGCCCGCGATCAGGCATTCTGGTGCGCGCGCATGCAGCACGCCCCCGCGCCGCCACTGCTGGCGCCTGCCCGCGCCGTCGCCCATGGCGTCCGGCGCCAGCGCGGCGCGCTACCAGCGGGCACGTTCGAAGCGTGGCAGCAGGCCGCGCAAGCGGCCGGCGCCGATTGGGGCGCATGGCTGATCGCCGCCATCGGCGCCTGGATCGGCCAGCAGACCGGCGCGGCCCATGTCAGCCTGGGTTTGCCGGTGATGGGCCGGCTTGGCTCGGCCGCGTTGGGCGTCCCCTGCATGAAGATGAATATCGTCCCGGTGCTGCTGCGAGTCGACAGCCAGGCGCCGCTGGCGGCGCTGGCCAGGGCTGCGGCGCGCGAACTGCGCGCCGTGCGGCCGCACCAGCGCTATCGCTACGAACAGCTCAAGCAGGCGCTGGGCATGAGGGGCGGCGCGCGCCGGCTGTTCGGCGCGGTGGTCAACCTGATGCCGTTCGACCGGCCGCTGCGCTTCGGCGCACTGGACACGCGCGCCATTCCCGTCGCGGCCGGCCCGGTGGAGGATCTGTCGATCACGGTGGCGCCTAATGCGCACGGCGTGCGGCTGGACTTCGACGCCAATCCCGATGCCTACGACGCGGCCACGCTGGCACAGCTGCATGCCTCGCTGGTGGCGGCGCTGACGGCGCTGCTGGCCGCACCGCACCAGGCGTTGACACAGGCGCTCGGTACGCCCGCCCAAGCTCTGCTGCCTGCGGCGCCACTGCCGGCGCCACCCGAAGGCGTATTGGCGGCGCTGGTGCGTCATGCCCGGGCCACGCCGCAGCGCACGGCAATCGAGCAGGATGGCGCGCAGCTGACCTACGCCCAGCTGCTCGATCAGGTGCAGGCGCTGGCCGCGCATCTGCGCGCGCACGGCGCAACCGAGGGAGCCCGTGTGGTGCTGCTCTTGCCACGCGCACCCGGCACCATCGTCGCGCTGCTGGCGGTGCTGTGGGCCGGCGCCGGCTACGTGCCGCTGGACCCGGACGGTCCGCCCCTGCGCATCCAGACCGTGCTGCAGGACGCTGCGCCCACGCTGGTCGTCACCCTGCGCGCGCATGCCGGCCTGGCGCCGGGCTTGCCCGTCATGTTCCTGGACGATGCCGCTGCCGCTGCCGCTGTTGGCGTGGCGCCCTTGAGCGAACCCGTCCCCATGCCAGCCGACGCGCTGGCCTATGTAATCTATACCTCGGGATCGACGGGCCGGCCCAACGGCGTGATGATCGGCCGCGACGCCCTCGCCCATTTCGTGGCCGGCGCCGCCAGCCGCTACGCCATCGTGGCGGACGACCGCGTGCTGCAGTTCGCGCCCCTGCACTTCGACGCCAGCGTGGAAGAAATTTACCTGGCGCTGTGCAGCGGCGCCACGCTGGTGCTGCGCAACGACGCCATGCTGGAGTCGCTGCCCGCGTTCGCCGAGGCGCTGGCCGAGCGGCGCATCAGCGTGCTCGATCTGCCCACGGCGTTCTGGCACGAGCTGGCATATTGCTTCAGCGAGGGCCAGGCCGCGCTGCCTGACAGCGTGCGGCTGGTAATCATCGGCGGCGAAGCGGCGCTGGCTGAGCGCGTAGCGCGCTGGCGCTCCAGCGTGGCGCCGTCGGTCGTGCTGCTCAATACCTACGGGCCGACCGAGGCGACCGTCATCTGCACCAGCGCCGTGCTGGCCGGACCGGACGCGCTGACCTGGCAAGGCGACGCTGTGCCCATCGGCGGCCCGCTCGGCGGGGTCGGCATCGCGGTGGTGGACGAGTGCCTGCGTCCGGTCGGCCTTGGCCGCGAGGGCGAGCTATGCCTGACGGGCGGCGCCCTGGCGCGCGGCTACCTGGGCCAGGAGGCACTCACCGCCGAGCGTTTCATTCGTCTCGACGCGCTGCCCGGCGCGCCGCGCGCCTACCGCACCGGCGACCGCGTCGTGCTGGGCCAGGACGGCCGGCTGCGCTACCTGGGCCGGCTCGACGGCGAAATCAAGCTCAGTGGTCAGCGCATCGATCCGCTGGAGATCGAAGCGGCGCTGCTGCAGCATGGGCAGGTGCGCGAAGCGGCGGTGGTCGTAGCCAAGGACAGCAAACGGCTCAGCGCTTTCATCGTCGCCAGCGGTCCCGCCCCGGCCACGCCGGCGCTACGCAGTTTTCTCGGCGAGCGGCTGGCGCCGGCCGCCATTCCGGCCTGCTTCATCACGCTGGCAGCGCTGCCGCGCAACCACAACGGCAAGATCGACCGCGCGGCATTGCGCCAGCACGCGGCGCAGGTCGCGCCGGCGCCTCAGCAGGCCGCGTCCGCGCTGGAACTGACCGTGATGGCAGTGTGGCGCGAGGTGCTTGGGGTGGACAGCGTGAGCCTTGACGACGACTTCTTCGCGCTGGGCGGCATGTCGCTGCAGGCCATCCAGGTTGCCAACCGGCTCGGCATCGCCCTGCAGCGCGAGGTGGCCGTGTCGGCGCTGTTCACCCATCCGACGGTGGCCGCTCTCGCGCTGGCGCTGGAGCGCCTGTCGGGGCATGCGCCGCCGGCGGATGCGGCGGGCGCGGCTGGCGCGGAGTACGCGCCGCTGCTGACGATACAGCGCGGCAGCGGTCCGGCGCTGTTCTGCATCCATCCGGCGGAAGGGCTGTCGTGGTGCTATATGGGACTGGCCCGACAGCTGCCGCAGGTGCCCATCTACGGCTTGCAGGCGCGCGGCATCAGCGGCGCGGCGCCCGGGCACATCGACGAGCTGGTGAACGACTATCTGGCGTTGATACGCGCGGCCCAGCCGCACGGCCCGTACCGGCTGCTGGGCTGGTCGTCGGGCGGCGGCGTGGCCCACGCGCTGGCCGTGCAGCTCAAGGCGGCCGGTGAACAGGTGACGCTGGTGGCGATGATGGATGCCTATCCGAGCGACATCTGGGAAGGCAAGCCGGAGGCCGAGGAGCGCGACGCGCTGGTGGCATTGCTGGACGTGATCGGCGCTTCGCCGCTGGCCGCCGACGGCACGGCGCTGGAGCGCGACGCGCTGCTGGCGCGCTTTCGCCAGCCGGGCAGCACGCTGGCCGGCGCCAGCGATGCGCATATCGCCCGCATGACCGGCACGGCGCTGCACAGCATGCGTCTGTATCGCGGCCTGCGCCACCGGCGTTACGACGGCGACGTGCTGTTCTTCCACGCCAGCCAGCGCAGTGCCGATGCGCCGGACTGGCAAGGCTGGGCGCCGTATGTGGGCGGGCGCCTGGAGCGCATCGATATCGACAGCAGCCACTCCACCATGAGCCGGCCGGCGCCGCTGGCGCACATCGGCCGGGTGCTGGCGCAGCGGCTGGCATTCGACCAGGGAGCGTGACGATGAGCGAACCGACGACTACCCCGGCCAAGCGTACGCCGCCACGCCTGCTGCGCGTGCGCCGCACCGAGCAGCTCAGCGCGCATATGCGGCGCATCATTCTGGGCGGGCCGGAGCTGGCCGGCTTTCCACCCGACAGCGACGGCGCCCATATCAAGCTGCTGCTGGCGCGCGACGGCCAAAGCGAGCCGGTGCTGCCCACGCTGGGTCCCGAGGGTCCGCGCTGGCCGCCGCCGGAGGTGCGGCCGATTGCGCGCACCTACACGGTGGCGCGCCACGATCCGGTGGCGGGCGAACTGAGCGTAGACATGGTGCTGCACGACGACGATGGCCCGGCGTCGCGCTGGGCGCGGCATGCGCGGCCGGGCGACGCCGTGGGTGTGGCCGGACCGGGCGGCCCGCCCCGCCATGTACCCGGCGCCGATCATTTTTATTTGTTCGGCGATCCGAGTGCTGTGCCGGCGCTCGCGTCCGTGCTGGCAGCCTTGCCTACAGACGCGGTCGGCGCCGCGTTCATTGAAGTGGCGGGCGCGGACGACATACAGGCGCTGGTGCATCCGCCCGGTGTGTCGGTTCAGTGGCTGGTGCGTGGCGTGCTGCGTGCCGGGGCCAGCCGCTTGCTGCTCGACGCGGCCAGGGCGCTGGCCTGGCCTGCGGGCCAGGTGTCGGTCACGCTGGCCGGCGAGAGCCACCAGGTGGTGGCGCTGCGCGCGCATCTGATCGAAGAGCGCAAGCTGCCGCGCGAGGCGCTGTATGCGGTGCCTTACTGGAAAGACGAGCATGACGAAGAGGCGTATCACGCCGAACGTCACCGCATCATGGATGCATTCGAGGCATAGGAGCGATATGGAGTTTCAGGGGAAGGTGGTGGTGGTCAGCGGTGCTGCGCAGGGCATCGGCGCGGCGGTGGCACGGGCGATGGCGCGCCAGGGTGCGTCGATAGCCGCGCTCGATATCAAGGGCGACGAAGTCGGCGCGCTGGCCGCGCAGCTGGGGCAGCGCTCGATCGCGGTGCAGACCGATGTCTCGAACAGCGCCTCGGTGGCGCTGGCCGTGGCGCAGGTCGAAGAAGAGTTGGGGGCCATCGATATTCTGGTCAACGTGGCCGGGATTTTGCATCTGGGACCAGCGCTGGACATGAGCGACGAGCTGTGGAACCGTACGTTCGCCGTGAACGCGGGGGGTGTGTTCAAGGTGAGCCGCGAAGTAGGTGCGCGCATGATGGCGCGGCGCCGCGGGAGCATCGTGACCGTCGCGTCGAATGCGTCGTCGGTGCCGCGCCAGCAGATGGCCGCGTATGCCGCGTCAAAGGCGGCGTCGAGTCAGTTCACGCGCTGCCTGGGGCTGGAACTGGCGCAGTATGGGATACGCTGCAATGTGGTCTCGCCCGGGTCGACCGATACCGACATGCAGCGCCAGCTGTGGACCGGGCCGGAAGGGGCGCTCGCGGTGATCGGCGGATCGCTGGAGGGCTTCAGGCTGGGCATCCCGCTGGGCAGGATAGCCAGCGCCGAGGATATCGCCGAGGCGGTGTGCTTTCTGGCGTCGGACCGGGCCAGGCATATCACCATGCATGATCTGCGGGTGGATGGG
Source organism: Janthinobacterium lividum (assembly GCA_943372275.1). Taxonomy (GTDB): domain Bacteria; phylum Pseudomonadota; class Gammaproteobacteria; order Burkholderiales; family Burkholderiaceae_D; genus Telluria_A; species Telluria_A lividum_A. Next base: position 12,950 of record CALRYE020000124.1, read on the forward strand.
GGGGCGGGGTTGGGGGGGTAGTCAAGAGCCTGTGCAGACCCGTGGCAATGCCGGAACCACCCATCTGTGAACACCTCCAGATTACCCAACGTCATCCTCGCGAACGCGAGGACCCATAGACCGCAATCCAACACCCGCACATTTGAGCCAAGTACAAAGCTCAAGTAGCCTCAAGCGCACCATCGCAACATGGACAAGCAGAGCTACGTGTACATGCTGGCAAGCCGGCGCTATGGGACGCTGTATCTAGGCGTGACTTCAGACCTTGCGAAGCGTGTTTGGCAGCACAAGAACGGAGCTGTCGAGGGCTTCACCAAAATGTACGGAGTCAAAACGTTGGTGTGGTTTGAGGTTCACGCCAACATTTACGAGGCCATTACTCGCGAGAAGCAGTTGAAACGATGGCGGCGCGATTGGAAGATCGAGTTGATCCAGTCCACAAATCCGCTTTGGCGCGATCTCTCTGAAGATTTTGATTGACGATGCGGGTTATGGGTCCTCGCTTTCGCGAGGATGACGCTGATATGCGTTCGCTTTTTCTTCTTATCGCGATTTTTGTTGCGGGTTATGGGTCCTCGCTTTCGCGAGGATGACGTTAACGAGGCAAGGTTGGGCGGGCTCGGTTACCTGAATCCGCCCCGCTTCCCCACTACCCAATCTGAATCCACGTCGTCTTCAACTCCGTATACTTGTCGAACGCATGCAGCGATTTATCGCGGCCATTGCCGGACTGCTTGTAGCCGCCGAACGGCACCGTGATGTCGTCGTTGTCGTACTGGTTCACGTGCACCGTGCCCGCTCTCAACGCGCGCGCGGTCTGGATCGCCTTCGTCATATCCGACGTCCACACCGCCGCCTGCAAGCCATACGCCGTCGAATTGGCCTGCCGTACCGCCTCATGGATATCGGTAAAACTGAGCACCGACAGCACCGGCCCGAAGATCTCCTCGCGCGCGATGCTCATCGAGCTGTCCACCTGGTCGAACAGCGTCGGCGCGATATAAAAGCCGCCCGTCTCGGTGCGCGCCGCAGCACCCCCGGCCAGCAGCTTGGCCCCGCCCTGCCGGCCCTGCTCGATGAAGCCCATCACCGTCTTCATCTGCGTGGCGTCCACGATGGCCCCCATGATGGTGTCCTCGTCCAGCGGATCGCCCGGCGCGAAGCGCGGTATCAGCGGCAGCGCCTTCTCCAGGAACGCTTCCTTGATCGACGCCTCCACGAACAGCCGCGACGGCGCATTGCAGCTTTCGCCCTGATTAAAGTAAATCGAGCCGATGGCCGCGCTGACCGCGGCATCCAGATCCGGGCAATCGGCGCACACGATGTTGGCCGACTTGCCGCCCAACTCGGTCCACGCCCGCTTCAGGTTCGACTGCCCCGCCATCTGCACGATCTGCTTGCCCGTGCGCGTGGACCCGGTAAAGCCGATGCAGTCCACATCCATATGCAGCGCCAGCGCAGCGCCCGCTTCGTTGCCGTAGCCGGGCACCACGTTGAATACGCCCGGCGGGATGCCCGCTTCGAGTGCGATGTCGGCCAGCCGCAACGCGGTCAGCGGCGACTTTTCGGAGGGTTTGAGCACCACGCTGTTACCGGCCGCCAGCGCCGGCGCGATCTTCCACGCGGCCATGATCATCGGGTAGTTCCATGGCACGATGGCGGCCACCACGCCGACCGGCTCGCGCGTGATCAGCGCCAGGCTGTTGTCGCCCGTGGGCGCAATCTCGTCGTAGATCTTGTCGATCGCCTCGCCATACCAGCGGATGCAGTTGGCCGCCGCCGGCACGTCCACACTCTGGCTATACTTGATCGGTTTGCCCATGTCCAGCGTTTCCAGCAGCGCCAGCTCCTCGGTGTGCTGCACGATCAGGTCCGCGAACTTGATCAGCACGCGCTTGCGCGCCGCCGGCGCCTTGCCGGCCCAGCGCCGGTCCTCGAACGCGGCACGTGCCGCCGCCACCGCCGCGTCCACGTCGGCGGCGTCGCAGCGCGCCACTTCGCCCAGCTTGCGCCCGTCGATCGGCGACAGGTTGTCGAAGCGCTGGCCCGACCTGGCCCACGCGCGCTCGCCACCGATCAAGGCACGTCCGTCGATCTGCAGCGCTAACGCGCGCTCATGCCATGTGGTCTGCGTCGTACCCATCTGCGTTGTCGCCATGCTCACTACTCCTGAATCGTCAAAAACTGATCACCGTCGATACCCCAATCACGCTGTTATCGCGGCGGTACTGGTCGTCCGACGTCTTGAATACCCGCCCCGTGGAGCGGTCGTAGCGGTACTCGCCCTTCAATCCCACGCCCGGCATGAGCGCATAGTTCACACCCAGCGACAGCGCCGAGCGGTTGCTGCCGCGCTGCGGGTCGGCCACCACCCAGTCGCTACCATTGAACAGCATACCGGGTCCGAAGCCGTTGCGCCCGTCCGGGCAGTTTGCCTCGAACCCCATCTGGTCGAGGCAGATGCCGCCGAAGGTCGAGCCGAACACCCCGCCCCCGCCCCGGCTGTTATGAATATAGTCCAGCCGTGCCACCGCTTCGAAGCGCGGCGTGATCTTGTACGACGCCAGGGTCGACGCCCCGTACCAGCGCTGGCGCGGCGTGGCGTAGCCATTGAACGCGGTGGCTTCCTGGCGCCCGTAGCTTAACTGACCCTGGAAATTCCAGGCGCCACGCGTGTAGTAGCCGTCCACTTCCAGCAGGTCGAGCCGCCCGAAGGTGCTGTCGTCGTCGAAGCCCGAGTGCACGCCGGAAAAGCCGAAGCCCGTGTATTCGCCCTTGGCGTAGTCGACGCGGTAGAACAGCCCCGGGGTCTTTTCGCGCCGGTGGTCGATGCGGGCGCTGTTCATATTGCCCAGCATGACCTTGCTGATCCATTTGCCGCGGATGAATTCCAGGCCCGCGCCCGTATAGAAGTTCGCCGCCGAGAAGTCGAACAGCAGGTTGTGGGTGATCAGCTTGTTCTGCGTGGAGGGGATGTATTCATAACCGCTCCAGTCCGGGATCTGCCCGACGAACAGGCGGGTGGACTGTCCGCCCAGCGGCATCGAGAACGACGCCTCGTGCACCAGGTTGCCGAAGTTGTAGCCGCTTGCGGTCCCCTTGCTGGGCATGAGCGAGATCTTCAGGCGCGTGCCGCCTTCGAGCTCCTTGTCGATGTTGAGCATGGCGCTGCCGAAGTAGGTATTGTCGTAGCCAAAGCTCTCGCCGGAACCGTTGATCGAGCTGTTGTTGTTCAAGAAGACGAAGCTGGACGTGCTGGCGTTGCGGTTGTAAATGTAGGTCGGATCGATGTAGCCGGAGATACGCAAGCCCTTGAAGCCGCTGGTCTCGTGAGCGTCTTCCATCGCCTCGGTCTTGATGCGCAGGCGCGCCACTTCTGCCGGATCGACCGCACTGGCGGCCTGCTCGATCTTCGCTTCGAGCTTTTGCACGTGCGCCTTGAGCGCCTCCAGTTCGGCTTTGAGCTCCTGCATGCTCTGGGCCCGCGCCGACGCCGCCGGATGGGCGGACGCCACCGCCATCGATACCACCACTGCCACCGTTTTCAGCACGTGCATGTTCACTCCTATGTCATGGAAAGGAAGGGAAAAGCATCGTGGGCGGCGTCCATGCGGCTGGCATGGACGCCCCACTAACACGGTGCGCCGGCGCGCTGTGGCGCGCTGGCGCCGGTCAGTTCTTCACAGCGGAAGCGAGCTGCTTCTGGCGCAGGCGCTCGGCGCGGGCCATCATCAGGCTGGCGGCGATCACGCCGATCGAAACTACCAAAACAGTGATGGCGGCGACAGCGTTCACGCGCGGGTCCAGGCCCAGGCGCGCACGCGAGAAGATCACCAGCGGCATGGTGGTGGAACCCGGCCCGGACAGGAACGCGGACAGCACCACGTCGTCGAGCGAGAGCGTGAAGGTCAACAGCCATGCGGAACCGAGCGCCTGCGAGATGTTCGGCAGCGTCACCAGAAAGAACACCTGGTGGGCGCGGCAGCCCAGGTCCATGGCCGCCTCCTCCAGCGAACGGTTCATCTCCTGCAGGCGCGATTGCACCACCACGGCGGCGTAGGCCATGCCCAGCAAACTGTGGCCGATCCAGATGGTGAACATGCCGCGCTCGGGGAAACCGAAGATCTTCTGGAACGACACCAGCATCAGCAGCAGCGACAGGCCGATGATCACCTCGGGCATGACCAGCGGCGCGCTGGCCATCCCGGAGAACATCACGCGCCCCGGAAAGCGCTTGTAGCGATTCAGCACAAAGGCGACAAAGGTGCCCAAGGTGACGGCCGCGGTGGCCGACAGGAAGGCGATCTTTAGCGACAGCACGAAGCCGCCCACCACTTCGGTGTCGCGCGCCAGCTCGCCGTACCACTGGGTCGAAAAGCCGGTCCAGATCATGTCCTGGCGCGAGCTGTTGAACGAGAAGACCACCAGCACCACGATGGGCAGGTAGAGGAACAGGTAACCGAGCGAAAGCCAGCCGCGCCCGAACCAGCGTTGAAAGAACGAGGTCTTCATGCGCGCCCCTCCGCTTCCTGTTCGGCCTTGTACTTGTTGAAGACCGCCATGGGAACGAGGATCAGCAGGATCACCAGCACGGCTACGGCGGACGCCAGCGGCCAGTCGTTATTGGTGAAGAATTCGTCCCACAGCACCTTGCCGATCATGAGCGTTTCGGGCCCGCCAAGCAGCTCTGGAATCACGTACTCGCCTACCGCGGGAATGAACACCAGCATGGCGCCGGCGATGATGCCGGACTTCGACAGCGGCACCGTCACGCGCCAGAACGCCTGCAGGGGCGTCGCGCCCAGGTCGGCGGCCGCTTCGAGGAAGCGCAGGTCCATCTTGACCAGGTTGGCGTACAGCGGCAGGATCATGAAGGGCAGATAGGCGTAGACCATGCCGATCACCAGCGAGAACGGGGTGTTCATCAGCTGCAGGGGCGCTTCGATGAAGCCGAACTTGAGCAGGAAGGAGTTCAGCAAGCCCTGGTTGGCCAGAATGCCCTTCCACGCGTAGATCCGCAACAGGAACGAAGTCCAGAACGGCAGCATCACCAGCATCAGCAGGGCCGGTCGCACCGACGGCTTGGAGCGCGCCATGAAGTAGGCGAACGGGTAGCCGATCAACAGGCACAGGGCGGTGGTGGCGGCGGCGTACTTGAGCGAACTGAGATAGGTGCGCAGGTACAGCGCATCGCTGGCGATGAAGGTGTAGTTGGCGATTTTCGCCTTGATGTTGATGACGCCGTCGACCATCGTCACCAACGGGCCGAACGGATTGCCGGCGTCGTCCATCACCGAAAAGCTCATCCGGAGCACAATCAGAAACGGGATCAGGAAGGTAATCGTCAGCCACAGGGCCGGGATGCCGATGACGAAGCGGCGCCCGGCGCTGGCGGCTTTGCGTGGTGGGTTCATGGCCGCCTCAATTGGTCAGGACCACAATGTCGCTGCCGTCCCACCAGGCGACGACGCGCTGGCCCCGTTCCAGCCGCGCCGACTCGTGGCGCGCGGCGTTGGTGCGGCTGACCTTGAGCACCGTGCCCCCATCCAGGCGCACATGGTACAGCGTCTCGTTGCCGAAATAGGACACGTTGACGATCTCGCCGGCGGCGTTGTTGTAACCGTCCTCAAGCACCGACTCGCGCTCGCTGGCCAGCGGCGCGGTGCTTTGCAGCGCGATCTTTTCGGGGCGGATGGCCAGGCTGACGGGCATGTTGTTGGTGCCGCTGATGCCGTGGCTGACGTAGTGGCGGCATTCGCGGGTTTCGACGATCACGTGGTCCGGCTCGTCCACCCGCACGTGGCCGTCGAACATGTTGACGCTGCCGATGAAGTCGGCCACGAAGCGGCAGTTGGGGGTTTCGTAGATTTCGCCCGGCGCGCCCACTTGCAGGATGCGGCCCTGGCTCATCACCGCGATGCGGGTGGCCATGCTCATCGCTTCATCCTGGTCGTGGGTGACCATCACGCACGTCACGCCCACCTGCTCGATGATGTTCACCAGTTCCATCTGGGTTTGTTCGCGCAGCTTTTTGTCGAGTGCGCCCAGCGGCTCGTCGAGCAGCAGCAGTTGCGGGCGCTTGGCCAGGCTGCGCGCCAGCGCCACGCGCTGCTGCTGGCCGCCGGAGAGCTGGTGCGGTTTGCGTTTGGCGAAGCTGGTCAGCTGCACCAGCGCCAGCATCTGGTCGACCCGTTCGGATAGTTCCGCGCCCGCGATGCCGTCGCGGCGCAGGCCGAAGGCCACGTTGTCCCACACGGTCAGGTGCGGGAACAGCGCGTACGACTGGAACATCATGTTGATGGGGCGCTGGTGCGGCGGCACGTCGACCATGCTGGCGCCGGCCAGTTCGATGCTGCCGGCGGTGGGGATTTCGAAGCCGGCCAGCATGCGCAGCAGGGTCGATTTGCCGCAGCCGGAGCTGCCCAGCAGGGCGAAGATTTCGCCTTTGTTGATGGTGACCGATATGTCGTCCACCGCGCGCACGCCGTCGAATTCCTTGACGAGGTTGCGGATCAGTAGAAATGGCTCTCTGTTTGCAGGCTGTGCGATCGTCATGTGGGTGATGAAGAAATGGGCAAAACCGCAATTTTATCGGAGTGACGGGGAGAAACCATTAAAAGTCATCAGTTGCGTTGTGCGCGCAATTTCACCTCAAGCCAAAACAACCCGTCATTCCCGCGCACGGCTCGGCGCCCCCGCGATAACCCAAGCTGACTATGAGCATACGTTCTATGGGTCCCCGCTTTCGAGGGTGTCGCAGAACACGCATTTATTTCAAAACCACTGCCATTTGCTCCGTCATCCCCGCGAAAGCGGGGACCCATGCTGAGCATGCAGCACTATGGAAGCCGGCTCAGCATGGGTTCCCGCATGCGCGGGA
>CALRYE020000125.1:0-19762 GCA_943372275.1 Janthinobacterium lividum
ATAACAATACCGCGATTCCGTCGAGCTACTACTTCAACCTGGCGACCTGGCACACCATCAACCTGGCCTACACCAAGAAGATCTGGACCCAGCTGGCCGACGTGGCGCGCGACGCCCGCGAACCGGCCAAGCTGGGCCGATTGCAGCGCCTGATCGACGACCGCGCCGGCCACTGGCTGGCCATGCAGGTGGAGGAGGGCAAGATCGCCCTGTCCGACAGCGCCACGGCCGAGCTGGACCTGGACCGCCTGTCGCCGCCGCACCGCCTGACCTTGCAGCGCAGCGAGTTCGACGGCGCCATCTGCCACCTGGTCGACGCCATCGACAAGACCGTGCTCAAGTTGCTGGCCGACGCGGGCCTGACGCCGGGCGACGTCGATACCGTGTTTTTCACGGGCGGATCCAGCGGCGTGCGCATGCTGCGCGAGCGCATCGGCCAGCTGGTGCCGGACGCGCGCAAGGTCGAGGGCGACTTGTTCGGCAGCATCGGCGCCGGCCTGGCGCTGGACGCCGTGCGCAAGTTCGGCTGATGCCCGTGGCTGGCGCGGCCGCGGCGCCGCTTGCGGGACACTTCGCAGACCATACTCAGCATACTCAGCACACTCAGCACACTCAGCACACTCAGCACACTCAGAAAAGAACGGGGACGCACCTTGCACGATAAACCCATCGTCATGCTCGACTTCGAGACCACCGGGCTGTCGCCCGCCATGGGCGACCGCATCACGGAAGTGGCGGCCCTGCGCATCGTGGGCGGCCGCGTCACCGAGCGTTTCGTCTCGCTGATCAATTGCCATGCGCGCATTCCCTCGTTCATCACCCAGTTGACCGGCATCAGCCAGGCCATGGTCGACGCGGCCCCGCCGGTGTCGCGGGTGCTGCCCGACTTGCTGGACTTTATCGGCGGCGATGCCCTGTCGGCCCACAATGCCAGTTTCGATGAAAAGTTCCTCAAGGCCGAGGCCGAACGGCTGGGACTGGCGCCCGGGCACGTGGGCCTGGTGTGCTCGCTGAAACTGTCGCGCCGGGTGTTCCCGGGCATGACCAGTTACAAGCTGGGCCTGCTTTCCAGCCAGCTGGGCATTCGCTTTCGCAGCGCCGCCCACCGGGCCGAGTCCGATGCCGAGGTGGCCGCCGAAGTGCTGATCCATATCGGCCGCCACCTGGACAGCCACTACGGCCTGGGGCCGGTGGAGCCGGACCTGCTGGTCTCGGTCAACAAGCTCAGCGCGGCCAAGGTGCCCGACTATCTGCAGAAATACGCCCTGACGAAAAGAAACACCGTGTCGCTCTGATCGCATTACAATATCGCCATCATGACCCGCCACGCCTTGTTCCGCATCCTGCTGTCGCTGACCCTGCTGCTCTCGCAGCAGATGGCGTTCGCGCATGCGCTGTCGCACGTGACCGGGGTATTGACGCCGGCCACGGTGGACATGGCATCGTCCCCGGCCGCCGCGCTGCAGGCGGCGGCGCAGGACAGCGAACTGTCGAGCGCCATCGCGCAGGAAAAGAGCTGTCACCAGTGCCTCTCGTTCGCCCAGCTGGCCGGGCCGCTGGGCAGCACGCCGCGCGCCTTCGCCGCTGCCGACCTGCGCGATGCGGCGCCGGTCATTGCGCTGGGCGACCTGCACTGCCGCCGCACACCGTGCGGTTTCCGCTCGCGCGCCCCCCCTCAAGACTGACACGCCAGAACCCGTCGTTTGACATCCGGCCGGCGCCTTGCTGCGCGGCTGGATCGTCCTTGCCTGTCAATTTATAGGTTGCCATTGCAGCCGCTTGAGGTTTCAACATGAATGTACAAAGAACGCTGCTCGCCAGTGCGGTTCTGTCCGCCCTGACTTCCCTTGCCCATGGCCAGACCGCCGAGCCGGTCATCAAGGCTGCGCCGGAATCCTCCGCCAGCACCGTGGTGCCCAAGGTGATCGTCACCGCCACCCCGTTCGGCGCAGGCGAGCAGGACCAGATCCTGGCGCCCGCCAAGATCCTGTCGGGCGACGAACTGCGCGACAAGCTGGGCAGTTCGCTGGGCGAGACCCTGTCCAACGAACTGGGCGTGTCCGCCTCCGGTTTCGGCGCCGGCGCCTCGCGCCCCATCATCCGCGGCCTGGAAGGCTCGCGCGTGAAAATGCTGGAAAACGGCATGGCCGTGGCCGACGTGTCGGGGCTGTCGAACGACCACGCCGTCTCGGCCGACGGCGCCATCGCGCGCCAGATCGAAATCCTGCGCGGTCCGGCGGCCTTGCTGTACGGCTCCGGCGCCATCGGCGGCCTGGTCAACGTGGTCAACGAACGCATTCCCACGGCGCTGGAAGACCAGCCCACCGGCCAGACCGAGCTGCGCTACAGCAGCGTGGACCAGGGGCGCGGCCTGTCCGGCTCGCTCGACGGCGCCACCGGCAAGATCGGCCTGCACGTCGATGGCAACGTGCGCCGCGCCGAGGATTACAAGTTCCCCGGCACCCGCGTGGCGGGCGACAGCGCGTCCGGCAGCGGCCGCCTGCCGTACTCGTTCGTGCGTCAGGAAACCGTCGGCGCGGGCGGCTCCTACATCGGCGACTGGGGCCACGTGGGCGCGTCGGTCAGCACGCTGGACAACCATTACGGCATTCCCAGCCTGGGCGGCTCGCAGATCGACCAGTCGCAGCGCCGCTACGACCTCGATGCGCTGATCAAGGCGCCCATGGCGGGGATCGAATCGCTGCGCTTCAAGGCCGGCTACACCGATTACGAACACGCCGAGCTGGACCTGGAAAACAATCCGGAAGTGCGCTTTACCAACCGCGCGCTGGAAACCCGGCTGGAACTGTCGCACCGCAGCATCGCCGGCTGGCACGGCACCTTCGGCGCCCAGACCGAAAACGCCCACTTCGCCGCCCTGAGCGAGGAAGGCGGACCGGACACGGTGCCGGTGACGCACTCGCGCTCCACGGCCCTGTTCGTGGTCGAGGAACGCAACTTCGGCGCCGTGCGCGTGAATGCCGGCGCGCGCGCCGAACATGTCTCGCGCACGCCGGTCAGCGCGGCCAAGCGCAGTTTTCACCTGGGCTCGTATTCGGTGGGCGCGCTGTGGCCGTACGCCAGCGGTTACGCGGCCGGTGCCACGGTGTCGGTGGCCCAGCGCGCCCCGGCCACCGAGGAGCTGTATTCGGGCGGCCCGCACGACGCCACCGAAACCTTCGACGTTGGCAACCCGGACCTGCGCAAGGAAACCTCGCGCAACATCGAGCTGTCGCTGCAAAAAACCGATGGGCCGCTGCGCTGGAAGGCCAACCTGTTCCTCAACAAGGTCAAGGATTTCGTCTACGGCAATATCGGCCCGGACCTGGTCGACGAGGAAGGCTTGCCCGGCGGCGAGCTGCGCTACCGCGTCTACGAGCAGGCCGACGCCACCATCCGCGGGGCCGAGGCGGAAGTGACCTACAACCAGCACGGCCAGGGCTGGTCGGGCCGCGCCTTTGCCGACACCTCGCGCGGCAAGCTCGACGCGGGCGGCAATCTGCCGCTGCAGCCGGCCGGGCGCTACGGCGCCGAACTGGGCTACCGCGCCGGCGCCGTGCGCGCCGGCCTGGCGGCCATCCAGACGCTGCGCCAGGGCCGCCTGGCCAGTTTCGAGACCACCCCGACGCCGGCCACCACGCAACTGTCGGCCTCGCTGTCGTACACCCAGCACGTGGGCAACGCCGACCTGACCTGGTTCATGCTGGCGAAGAACTTGCTCAACGAAGAGATCCGCCTGTCGACCTCGGTTCTGAAGGATGTCGCGCCCATGCCGGGCCGCAATTTTGTATTCGGCGTGCGCACCAAGTTCTGACGGCACTCCTGGCCGCGCTTATTCCAGGCGGCAAGCAAAATCTCCCGATTTTCCCTGAAACCCCGCCGACAGCGAACTCGGCGGGGTTTTTTCTTGCGGGCTTAGCCTGTCATTTCGATACCACGCTTGTGCCGAGTCAAATCGCCGCGCGCTTGCCATATTAAAATTTTAGCAATACTTCTCAGATCGCTTGCCACCTGCGCAGCCCCGAATCTTTCTGCATTTTCAACGGCAAGCGTGCCGGAGGATAAGCATGAACCGCCAGAACACTTCTCGCGAGAACTATCAGACCTATGTGTGGTTCCGCCAGGCGGCGGAACGTGGGGACGCCTACGCCCAGTTCAACCTGGGCCTGATGTACAAAAAGGGCGATTGCATCGAGCGCGACTACGGTCATGCCTTCAAGTGGCTGCGCAAGGCCGCCATGCAAGGGCTGGCGTTTGCGCAGAATCATCTGGGGGCGCTGTATTACAACGGCCGCGGGGTCGAGCGCAGCGACAGCGAGGCGGCCTACTGGTTCCGCCACGCGGCCGAGCAGGGCGATCCGTCGGCCCAGCAGAACCTGGGCCAGATGTACCGCAAGGGGCGCGGGCTGGAACAAAATCACGAGCTGGCCCTGGCCTGGTTCTACCGCGCCGCCGAGCAGGGTTCCGCCAGCGCCCAATGCCTGCTGGCCGAATGCTATCTGTTCGGCCACGGCGCCTCGATGAATTTTCCGCTGGCCATGGCCTGGTTCCGCAAGGCGGCGGTGCAGGGCGAGACCCAGGCGCAGCTGAACCTGGGCCTGATGTACCAGCGCGGCCAGGGCGTGGAGGCCAGCGACGCCCAGGCGCTGTGCTGGTTCCGCCAGGCCGCCGCGCAGGGCAACGCCATCGCCCAGCGCCAGCTGGGCATCGCCTACGCCGAAGGACACGGCGTGCGCGCCGACCCGCTGCGCGCGCTGGCATGGCTGCAGCGCGCCGCCGACCAGGGCGACAAGGATGCCCAGTTCAACCTGGGCGTGATGCTGGCCAACGGCCAGGGCGCGGACGCCGACGAAGCGCGCGCCCTCACCTGGTACCTGCGCGCGGCCGAACAGGGCCACATGCTGGCCCAATACAACCTGGGCAGCATGTACGCCAACGGCCGCGGCACCCGGGCCGACCAGCAGCGCGCGCTCGACTGGTACCAGCGCGCCGCCGACCAGGGCGCGGCCAATGCCCAGTTCAACCTGGGCGTCATCTACGCCACGGGGCAGGGCGTGGCGCGCGACGAAGCGCGCGCCGCCCACTGGTACCGGGTGGCCGCCGAGCAAGGCGACGCCAGCGCGCAGAACAACCTGGGCGTGATGTACGCCAACGGCCAGGGTCTGCTGCGCGACGACGACCAGGCCGTCTACTGGTATCGCCAGGCGGCAGAGCAGGGCCACGCGCTGGCCCAGTACAACCTGGGCGGCATGTACAACACGGGCCGCGGCGTGGCGCGCGACAGCGTGCGCGCGTACATGTGGATGCTGCTGGCGGCCGAAGGGGGCGACGAAACCGCCAGCGCCAGCAAGTCCATCGTCGCGCGCGCGCTGACGCCGCAGGAAATCGGCTGCGCGCTGGACATGCAGCGGGCCTGGCAGATGCGCCACAGCAGCGCGCTGGCGGCCAGCGCGCCGGCCCATCACGGCCGCTGACGCGGGCCGCTGCTGTAAGCGGTACGACGGGGCAGTTCTTTGGCGCCATCGCTCCGGCGGGGCGAAGGTCCAGCTGCTCAACCGCCGCGTTGCTGCAGCTCGCTGAACGTGACGGTTTCGAAGTGCGCGCAGGCAAAGTCCACAAACGCCTTGACCTTGCTGGCCACGTAGCGCCGCGACGTATGCAGTATCCACAGGCTGACGTCGCCGCCCTCGAGCGGGCCCCACACCACCAGTTTTCCCGTCGCCACCTCTTGCGCGATAATCGAGCGCGACAGCAGCGCCACGCCGGCGCCGGCCACGGCGGCATCGCGCACCATCAGCATCGACGACAGCTGCAACACCGGATCGGGGACGAACTGGCCGGGCGCCTCGCCCAGCAGCGTCCAACGCGGCGCCGGGCTGCGCGATACCACGGCAGGCACCGTGCTGCCGTTTGCCGGACGCGCCACGGCCGGCGCGGCCGTCACCATCAGTGCGTCGTCAAACAGGCGCCGCCCGACCAGCGCTTCGTCGGGCCGCGGATTGGCGCGGATCACCAGGTCGTAATGCTCCTCGACCAGATCGACCATGCGGTCGTCGACCGTCACTTCCACCCGCACCTCCGGGTAGGCGGCGATAAACGCTGCCGCCAGCCGGCCCATGGCGACCTGGGCGAACAGTGCCGGCGCGCTGATGCGCAGCAAGCCGCGCGGAGCCCGGGCAGCGTCGCCCAGTTCGCTGCCCAGCGTGTCGATCGCCCCCAGCAATTCGTCGGCGCCCGCCGCCAGCCGCGCGCCGGCGTCGGTCAGCTGCAGGCTGTTCTTGCCGCGCTCCAGCAGTCGCACCCCCAGTTCGTCTTCCAGTTCGCGCACCCGGCGCGACAGGGTGGCCTTGGGGCGGCCGCTGGCGCGGCTGGCGCGGCCGAAACCGCCGTGCGCCACGACGAGGTTGAAGTCCTGAAGGGCAAGCAGATTCATAGCCGAAGGGTGTTTCATGAGTGAGACGGATTGTCCCGGAATCGAATCTATCCGTGGTTTTTGGGACAGTCTACCATGCACTTACTCCTCCTCAACCACTACAAGGACTCGATCATGACTATCCTCATCACCGGCAGCACCGGCCACATCGGCACCCAGTTGATTCAACGTTTGAGCGCACAGGGCGCGGCCGTACGGGCGCTGGTGCGCGATCCGGCCAAGGCCAGCTTTGGCCCCGGCGTGCTGCCGGTGCAGGGCGACCTGACCGACGTCGACAGCATGCGCGCCGCGCTGGCCGGCGTGCGCACGCTGTTTTTGCTGAACGCGGTCACGCCCGACGAACTGACGCAGGCGCTCAGCGCTGTAAGCCTGGCCCAGGAAGCGGGCGTGCGCAACGTGGTCTATCTGTCGGTGCAAAACAGCGACCGTTACACCACCGTGCCGCACTTCGCCGCCAAGCACGTTGTCGAGCGCGCGCTGGCCGACCTGGACATGGCGGCCACCATCCTGCGCCCGTCCTACTTCATGCAGAACGACCTGCAGCTGAAAGATGCGTTGCTGGGCTACGGCGTGTATCCGATGCCGATCGGCAGCGTCGGCATATCCATGGTCGACACGGCCGACATCGCCGAGGTGGCGGCCATGGAGCTGCTGCGCCGCGACGGCGCCGCCGGACCGTTGCCCGGCGTGACCATCGACCTGGTCGGCCCCGAGGTGCTGACCGGCCCGGGCTTGGCCGCGCTGTGGAGCGAACTGCTGGGCAAGACCATCCATTACGGCGGCGACGACCTGCACGCGTTCGAGCAGCAGACCCGCGCCTACATGCCGCACTGGGCCGCGTACGACATGGCCCTGATGGCGGGGCGCTTCCAACGCGACGGCATGGTCGCCGCCACCGGCGCCGTGGAGACGCTCACGGCGCTGCTGGGACGCGCACCGCGCAGCTACCGCCAGCTGGCCGGGCAGGCGCTGGCGCAATGGCGGGCCGGCGCACCAGCGTAAACATCCGCGGGACTGGCGCGCGGCAGCGCGGCCGGATAAGTGTTGCAAAGCGTTAGCGCACACCGGTTCGGTCAACGAAAGTTCTTCTACGGAATCATATTCAAGGGCTACAATGGTTCAGACGCCGCGGCTGTTTCGTGGGTGCTTGCTCATTTGTTATTGTCGCCATGAATATTTTGCCGCGTCGTGCCGTACTGCGCTTTCCGCTGATCGCGTTCCCAGTGTCATGCCTGTTGCTGTTGGCCGGCGCCGCCGCGTCGGCCAGCGGCGTGGCCGTGCAGGTCAGCGACGCCAGCGGCAAGCCGCTGGCCGACGTGGTGCTGTATGTCGAGGGCGTCGGCGCCAGCGCGCCGGCGGGGGCGGCGGGTGTGGGCAAGGACGCCGTCATCGAGCAGCGTGGCCTGAAATTCGTGCCGACGGTCAGCGTCATCCAGACTGGCACCAAGGTGTCGTTCCCGAACGCCGACCGCGTCAAGCACCACATCTATTCGTTCTCCCCGGCCAAGAAATTCGACCAGAAACTGTACTCCGGCGTGGCCGCCGCGCCGCAGGTGTTCGACAAGGCCGGCACGGTGGTCCTGGGTTGCAACATCCATGACCGCATGGTGGCCTACATCAAGGTGGTCGACACCCCGTACTTCGCCCGCACGGACGGCGCCGGCGTGGCGCGCATCGACCTGCCCGGCGCCGCCAAGGTCACAGTGTCGGCCTGGCATCCCAACATGCTGGGCGCCACCGCCGAGCAAAGCGTCCAGGTCAAGGCCGGCGACACGGCCACGCCGTTGACGTTCAAACTGGCCATGAAACCGCCGGCCGCCGACGATCCGGGGCCATAAGCGCATGCGCCTGCGATTTACCAGTCTGGAAGGGCGCATCGCCACCTTGTTCCTGGTGCTGATCGTATCCGTCCAGGTCGCCGGTTTGCTGGTGATCCAGCAAGGCATCAACAGCAACGCGCGCGCCGAAATCGCCACCGAACTGCTCAACGGTGAAAAAGTCTTCCGCAAGCTGATGGAGCAGAGCGCCCAGAAGCAGCGCTTCAGCGCCCAGGTGCTGGCGCGCGACACCGCGTTTCTGCAGGCCATCGGCGACGATGGCGACCTGGCCACGGTCGGCTCGGCGCTGGAAAACAGCGGCCGCCGCGCGCGCGCCAATCTGACCATGCTGATCGACGGCGAGCGCAAGGTCGCTGTGCGCACCGGCATCGCCCGCGCCGGCAGCCTGGAAACCCAGGTGCTGGGCATGCTCGACAACGCCGAACAGAACGACGGCGCCAGCGCCGTGGCCATCGTCGACGGCCGGCCCGTGCAGATCGTGGTCATGCCGGTCAAGGCGCCGATCACCATCGCCTGGATCGCCATGGGATTCGCCATCGACGACCGGCTCGCCACCGACATGCAGCAGCTCTCCACGCTGGACGTGGCGATCATGACGCGTGCGCGCGACAGCCAATGGAGCGCGCACGAATCGACCTTGCCGCGCGCCGCGATGGCCGACGTGGCGCGCCAGCTGACGGGCGTGGACAGCATGCAGCGCAAACCGGTGGAGGTGCTGATCGACGGTTCGCGCTACGGCGTGCGCCTGATGGTCATCGGCAGCGACCCGGAACGCACGGCCAACATCATGCTGGCGCGCTCGATCGACGACGCCGCCGCCCAGTACAGCAGCCTGAAACGCACGCTGATCATCCTGACCGTGGCCGGCACCTTGCTGGCGGGGGTGATCTCGGTGCTCACCGCCAAGCGCATCGCCCAGCCGCTGCGCCAGCTGGCCCGCACGGCGCGCCAGCTGGAACGGGGCGATTACCGGGTCCAGATCGGCGAACAGAACGTCAAGCGCCACGATGAAATCGGCCAGCTGGCCACCGCTTTTGGCAGCATGCGCGACGGGATCGCCAAGCGCGAGCAGGAAATCAGCCGCGCCGCTTACTGGGACCCGCTGACCAACCTGCCCAACCGGGCCCAGTTCGTCAAGCTGATCGACGAAGCCCTGACGGGCGCGCAAAAGCGCGAGGAAGCCGTGTTCGTGCTGATGATGGACCTGGACCGCTTCAAGCACGTCAACGACGTCATGGGCCACAGCTTCGGCGACGCCCTGCTGCGCCAGGTGGCCGAGCGCTTGCGCCAGGAGCTGGCCAGCACGCTGTCGGGCAGCCAGCTGGCGCGCCTGGGCGGCGACGAATTCGCCGTGCTGCTGCCGGCCTCGCACGTCGAGGGCGCGCACGCGGTGGCCGCGCGCATCCTGCACGCGCTCGAGCAACCCTTGTCGCTGGACGACCAGACCGTCGACATCGGCGCCGGGCTGGGCATCGCCGGCTACCCGTTGCACGGCCACGACGCCGAGCAGCTGCTGTCGATGGCCGAAGTGGCCATGTACGCGGCCAAGCAGCGCAACGACGGCGCCGTGCTGTACGACGCGGCCATGGACAAGTCCAGCGAAAAGAGCCTGGGCCTGCTGACCGAGCTGCGCAACGCCATCGAGCGCGACGAATTCCGCCTGCACGTGCAGCCCAAGCTGAGCCTGGAAACGGGCGCCGTGGTGGGCATCGAGTCGCTGGTGCGCTGGGTTCACCCCGAGCGCGGCAACGTGTTCCCCGACGAATTCATTCCCTTTGCCGAGCAAACCGGTTTCATCCGCGTGCTCACGCGCTGGGTGCTGGAGCAGTCGGCGGCGCTGTGCCACGAGCTGATCGGGCAGGGCATTCACCTGAAGGTGTCGGTCAACCTGTCCACGCGCGACCTGCTGGACCAGGATTTGCCGCTCAAGTTCGCCGACATTCTGGCGCGTCACCAGGTGCAAGCCAGCTCGTTTTGCCTTGAGATTACCGAGAGCGCCATTATGGACGATCCGGTGCGCGCGCAAACGACGCTGGAACGCCTGCATGCCATGGGTGTGGACCTGTCGATCGACGACTTCGGCACGGGTTACTCGTCGCTGGCGTACCTGAAACGGCTGCCGGTCGATGAATTGAAAATCGACAAGTCCTTCGTGTTGAATATGGAAAACGACATCGGCGACACCAAGATCGTCCGTTCCACCATCGATCTGGGGCACAACATGGGTTTGCGCGTGGTGGCCGAGGGCATCGAAAGCGAAGCCGTCTGGCGCCTGCTGGCGGCGCTCGGCTGCGACCATGGGCAGGGCTATTTCATGAGCCGGCCGATTCCCGCCGCCAGGCTGGTCGAGTGGATCGGCAACTGGGTGCCGCCGGTGCGCTCGGCGTTGCCGTACAAGGATGTCCAGGGCACGGTGGCGTAAGCCGTCAACCGTTGCGCGCTGGGCGCGGCACGGTAAAAGCCTTGCATCGGTGTAAGTGGCGGAGTGGCGGAGTGGCTGAGCGGCTGGTCGAGAGCACGCGCGATCGCCTGGCTCCCCGGTATGGCAAGGGAGGCAGGCAGACCGCCAGGCTACCGGCCGCTAGTTCGGCGTGGTGCCCGTGCCGGCCTTGGCGCTCTCGGCCGAGATCGACTTGCTCACCTTGGCGCAGGTGGCGTTGTCGCTCTTGTCTTTGCAGTAGGTGGTGAGGAAGTCCTGCTGCGACACCAACTTGCCTCTGATCACGATCCGGTTCGGGTCCTGAACAGCAGGGACATCGTTACCGCAGCCAGCCAGCACCACGATTGCCATCATTCCAACGAAAATGCTCTTCATGCCGAATCTCCTATGTAGAAACGAACTTGCCCCCTTGTGTGTCGGGGACTTGATAAAGTTTTCGCGCGCGTGAAGCGCATGAGTGTCGCCCTGTGCCTGGCTTACGAGAGACGTCAAGCGATGGCCGACGATGCATTGTGTACTAATCCATATCGCTCCGGTATACCTCCGCGCAAATAAAGACAAGCTTGATTTGTAACAATTTCGTCCGGTTGTGACTATGCGTGATGATCGGCGTCGGGTAATGGTGCCAGGCCGTATCTTCCGCTGGCGCCGCGGCCGCGCTGCCGTCAGCGGTGCACCACCACCAGCAGCGCCTTGGCCTCGGTCTTGCCTGTATTACGCAGCAGGTGGTTCTGGTCGGCCGGGTAGCGCGCCGTACCGCCCAGCTTGATCTTGCGCTTTTCTTCTCCCACCACCACTTCGATCGCGCCGTGCAGCACCGTGACGTGCTCGCTGGTACCGGGGTCGTGCGCCTGCGAGGCCAGTTCGCCGCCCGGGGCCAAGGTCAGTTCATACCATTCATATTTTCCCGCCAGATCCATCGGCCCCAGAATCCGCAGCACATAGCCCGCATGGTCGCCCGGCAAGGTCGGCGTTTCGTGGGCGTCCAGCACCCGGATCGTGGCCACCGGCCGGGTATCGGACGAGAGCAGCTCGCCGATCGCCACGCCCAGGGCGTTGGCCAGGCGCCACGTGATCGCAATGGTCGGGTTGGCCTTTTCGCGCTCGATCTGCGACAGCATCGATTTCGACACCCCCGCGATGCGCGACAGGTCCTCGAGGGTCAGCCCGCGCGCCAGGCGCAGCCGTTGCAGGGTGGCGCCGACTTCCGGTGGCGAATTCGTTGGAACGGGGGAGGTCATCATTCCTGGGTTACATTCAGTTGGGTTGACTTGTACGGGTGGTGCTGTATTGCTGAGCCGATCTATCGGCCAGGGGCAACTGGGCGGCCTGATGAACAGACTTGCCATGGGCAGCGGTTTTGGGTAGTATCCATTATATTGAAATTCAGTTCGACATAATGGAATTGAGAACATTGAGCGGAATTGCTGCAAGATCGTGACCAACGGTACAGCATAGCGCAACGGCCGGTCAAGCACCGGCATCGACACACGGAGCGAACATGGGCGAACAAGCAAAACAAGCGCAGCAGGCTTTCTACGACGGACTGCAAACCACCCTCGACAATCTGCGCACGCAGGGGCTGTACAAGCCCGAGCGGGTGCTGGCATCGCGCCAGGGCGCCGAAGTGGTAGCCGACGATGGCCGCACCCTGATCAATATGTGCGCCAACAATTACCTGGGCCTGTCGGGCGACGTCGAAACCCAGCAAGCCTCCATCGCCGCCACCGAGCAGTACGGCTACGGCCTGTCGTCGGTGCGTTTCATCTGCGGCACCCAGACCGTGCACAAGGAACTGGAGCAGGCGATCTCGCGCTTTCTGGGCACCGAAGACACCATCCTGTACGCCGCCGCTTTCGACGCCAACGGCGGCCTGTTCGAGCCGCTTTTCGACGAGAACGACGCCATTATCTCCGACGCCCTGAACCACGCCTCCATCATCGACGGCGTGCGCCTTTGTAAAGCGGCGCGCTATCGCTACCAGCACAACGACATGGCCGACCTGGAAGTGCAGCTGCAGGCCGCCGCCGCCGCGGACAAGCGCCACAAGATCATCGCCACCGACGGCGTGTTCTCCATGGACGGCACCGTCGCCCAGCTGGACAAGATCTGCGCCCTGGCCGAGCAGTACGGCGCGCTGGTGATGATCGACGAATGCCACGCCTCCGGCTTCATGGGCGCGACCGGGCGCGGCACGCACGAGCACCACAACGTGATCGGCAAAGTCGACATCATCACCGGCACCCTGGGCAAGGCGCTGGGCGGGGCCATGGGCGGCTTCACCTCCGGCAAGCGCGAAGTGATCGACACGCTGCGCCAGAAGTCGCGCCCGTACCTGTTCTCCAACACGCTGGCCCCGTCGATTGCCGGCGCCTCGCTGGCGGTGCTGGCGCGCCTGTCCAAATCCACCGAACTGCGCGACCGCCTGCATGCCAACACGGCGTACTTCCGCGAGCATATCGCCGCGCTGGGTTTCACCATCAAGCCGGGCACCCATCCGGTGGTGCCGGTGATGCTGTTCGAAGCGCCCCTGGCGCAGCGCTTTGCGGCGCGCATGTACGAACTTGGGGTGCTGCTGAGCGGCTTCTTCTACCCGGTGGTGCCGATGGGGCAGGCGCGCGTGCGCGTGCAGATCTCGGCCGCGCACACCCGCGCGCAGCTCGACACCGTGCTGGCGGCATTCGCCCAGGCCGGGCGCGAGCTGGGCATCTTAACCACCGACCAGCAGGCCTGACATGGAACGCATCCTCATCATCGGCGCCAATGGCCAGATCGGCAGCGAACTGACCGGCGCGCTGGCGCTGCGCCATGGCGCCGCCAACGTGATCGCCGCCGACATCGGCGCCGTCAACCTGCACCAGGCGGCGCGCTACGTGCAGCTCGATGTGCTCGACCGCGCCCGCATCGCCCGCATCATTGCCGAAGAAGGCATCACCCAGGTCTACCAGCTGGCCGCGCTGCTGTCGGCCACGGGCGAGCAGATGCCGCTCAAAGCCTGGTCGCTCAACATGGACGGCTTGATCAACATCCTGGAAATCGCCCGCGAGCGCAACGCCGCCGGCAGCCCGCTCAAGGTGTTCTGGCCAAGCTCGATCGCCGCCTTCGGCCCCAACACCCCGGCCGACGCCACGCCGCAGCACGCGATCATGGACCCGACCTCGATCTACGGCATCAGCAAGCTGGCCGGCGAGCGCCTGTGCGAGTATTACCACGCCCGTTACGGCGTGGACGTGCGCAGCATCCGCTATCCCGGCATCATCAGCTACAAGTCGCCCCCGGGCGGCGGCACCACCGATTACGCCATCGCCATTTTTCATGCGGCGCTGCGCGGCGAAACCTATGCCTGCTTCCTGGGCCCGGACACCACGCTGCCGATGATCTACATGCCCGACGCGATCCGCGCCACCATCGAACTGATGGACGCGACTAGCGACAGCATCACCATCCGCTCGGCCTACAACGTGGCGGGGCTGTCGTTCAACCCGCGCGAACTGGCGGCGGCCATCGCCACGGCGCTGCCCGAATTCCGAATCGATTACCAGCCTGACAGCCGCCAGCAGATCGCCGCCAGCTGGCCGCACAGCATCGACGACAGCCAGGCCAGCGCCGACTGGGGCTGGCAGCCGCACATCGGCCTGGACGAACTGGTGACCGACATGCTCGACCATGTCGACGCTGGCCTTACTCAGCCAGCGTGAATCAGCCGGCGTAAATCAGCCGGCCTAAACCAGCCGGCATCAATCAATCTTTAGCGCGAGGACGACACCATGGACATGAGCGTATTCGACCTATTCAAGATCGGCATCGGTCCGTCGAGTTCCCACACGGTGGGCCCGATGGTGGCGGCACGCCGCTTTCTGGTCGACTGTGCCGCCACGACGCCATTGGTGCGCGCCAGCGCCGTCCGGGTAGACCTGTACGGATCGCTCGCGCTCACCGGCGTCGGCCACGGCACCGACAAAGCGGTGATCCTGGGCCTGATGGGCGAAACCCCGCAGCACGTCAATCCCGACCGCGTCGACGACCTGCTGGCCGAAGCCCAACTTGATGGCGCCCTGCGCCTGCTGGGCGAACACGCGGTGCCGTTCGATTTTTGCACCGGCGTGGTGTTCCACAAGACCGAATCGCTGCCGGAGCACCCCAACGGCATGCGCTTTACCCTGACCCTGGACGACGGCAGCACCATCGAGCGGGTGTTTTACTCGGTCGGCGGCGGCTTTATCCACGCCGCGGGCGAAGCCCAGGTCGTGCGCCCCGGGGTGGCGGTGCCGTATCCGTTCGCCACCATGGAAGAACTGCTGGCCCATGGCGACGCCAGCGGCCTGACCATTCCCGCCATGCTGCGCGCTAACGAATGCACGCGCATGTCGTCCGGCGAGCTCGATGCCGGCCTCGACGACATCTGGCAGGTCATGCGCGACTGTATCGCCCATGGTCTGGTGACCGAAGGCCAGCTGCCCGGTGGCCTGAACGTCAAGCGCCGCGCCGCCAGGCTGTGGCGCCAGGCGCTGGACGCCAAGAACGGCGATAACCGCGCCAACGATCTGCCCCACGACGCGCTGCATCAGGTCAGCCTGTACGCCATGGCCGTCAACGAGGAAAACGCCGCCGGCGGGCGCGTGGTCACCGCGCCCACCAACGGCGCGGCCGGCATCATTCCCGCCGTGCTGCGCTACTACGCCGAAGACTGCCGCCCCAGCGATCCGGTGGCTGGCGTGCGCGCCTTCATGCTGACCGCCGCCGCCATCGGCATGCTGTGCAAGACCAACGCGTCGATCTCCGGGGCCGAAATCGGCTGCCAGGGCGAAGTAGGCGTGGCCTGCGCCATGGCCGCGGCGGGCCTGGTGGCGGCGCTGGGCGGCAGCAATGCGCAGATCGAAAACTCCGCCGAAATCGGCATCGAGCACCACCTGGGCATGACGTGCGACCCGATCGGCGGGCTGGTGCAGATTCCCTGCATCGAGCGCAATGGCATGGGCGCCATCAAGGCCATCACCGCCGCGTCACTGGCGCTGAAAGGCGACGGCACCCATTTCGTCAGCCTCGATCAGGTCATCGAGACCATGCGCCAGACCGGCGCCGACATGCAGGTCAAGTACAAGGAAACCTCGCTGGGCGGGCTGGCGGTGCACGTCATTACGGTCAACCACGCCGCCTGCTGACAGGTTCAGACACCCGGAATGGGGCGAAATGCCCTGATTTTGTTCGGTCGCACTATAATAAACGTCTCCTGTGGTCATTCGCCCTCGCTGTACGCTTATTACGGACTTATCAACCTTATGCATTACGTGTCTACCCGCGCTGCCAAGGCGGCCGCTTCGCAAGCTCCCCAACAATTTTCCGACATCCTGCTGGGTGGCCTGGCGCCGGACGGCGGCCTGTATCTGCCGGCTGAGTATCCGCAGGTGACCGGCGCGGAACTCGACGCCTGGCGCAAGCTGCCGTATGCCGATCTGGCCTACGAGATCCTGAAGAAGTTCGCCACCGATATTCCCGATGCGGACCTGAAAGCCCTGACCCAAAAGACTTACACCGCCGAGGTGTACCGCAATGCCCGCGAAGGCGAAGACGCCGGCGAGATCACGCCGCTGCGCATTCTGGAGCAGGACGGCGACAAGACCCTGATCCTGCAAGCGCTGTCGAACGGCCCGACCCTGGCCTTCAAGGACATGGCCATGCAGCTGCTGGGGAACCTGTTCGAATACACGCTGGCCAAGCACGACGCGGAACTGAATATCTTCGGCGCCACCTCGGGCGACACCGGCAGCGCGGCGGAATACGCCATGCGCGGCAAGAAGGGCATCCGCGTGTTCATGCTCTCGCCGCACAACAAGATGAGCGCCTTCCAGAGCGCCCAGATGTTCAGCCTGCAGGACCCGAACATCCACAATATCGCCGTCGAAGGCGTGTTCGACGACTGCCAGGATCTGGTCAAGGCCGTCTCCAACGATCTGCCGTTCAAGGTCACGCAAAAGATCGGCACCGTCAATTCGATCAACTGGGCGCGCGTGGTGGCCCAGGTGGTGTACTACTTCCGCGGCTACCTGTCGGCCACCACCGAGAACAGCCAGAAGGTGTCGTTCACGGTCCCGTCGGGGAACTTCGGCAACATCTGCGCCGGCCATATCGCCCGCATGATGGGCCTGCCGATCGACAAGCTGGTCGCCGCCACCAACGAAAACGACGTGCTCGACGAATTCTTCCGCACCGGCGTGTACCGCGTGCGCAAGTCGGCCGAGACGTACCACACCAGCAGCCCGTCGATGGACATCTCCAAGGCGTCCAACTTCGAGCGCTTCGTGTTCGACCTGGTGGGCCGCGATTCCGAGCGCGTGCGCGACCTGTTCCACAAGGTGGAAACGGCGGGCGGCTTCGATTTGTCCGGCAAACCGGGCAGCGACGGCGACGAGTGGAAGCTGGCGGCGCAGTATGGCTTCCTGTCGGGGAAATCGACCCACAAGGAACGCGTGGCCACCATCCGCGACGTGCAGGACGACTACGACATCACCATCGACACCCACACCGCCGACGGCGTCAAGGTGGCGCGCGAATTCATGGCGCCGGGCGTGCCGATGATCGTGCTGGAAACGGCGCTGGCGGCCAAGTTCAACGAAACCATTCTGGAAGCGCTGGGGCTGGACGCGCCCCGTCCGGCGGGCTTCGAGGACATCGAATCGCTGCCGCAAAAGTACGTCGTCATGCCTGCCGATGTGGTGCAGATGAAGACCTACATCGCCACCAACACGGGACTGTGAGATGAGCGCCGCTTCTGGTCCTCAGAAGAGCGCACCGAGGCCCATGCTGCCGGTGCGCGAAGCGCTCGACTTCCTGCTGGCGGCGGCGCGGCCCGTGGGCGGCAGCGAAGTCGTGCCCACGCTGGAGGCCAACGGCCGCGTGCTGGCCGAAGCGCAGGTGTCCACCATCGACGTGCCGTCGGCCGACAACACCCAGATGGACGGCTACGCAGTGCGCGCGGCCGATTGCGCCAGCGGGCAGGCCAGCCTGTCCGTCACCCAGCGCATACCGGCGGGGCAGGTGGGCCAGTATCTCGCTGCAGGGCAGGCGGCGCGCATCTTCACCGGCGCCATGATCCCCGAAGGTGCCGACGCGGTCGTCATGCAGGAGCAGTGCGAGGCCACGGTGCCCGGCATCGTCACGGTGCGCCATGCGCCCAAGGCCGGCGAGTGGATACGCCGCGCCGGCGAAGATATCGTGACCGGCTCGGTCATACTGGCCGCCGGCACGCGCCTGCGCAGCCAGGAACTGGGCCTGGCCGCCTCCGTGGGACTGGCGCAGCTGCCGGTGCTGCGCCGGCTGCGGGTGGCCGTGTTCTTTACCGGCGACGAACTGACCATGCCGGGCGAAGCACCGGGCGGCAAGCTGGCGCCGGGCGCCATCTATAATTCCAACCGCTTTTTGCTGCGCGGCCTGCTGGAGAACCTGGGCTGCACCATCAGCGACTTCGGCATCGTACCCGACACCCTGGACGCCACGCGCGACACCTTGCGCCGCGCCGCGCAGGAAAACGATCTGATCATCACCTCCGGCGGCGTGTCGGTGGGCGAGGAAGACCACATCAAGCCGGCCGTCGAGGCGCAAGGGCGGCTGAACATGTGGCAGATCGCCGTCAAGCCGGGCAAACCGCTGGCGTTCGGCGAAGTCGACCGGGCCGAGGGCGCGGCGTTCTTTGTCGGCTTGCCGGGCAATCCCGTATCGAGCTTTATCACCTTTCTGCTGTTCGTGCGCCCGTTTATCCTGCGCCTGCAGGGCGTGCGCGGTGCGGTCGAGCCGCGCGCGTATGCCATGCGCGCCGATTTCGACTGGCCGAAAGCCGACCGCCGCAACGAGTTCCTGCGCGCGCGCGTCAACGAGCAGGGTGGCCTGGAGCTGTTTGCCAACCAGGGTTCGGGCGTGCTGACGTCGACCGTGTGGGGCGACGGCTTGATCGATAATCCGCCGGGCCATGCGATTGCGCGCGGCGAGATGGTGCGCTTCATTCCCTTCACCGAATTACAGTATTAGGACGTTCATGCAGATCACGCTCAAGTTTTTTGCCGGGGTGCGCGAAGCGCTCGGCGTGTCGGAAGAGCGCGTAGTCGTGCCTGACGATGTGACAACGGTCGGCCAGGTGCGCGACTTTTTACGCGCGCGCGACGGCGTCTGGGCCGAAGCGCTCGGTGGCGCAAAGCCGCTGCGCACGGCCTTTAATCATGTGATGTGCGGGCCGGAGACCTTGATCGTCGACCAGGGCGAGGTGGCGTTTTTCCCGCCGGTGACGGGCGGGTAGTCAGCTTCAAATCGGCCAGCTTTAATTCGCCTTCAAAAACTCCGCAATCAAGGCATTGACCGCCTGCGGCGCATCGATCATCGCAAAGTGCCGTGCCGGCGCCACCGACTTGACGGTCAGCCTGGGCGTGCCTTCCATGATGGCGCTGTAATACGCCGCCTTGGCCGGTTCGGTCAGCTGTTGCATGTTGGCGTCGGTCTCGAAGAACGGCGAAATCACCAGCACGGGCGCGGTGATCTTGGGCAGCAGCGCGCGCAGATCCTGCTCGAACGTCTCGGCCATGTACTGCGTCACCGCCGCCGGATCGCTCCTGGCCGACAGCAGTGCCAGTTCATCGGCGCGCGCCATGTCGATCACGCCGATGCCGCGCATGTACTCGCGCTGCTGGCCTCCGAACGCGTTCTTGTCCATCGGCCCCATGCGCGCCTTGAGTCCATTGGCCATCTGCGCGCGCTGCCCGGCGGGCATGTCTTCGGTTCCCGGGAACACCGGCAGCCCATCCAGCGACACCACCGCGCCCACCAGTTCCGGGCGCTGCGCCGCCACCGCCATGGCCAGCGTGCCGCCCATGCTGTGGCCGATCAGCACCGGGCGCGCCAGCTTGCGCTTTTCGATCAGCTCGATGATGGCGGCGCGCGCGGCGGCCGTGCTCTGGCCCTCCACCGCGGGCCGGCCATCGAAACCGGGCAGCGTCAGCACATACACCGCGTACTCCTTGGAGAACGTGCGGGCCGCGTCCTGCCACGCCCACGAGCCGCTGGCCA
>CALRYE020000126.1:0-19730 GCA_943372275.1 Janthinobacterium lividum
CTGTTCACGTCGAACGCGATAGCCCAGACCGCGCCGCAGACCACCCCGCCCACCAACCGCCCCGGCACCTGCCAGAAACCCGAATGGCCGCCCGAGTCGCTGGGCCGGGGTGATGCAGGGACGGTGACGCTGAAATTTCTGATCGACGAGCAGGGCAAGGTCATCGATTCGGCCATCCGCACATCGAGTGGCTATCACGCTCTGGACGACGCCGCCCGACGCGCCATTGCGCGCTGCAAGTTCAACCCGGCGCTGCGCAATGGCCAGCCGGTGAGAACCTGGTTTGCCATGCAGTACATTTGGGACAATGAAAAGCCAAGCACGACAACGCCGCTGGAGCAAGCCAAGGCGCTGCGCGAGGCCGGCGAGAAAGGCGATGTCGCAGCCCTTTACAAGTTGTCATCGATCATGCGCCACGGTACAGGCGTCAAAGCCAATCCCGCCTACGCTACCAAGCTGCTGCAGCAGGCAGCCGACCAGGGGCATGGGCCGGCCATCGTCGCGCTGGCCACGTACCTTGAACATGGCACCGCGGGCTATACGCAGGACGTGGCGGCCGCGCGGGGCTGGATGCAGAAAGGTGCGCAGCTTGGCGACGCGGCTGCCCAATACAAGACCGGGATGTCCCTGTTGGACGGCACTGGCGGCGCATCGAACGATGGCGCGCAAGGCGCGGCGTGGCTGCGCAAGGCCGCCGATCAGGGACATGCGCCGGCAGCCAACGAACTGGCGCGACGGCTCGACAGTGGCGCCGGCATTGCACAAGATCGAGCCGACGCGGCGCGCCTGCTGCGCCAGGCGGCGGAAAAGGATGACACCACGGCCAAGTACGGCCTGGCAGTGGCGCTGTTAAGCGGCGCGAGCGGGCCGGTCGACGCCGCCGAAGCGACCCGCTGGCTGAGCGCCGCAGCGCAGGACCGCCACGGCGAGGCGGAATTGCTGCTAGCTGAGTTGAAGCTGGAAGGCAAGGTCATCGCGCGCGACGACACGGGCGGCGTGAAGCTGCTGCGCCGGGCGGCCGAAGGCGGCAACGGCGCGGCCATGGTCATTCTCGGCGCGCTGCTCACGCGTGGCGTGCACGCCCCGGCCGATGCGGACGAAGGCCGCGCATGGACCGCCAGGGCCCCCCAGTACGGGCCACTCGAACGCCCTTACGCCAGCGGGTATTTCCGCCAGCTGGTATCAGGCACTTGATGACAGGTCGCGCCAGTCAGGCGATCAGCCTCAGCCCCGGCGGCAGCGTCTCGCCCAGCACGCGCCGTTCGGTCGCTTCGTCCAGCTGCACCACTTCCAGCACCATCTGCACCCACACGGCCGGCGCGTTCATCTGGCGCAGGCGCGCCGCGATGGTGTCGCGCAGCGCCTGCGGCAAGTCGCGCGCGCGGTCGCCCGTCATGCGCGCCAGGTAGGCGGCGGCAAAGCCGGCTGGCTCCAGCCGGCGCCAGTCCAGCGCCAGAATGCCGTCCAGCCACGTGGCCACCACGTCGGGCGGCACCAGATCGTCCAGGTTGCCGTAGAACGGCTGGCGCGAGCCGATCCGGCCCAGCGCCCACAAGGTCAGCGCATCGTTGGCCTTGCCCAGCCGTCCCAGCAGCCATTCGCCGATCTCCACTTTAAATTCAAGCGGGATGCGTTCCAACGAGGCGCCCAGGCGCAGCATGTCGTCGTCGCTGGCGCGCACCACCGTGCTGGCGGGGTCGTCGCCGGGTTGCCCACTTCCCTGCTCGTTGCTTTGCAGGTTGTAGGCGAAGTCATCGAGCAGGCGGCGCTGCTGATCCGCATCCAGGCCGCCGGCCACGCGCCGCCACAAGGTCCACCACTCGGTTTGCACCTGCTTGTCCTGGCCGCTGGCCACGCCGGCGTCGAACAGCGCCCACAGCTGGCCGATGCGCCATTCGTCCAGCGTGAAGCCGTAGCCGGGCCGCAGGCAGTAGCCGGCCAGGTTCAGCCATACACGTTCGTGGTCGACCGAGCGGCGCCGCGCGCGGGCACGCTGCAGCAAGGCGTCGAACAGCTGGCGCAGCAGCGGCGTGCTCCACGTGGCGCGCTCGCCCAGTACCTGTTCGAGTTGGGCGCGCAGCTGGCGCACTTCCTTGGCCGGCACCTGCTGCGCCTTGGCGCCGAAGATGCGTTCGATCAGGGGCAGCGCCAGCGCCATGCGCGCTTTCAGCGCGTCGTCCTGCCCGGCATCGGCGGCGGCACCGTCGTCATCGCCATGCTGGCGCAGGTCGAATTCCAGCAGCCAGCGCTCGGCGGGATTCACCACGCTGACGCAGTGCATTTCCAGCGTGCCCACTTCGGTCAGTTCGCTGGTCAGCTGCACCGGCACCTGGCGCCGTTCGCCGCCGTGGCTCTGCTTCGCACCGGCGCGCATGACCATGGTGATGGGCGGCAGGCGCGCATAGTCGCCGTGATCCAGATCCACCAGCTCGCCCAGCGCGAACGGGGCGCGCCCGGCCGCGTCGGCGCTGGAGGTGAACAGGTGAAAGCGCACCGGCTCGCCCACGCGCAGCGCCAGATTATGCGCGTCCAGCCGCAGCGCCCGGCCAGCTTCGCTGCCGCGAGGGAGGATGCAGATTGCGCGTCGCTTGGCTGCCCCCTCCCCTTTGCCCTGCCCGCCCAGCAGCAGAAAGTAGCTGCGCGCCGCGCCGCCGCCGATCTTCGGCGTGCCGCCCACCCCGGCCAGCGCATAGGCCACCGCGCCGCGCGCCACGGCGATGTCGGGATTATCGTTATGCAGCACGCGCAGGGGTGCGCCGCGCCATGCGCCCAGCGTCTGTTCCAGCCGGGTAGCCAGCGCGCTGGCGCGAAATACGCCGCCATTGAGCAGCAGGGTGTCGGGAATGGCGACGCCTTCACCGACGCTTGTAGTGGCGGCGCGCACCGCATCGGCGTGGCGGCGCAAGAAGTCGCCCACGTGGCGCGTAATGCCGGCGTCGCGCGCATACGGCAGGCCGAATTCGACCAGACCGGCGCGGCTTTTGTTGAGCGGCGTGTCGGCATCGACCTGCGGAAAAAAGCCGTCCACAATCAGCTGCTCGACTTCGGCCCGGGTCAGCGTGGCCGAGCGGGACCCGCCCACCAGCTTGGACCCCGCGCCCAGCAAGGTCAGGTTGACCTGCTGCGGCGCGTCCGCCGCCAGCAGCTGCTCCTTGGCCGCGCGGCAGCGTTCCACCAGCTGCGACAGACGCGAGGCCGACAGCCGCTCGGGCGCGCCGCCATTGCCGGCGTCGGCCAGGCGCGCTTCGGCCAGATGCGCCAGCGCCATGTCCATGTTGTCGCCGCCCAGCATCAGGTGGTTGCCCACGCCGATGCGGTCGATGCTGGTCTGGCCATCCTTGACGTCGACCCGGATCAGACTCAGGTCGGTGGTGCCGCCGCCCACGTCGCACACCAGCACCAGCCGGGTGCCTTCAAGCGCAGCGTCAAGGCCGGCGCGGTGGCGCTGCAGCCAGTCGTAGAACACCGCCTGCGGCTCTTCCAGCAGGCGCAGCGTGGGCAGGCCGGCCTGGCGCGCCGCCGCCAGGGTCAGCGCGCGCGCCGCCTCGTCGAACGAGGCCGGTACCGTCAGCACCAGATCCTGGTGTTCGAGCAGGTCGGCGGGAAAGCGGTGATTCCATGCCGCGCGCAGGTGCGCCAGATAACTGGCGCTGGCCTCCACGGGCGATACCTTGGGCACGTCGGGCGGACTGCCCCACGGCAGGATGGGCGCGAGGCGGTCCACGCCCGTGTGCGACAGCCAGCTCTTGGCGCTGGCCACCAGCCGGCCCGGGGCCTGCGCGCCGAGCTGGCGCGCCAGCGTGCCAGCTACCACCGGCGCTGCCGTGGCTTCGGTCCGCCAGGGCAGTTGCAGGTCGGCGGCGGCCAGTTCGCCGGCGCCAGCCTGATAGCGCACCGAGGGCAGCAGCGGCAAGGCGGACACCGATCCGGGTGCGACCAGCTGCTCGACCTCGAACAGCTTCACGGGGCCGGGCGCGCCGCCCGCACTGTTCTCGGCCTGCAGCTCGGCATACGCGAGCACCGTATTGCTGGTGCCCAGATCGATGCCGACCGCGTACTTGGCGACGTATCCGCCTGAGTACGCGGCTGAGCGCGTGGCCGCCGTGTCCATCAGCCGTTACGCACGTCGAACTCGACCTTCCAGCGCCCGTCGCCGTTGATGGCTACGGCGGTCAGTTCCAGCGTGCCGGTGTCGGTGGCCACCGCGTGCAAACGCACGTGGACCACGTCGCCGTCGCTGCGGCCGCTGGCCGGCAGGGTGGCCTGGATCTGGCCCAGCTCCTGCAGTTCGTCGGCCTGCCAGGTGTCGAGCAAGCTGCCCAGCTGATCCTGGCGGCGCACCGAAGAGCCGAAGAAGCGCAGCTGAATCGGTTCGCCCACCACCAGCCCGAAATCCTGGGTCTGCAGTTCGGACTCGATGCCCTCTTCCATGCCGAACGGCGCCACGCACAGGGCCTGGATGGGCGGCTCCATGCCGGGGATGGCCGGCATGGCCGATTCGATGGCGATGTAGTAGGCACGCGCGGTGCCGCCGCGGATGCGCACGCCGCGCCCGCGCCGCACGTAGCCGTAGTAGGCGGCGCCGCGCGCCACGGCCAGGTCCAGGTCGGCCCCGGCCAGCACGCGCGCGGGCGCGGCGCCCTCGCCGGCCAGCCAGCCGTTGATGGTGCCGATGGTGCGCTCGGCCAGCAGCGCCGACTTGAACACGCCGCCGTTGAACAGCACCGCGCTCGGATGCAGGAAGCTGGCGTTGGGGTCGTTGGGGCGCACGAAGCCGGACAGTTCGGCGGTGGCGTCGCGCTGGCGGCCCAGCAGCGAGGCCAGGTGGCGCGTCACGCCGGCGTCCTGCGCGTACGGCAAGCCCAGTTGGGTCAGGCCGCCGCGCAGGCGCGTGGCCGGACGGCTCGACGCCGGCACATCGGGGAAAAAGCCTTCGACGATGGTGTTGCGCACCTCGTCGGCGGTCAGCTCGGTGCGGATCGCCCCGCCAATCAGCTTGGAGCCGCGGCTGGGCACCACGATCGGCTGCGCGTCCAGCGTGCCGTCGGCCAGCAGGCGTTCCTTGGCGGTGCGGCAGGCGTAGCCCAGGGCGCGCATCTGCCACGCGTCGAGCGTGGTGCCGTTCTCGGCCAGCTTGCGCGCCACCACGTGGGCCAGCGTCAGGTCCATGTTGTCGCCGCCCAGCAGGATATGGTCGCCCACGGCGATGCGGTGCAGTTCCAGCGTGCCTTCGTGTTCCAGCACGGCGATGAGCGAAAAGTCGCTGGTGCCGCCGCCCACGTCGACCACCAGGATCACGTCGCCCGGCTGAACGTCGCGGCGCCACTGGCCGCCGCTGTTCTGGATCCAGTTGTACAGCGCGGCCTGCGGTTCCTCGAGCAGCGTCAGGTTCTGGTAGCCAGCCGCCTTGGCCGCTTCCACGGTCAGTTCGCGCGCGGCCGGATCGAACGAGGCGGGAATGGTGACGGTGATGTCCTGCTGGTCGAACGGCGCGTCGGGATTGGCATGGTCCCAGGCCTGGCGCAGGTGCGCCAGATAGCGGGTGGACGCTTCCAGCGGCGAGACGCGTTGCACCTCGGGCGGCGCGTCGCTGGGCAGGATGGCGCCGCGGCGGTCCGCGCCCGGATGGCACAGCCAGCTCTTGGCGCTCGAGACCAGCCGGATCGGGGTGGTGGCGCCGCGCGCGCGGGCCATTTCGCCGACCACGTAATCGGTCGGCGACGGCCATGGCAGATCCAGGTCGCCCTGGGCCAGTTCGTCGGCGTGCGGCAGGTACAGGAACGACGGCAGCAGGCCGTGCGACTCCACCGTACCGGGGCCGGTCAGCTGCGGAATCTGCAGCACGCCGTGGCGGGTGGCTTCGCCGTCGCTTTGTTCCAGGTCGACGTAAGCCAGCGCGCAGTGCGTGGTGCCCAGGTCGATGCCGATGGCGTAACGGGGCGCGTTCACAGTTCCACCTCGGCCTGGGCCAGGATGGTGGCGTCGTGGCGCTCGGCCAGCTTGGGCAGGCGCACTTCGGTGGCGCGCCAGCCGCGGTGGCTGATGCTGCCCTTGAACGGCGCGCTGCCGACCACATTGCCGGTCAGGCGGATGGCGGCGGCGTCGAAGCCGGCGTCCAGGCTCACGCGGCTGCCTTCGGCTTCGCTGCGCACCGGGGCGATGGTGAAGTGCTCGCGCAGCACCTTGCGGCAGCCTTCGTGCACCACGCGCGCCGCCGCGCCGATGTCGGCGTCGGCGTGGCCGGTCAGGTCTTCCTGGGTGAAATCGATCAGGCGCGCATCGCGCTGTAACAGGGACAGCAGCTGCAGCGCGGCGTCGGGCGTGGCCTGGCGCAGAGGCGCCGGAGCCGGAGCCGGGGCCGGAGCCGTTGCAACCGGCGCGGCTGCCGGGGTGGGCGCAGGGGCGGCTGCGCGCGTGGTCACGGGTGCGGGCACGTCGTCGCGCTGCAGGCGGTCGGCGCGCGCGGCCACAGCCGGGTTCGACAGGATGCTGAAGAAGGCACCAAACGCCAGCGGGATGCGCTTTAGCAGCGAAGGATGGTCCGGTGTTGCAGTAGTCATTTTTGTTGCTCCTGGATCGTTAGGGCGTGCGCCAGCTCAGGCATAGGCGCCGCAGTATAAATCATCTGAACTTGCATGGCTTCCCTGCGCCCGGTGCTGCCGCGTGTCGACAGGCACGCTACAGGGGCGGCGCAGACGGTTAACCGATTATCACGCAGTTTGCGCTCGGGCGCGGTAACGCGACGGATCCCGCAGGCCGCGGCGATGCGCTCACCGATCCGCCGCGCGCCTTCGTAGGGCGCACACAAACTGATACAAAACCCTGACGGCGTGCTGAACCTGTGCGGGCAAAACGGGCGTATATTTGGTCATCAGCTGTCTATTTACCTCCTAAAGGAATTGTCATGAAGCAGCAACTTGTTCGCACCGCCCTGGCCATGGGCCTGCTGGCCGCCTGCGCCGGCGCCTCCGCCGTGGCCACCGTCACTTACGCCAGCCCCGACAAAATGACCGACGTGCCGCGCTATAGCGCCGAGCGCGAGTCGATGGAAATGCTGCTCAACGAGCATTTCGACGAATTGTCCAAGCGCCTGCCTGCCGGGCAAGAGCTGAAGGTCGACGTGCTGGATATCGACCTGGCTGGCGAAGTGTTCCCGCGCGTGGCGATCCAGAACGTGCGGGTGATGAAGGGCCGGGCCGACTGGCCGCACATCCACCTGCGTTACAGCATCGAGCAGGATGGCAAGGTGCTGCGCAGCGGCGAGCGCAAGCTGTCCGACGCGGGCTACCTGATGCGCTCGAACCGCTATGGCTCCGACATATTTGCTCATGAGAAACAATTGCTCGACGATTGGTTCAGAAAAGAGATAGTTGCTTCGAGATAATTTTTACGTAGCGAATTCCGGGAAATTATAGTTTCTAATTTTCAATATATATTAATGTAAATGGTTTATTTCGTATAAACGGCATAAATCGTTTATACGAAATAAATAGTATAAATTTATCCCTTCAAGGCGCTAGTAAATAAACAACACATTTACCCGTTTTTGC
Source organism: Janthinobacterium lividum (assembly GCA_943372275.1). Classification (GTDB taxonomy): domain Bacteria; phylum Pseudomonadota; class Gammaproteobacteria; order Burkholderiales; family Burkholderiaceae_D; genus Telluria_A; species Telluria_A lividum_A. Next base: position 7,551 of record CALRYE020000126.1, read on the forward strand.
CTCCAAAACCCCGGAAAACGCCTTTTTTCTTAGGTCACGCTTTTCAAAAAACCCGGTTTTCTCCCATTTTTCCCGGCCCTTCGGCTGTTTTTTTACGCCTCGCCCCGGGTTGCCTTGATCTAGACGCCCCGCCTTGTCACAAGTTGGACAAAAACCACAGCTACCCTTAAAGGGTATTTATCCGCGTCGACATCGATTAGTATTTCTGAACTGATTGATGGGTTTCACCACGGACAGGAGCTCGCATGCGTACCAATCTGCCGGTCACCGACAGGCAATATGAGATCAGCGACACCGAAACAATCGTCTCCACCACGGATTTACAGGGCAACATCACCTACGCCAATCCCTACTTCATCGACGTCAGCGGCTTTACCGAAGAAGAATTGATCGGCGCTCCCCAAAACATCGTGCGCCATCCCGATATGCCGGTGGAAGCCTTCGGCGACCTGTGGGCCACCGTCAAGGCCGGGCTGGCATGGACCGGCATGGTCAAGAACCGTTGCAAGAACGGCGACTATTACTGGGTCCTGGCCAACGTCACCCCCATCATCGAAAACGGCGCGCCGGTTGGCTACATGTCGGTGCGCACCAAGCCGAACAAGGAGCAGATTGCCGCCGCCACGCGCCTGTATGCCGAGCTCAAGGCGGGCAATCCCCACCGCATCGCCATTCGCCAGGGTGCGGCCGTGTCGACCGGCATGGCGGCGCGGCTGCGCCGCGCGCTGCGCATCTCGGTCGCCCGGCAGGCCGGCCTGACCTGCGCGCTGGTGCTGGCCGCCCTGCTGGCGCTGGGCATGATGACGACCCGGCCGGCCTGGCTGATCAGCCTGGCCGTGCTGGCGGGCGCGGCCACGGCGTATCTGATGTACACGCTGGAAGTGGCGGTGCTCGCGCCGCTCAGAACAGCGCTGCGCGCCAGCCAGGTGATGGCCGGGGGCGACCTGACCAACGACATCGTCACCGAGCGCACCGACGAGGTCGGCCAGCTGCTGCGCGCGCTGCGCCAGTTGCGCGTCAACCTGCATTCGATCGTGGGCGACGTGCGCCGCAATTCCGAGCAGATCAGCATCTCCACGCGGGAGATCGCGGCAGGCAATATGAACCTGTCGAGCCGCACGGAATCGCAGGCTTCGGCGCTCGAGGAAACCGCGTCGAGCATGGAAGAAATGGCCTCGACCGTGCAGCAGAACACCCACAATGCCCAGCAGGCCACCAGCATGGCGAGCGAGGCGTCAGCCGTGGCCGGCAAGGGGGGCGAGGTGGTCGGACAGGTCGTGCACACGATGACGGAAATCAGCGGCTCGTCGACCAAGATCGTCGATATCATCGGCATCATCGAAGGCATCGCCTTCCAGACCAATATTCTGGCGCTCAACGCGGCGGTGGAGGCCGCACGCGCCGGCGAGCAAGGCCGCGGCTTTGCCGTGGTCGCCTCGGAAGTGCGCAATCTGGCGCAGCGCAGCGCCACCGCCGCCAAGGAAATCAAGGAACTGATCGACGTGTCCATCAGCAAAGTGGACAACGGCATGCAACTGGCCGAGCACGCGGGCAAGACCATGCAGGAAATCATCGATTCGGTGGCCAAGGTCACCAGCATCATGAATGAGATCGCCTCGGCCTCGCGCGAGCAGACCGACGGCATCAACCAGATCAACAACGCGGTGACGCAGATGGACGAAGTGACCCAGCAGAACGCCGCGCTGGTCGAAGAAGCGGCCGCGGCGGCAGGCACCCTATCGGATCAGACCGCCATCCTGGTCAGGGCGCTGAGCGTGTTCAAGCTCGACAGCCGCAACGAGCAGCGTTCCGGGGCCGGCCCGGCCAGGCTGGCGGCGCGTGCCGGCGGTCGCGCGCTGGCGGTCAAGAAAGCTGCCTGACGGTTACAACGTTGTTTAGCCAGCCGCCACCGGCAGGCGGTTGGGGCATGGGCTGCCCTGCACGAAGGCGCCGAGGTTATCCATGGTGATATGGGCGATCTCGCGCATGGCTTCGATGGTGAAAAAGCCCTGGTGGCCCGTGACCAGCACGTTGGGGAAGGTCATCAGGCGCTGGAAGCAATCGTCGGCGATGATGTCGGCCGAATGGTCGTGGAAGAACAACTCGCTCTCCTGCTCGTACACATCGATGGCCAGCGCCCCGAGCTGGCGCGACTTGAGCGCGGCGATCACCGCGCCCGTATCGATCAGCGCGCCGCGCGAGGTGTTGACCAGCATGGCGCCCGGCTTCATGCCGGCCAGCGCGGGCGCGTCGATCAGGTGGCGGGTCTGCTCCGTCAACGGACAATGCAGCGACACGATATCCGACTCGGCCAGCAGCCGGGCCAGTGGCACCAGCGTGCCCAGCCCCTCGAACGCGGCGGCCGGATACGGGTCGCTGGCCAGCACGCGGCAACCGAAGCCGTTAAAGATGCGCGCCGCCGCCAGGCCGATCTTGCCGGTGCCGATCAGGCCCACGGTCTTGCCGTGCAGGTTGCTGCCGAGCAGACCGTCGAGGGCGAAATTGCCTTCGCGTACGCGGGCGAAGGCCCGGTGGGTGTGGCGGTTGAGCGTGAGGATCAGCGCCAGCGTGTGCTCGGCAACCGCTTCGGGCGAATAGGCCGGCACGCGCGCCACGAACAGGCCGAGCCGCTCGGCGGCGGCCAGATCCACATTATTGAAGCCGGCGCAGCGCAGCAGGATGGCGCCCACGCCCAGCGCGGCCAGCGCCTCAAGCACCGGCGCGTCGGCCCGGTCGTTGACGAAGATGCACACCGCCTTGCAGCCCTGCGCCAGCGCGATCGATTCCAGCGATAGCGCTTCGGTGTGGAACTGGAACACGTGCGCACCGTCGAACGGCGGGCGCGCGCTCGCCTCGCCAAGGAAACGCACATCGTAGGGCTGGGCACTGAATACCGCTATTTTCATCGTCGTCGGTCCCTAGGTTTCCACTTTATTGTCTTCGGCCTGCGCTTCTTTCATCGCGTTCGGCTCCAGTCGTTCTGCCTCGACATTATTGCGCACAAACACGTCCCATGCTGCCAGCAATACAGCGGCGGCGACACCGATCCATATTGAGACCTCAAGATTAGCTCGAACTCAATGCTATCTCGCACACGCCACACCAGCCGGGGGGCTATGGGGCATCGCGAGTCAGCCGGCGCGAATGCGGCAGCAAGAAACGGATAGATCGCACCATGCAGCTTCCTTATGCTGAAAGCCCTATCAATCAACGCGTAAGGATCTGAACATGAATCAGTTATCTGGAAAAGTGGCCATCGTGACCGGCGCCAGTTCGGGCATTGGCTATGAGACGGCGAAGCTGTTCGCGCAGCAGGGCGCCAGGGTAGTGGTGACGGCACGCCGCCAGGCCGAGTTGAATGCGCTGGTGGCCGAGATCGAACACGGCGGCGGCCAGGCGGTTGCCGTTGCCGGCGATATCAACGACGAACAGCTGGCGCGCGCCGTGGTGGAAACCGCGGTGGGCCGCTTTGGCGGGCTGGATATCGCCTTCAACAATGCCGGCACGACGGGCGACAGCGCACCGGTTGCGGATCTCTCCGTGAAGGCATGGAATGGCGTGATCGACACCAATCTGACCAGCGCGTTTCTGGGCGCGAAATACCAGTTGCCGGCCATGGTGCAGCGCGGGGGCGGTTCGATCATCTTCACGTCCAGTTTTGTCGGGAACACGGTCGGCTTTCCCGGCATGGCGGCCTATGCGGCCAGCAAGGCCGGCTTGATCGGCCTGATGCAGGTGATCGCCGTCGAATACGCCGCGCAGGGTATTCGCGCCAATGCGCTGCTGCCGGGCGGCACCGATACGCCGATGGGCAGGGCGGTGGCGAATACGCCCGAGGTGCTGGAGTTTGTTCGAGGGCTGTACGCGCTCAAGCGGCTGGCCCGCCCCGAAGAGATTGCCCGCGCGGCGCTGTATCTGGCATCGGATGCGTCGAGCTTTACCACTGGCATCAGCTTGCTGGCGGATGGGGGCGTGTCGATCAACCGGACCTGATGGGGTCGGATGCACGGTATGCCGCGCCAGCCGCAGTGCGCGTCGGCGCGGTCGCTGGACGTGAAGATGCTGTGCTGGCAGCGCGCGGTGAACTATACTCGCCTTCAATTTCCGCTTGCCACTAGCGGACCACTCACGCTGGCGCGACCGTGTCGCCACGCCTGCACAGCCTGCATCCGCAATGATTCCTTCTTCCATCGACGACGTCACCCCTCCCCGCATCCGCCGCCGCCAGACCCTGGCGCTCGTGCTACTGGTCATCTGCGGGGTGATCAACTATCTGGACCGCGCCACCCTGGCCGTGGCCAACGAATTCATCCGCGCCGACCTGGGCTTGTCCCTGGGTCAGATGGGCGTGCTGCTGTCGGCCTTTTCGTGGAGCTATGCGCTGTGCCAGCTGCCGGTGGGCGCGCTGGTCGACAAGGTGGGCCCGCGCTGGCTGCTGGGCATCGGCCTGGTGGTGTGGTCGCTGGCGCAGGCGGCGGGCGGGCTGGCTGCGACCTTCGGCTGGTTTGTGATTGCACGCATCGCGCTGGGGATCGGCGAAGCGCCCCAGTTCCCGGCCGCGGCGCGGGTGGTGAGCAACTGGTTTCCGCCCCGCTCGCGCGGCACGCCGACCGGCATCTACAATTCCGCCTCGCCACTGGGCGTGGCGCTGGCGCCCTTGTTGCTGGCGCCGCTGATCGCCGCCACCAGCTGGCATTGGGCATTTTTCGTCACCGGCGGCATGGGCATCGTGGCCGCGGTCATCTGGGTGGGCCTGTACCGCGATCCGGTCCCGGAGCAATTGACCGCCGCCGAGCGCGCCTATCTGGAGGGGGGCGAAGCGGTCGCAGCCAAGCCGGCCATGAGCTTTGCCGCCTGGCGCGCGCTGTTTCGCCACCGTACGACGTGGGGCATGATGCTTGGCTTTTTCGGCTCGGTCTATCTGAACTGGGTGTATCTGACCTGGCTGCCGGGCTACCTGCGCACCGAGCGGCATATGGACCTGACCTCCGCCGGGCTGGTGTCGTCGATTCCGTTTCTGTGCGGCTTTGCCGGCGCCCTGGTGGCGGGCTGGGCATCGGACCGGGTAGCGCGGGCGGCGTCGTCGCCGCTGTCGGGCCGGCGCAACGCGGTGGTGGTGTCGACGCTGGGCATGGTGGCGTTCACGATTCCGGCGGCGCTGGTCGAGAGCAATGTGGCGGCCGTGGCCTGCATCTCGATGGTCATCTTTCTGGCCAACGCTTCGTCGGCCTGCGCCTGGTCGCTGGCCACGGTGGCCGCGCCGCCAAGCCGGATCGCGTCGCTGGGTGCGTTGCAGAACTTCGGCGGGTTTCTGGGCGGTGCGCTGGCGCCGGTGCTGACCGGTTACATTGCGCAGACCTGGTCGTTTGTGCCGGCGCTGTTGACGGGGGCCGGCATCGCGTTTTGCGGGGCAATGTCGTATCACTTTTTGGTGGTGCGGCAGATTCCCGAGCAGGACTAAGAACGCGGATGCTTCCCCGGCATCCGTGTTACGACACGGACGTTGTACCTTCCAACGTCGAAGCGCACCTGCCACATTGCTGACAGAAGCGCAATAAAACAACGCTGTAAATAGTTTTTAAAAAAGCATGTAAATATGCTACCGTAAGTACTCAGGACAACAACCCGGAGCGAACAATGCGACTCGTCCCACGTGGTGTGCTTTTCATCGTTGTGGCGGGAGCGCTGAACGGGTGCGTGACCCGGCAGGTGCTGCCTCCGGTTCCAGTTCCTGCGCCAGCCCCGGCGCCTGTCGTTGAAGCGCCTGCGCCCGCAGCGCCACCTCCTCCCGCGCCCACGAGGGAGAAAGTCAGCATGATGGGCGAGATCCAGTTCTATCGCGCAAGCGCGGCCTTGAGCCCTCAAGCCAAGGCTGCCCTGGCTGATCTTCTTCACCAGGTCGGGGCGAGCAGCGTCGATGGGTTCGAGGTGACCGGGTACACCGACGACAGTCTCGAGTGGGAAAAGGCCAAGCGCCTATCCTGGCGGCGCGCAGATGCAGTCAAAGACTACCTGGTCAGCCGGGGGATCGCACCGACGCGGGTGTTCACAAAAGCGCATGGATCGGACAATCCCGCGCATCCGAACAGTACGGTTGCTGGCCGCGCGCAAAACAACCGCGTCGCGATCGAGATTGTGGCCACACGCAGCTCCGATATGGACCCGGCGGGCTGGATGCCGAACAACGTCGTTCCAGTGTTGTTTGCTACAAACCGCAAGCGCACCGGCAGCGACAATCCGTTCTACTTCTACGGTAATCAACTCACCGACCGTGCCGGTGCGGCAGCGCTGGAACACGGCGTTGCCACCGTGCGCGTGCCGCGCGAGCGGGAGCGTGGCGAACTCACGCGCCCGTCGACGGTGGTTTTGACGATAGAACGTGTCGCTAAACACCATGGGATAAGCACCTTGCCAGCGCTGGTGCTGCCGAATCCAGACACCGATTTTTTGTATGAGCACAAGATTCACGTGCTCGAGCAAGCGGAATTCACGTCGACGCTGAAGGATGCTGTCGCGGTGTCGAAAAGTAAGACTGCGGTTCTCTATATTCACGGCTACAACAACGACTTTACCGAAGCCGTGTTCCGCACGGCGCAGCTGGTCTACGACCTGTCGCAATTCGATTACGACCTCGTACCATTGATGTTCAGTTGGCCCTCCAACCCGGGCATCCCCGGTTTCGATTATGTCACCGCCGATAAGAGAACCGACGTGTCTAGCGAAGCGCTCGCGGACTACCTCCGCGAAATTGCGCAGAGCACCGATATAGGTACCGTCCACATTGTCGCGCACAGCATGGGTTCGCGTGTATTGGTCAGCGCGCTCGACAGACTCGGTACCACCAAGGAACTGACCAGGCAAAAGAAGGATGGCACCAGCGTTCCTGTGTTTAAGCATATCGTCTTCGCGGCCGCCGATATCACACCTGGATTATTCGAAAAACACATCGAGCCGGCCATCAGGAGCCAGCACACCGTGACCAGCTACGTGTCGTCGAACGATAAGGTGCTATGGGCCTCGCGGGTCGTCAATCGAAAGCCACGCATCGGCTTCGGGTTCAAGCATCTGCCCAAGTGCGTGGACACGATCGACGTCTCTGCCGCCGGGAAAGGACTGGCCCATTCCACCTGGGCTAACTCTCCGCGCATCATTGATGACCTGCGCAACATGATCCGCTACAGCATCGCAGCGGCAAGGCGGGGTCTTCGGTCGCGCCCGGACCCGACCCAAGCCTACTGGGCGTTCGACAGAAATCCGCCAGCCACCTCCACGCCATTTGCGCCCGATGTCCATGCCACCTTGCTACCCTGCAGCGCGCTTTCGCCAGGGGTTGCAGCGCTGGGCCGTTAAGCCGGCTGTCTGGCTGGGCCAGGGCAGACGGCGCGCGCAATCACGAAGGAAAATGAATAGGGTATTGAAGCCATCAGACAGCGCGCACCTTGAAGGCTTGGCTGCACGTGACCTCCAGATTTATCACGCTATCTGCTGCCTTAGCACCCGCTATGAGAGCGCATCGGTGAATTTGGGTCGCCTCGGCCGGAAATAGCTCTGTCTGCGGCCGTCATCGGGCGTCGAAAAAGCAATGGAGAGAACGATGTTTTACCAGCACGCGGTAAAATGCGAACCCCTCAATATGGAGGTCTCTTACTCTAGCCCTGACATGCAATTGGCATTTTTTCCTGGTTCACTACCTGATGAAACGATCTACTCCCGGATCTCCAGATATCATGTCTTAGCAGGACACCGAAATTGTCTCACTACCTATTCGAAGCTTTTTCGACGGCGTCCGTTTACGCTTGGCGAGGTGGCCCCGGCACGGCTTTCGGTCTTGGCGAGCCGAATTCCAAATGCGCCGCCAGGATTTGTTGGTCAAATACTGCGGCATAACACTTTATTGCCTCTCGTGATGCCGTTCCTCGCTACCCCTGGTGCGGACCAGACGGAACACGAGGAACTCCTCACTCTCGCGCGTGGCTTCCTGACACCCAGACGACAACGCGGAGACGGCGATATGCACATTTGCGTTGACTGTGTTCGTGCAGACCAGGGGAAGTTCGGCTGTGGGTACTGGCACCGCTCGCATCAACTCCCTGCAGTGACTTCGTGCTGGCGTCACGGCTCAATTCTTCTGAGTTCCTGCCCTTACTGCGAAACAAAATTATCTCCAAGGAACCTTATTCTTACGGCGCCTTGGCGTAAATGTGCATGCGGGCACGACTTCTCACTGTGTTTCGGACAGCCTGCTTTGCAGTCCGAAGTCGACTTTGCTATCTATGCACGTGCGTTGTTGGATGACAAGGTAAGGAAGTTCTCCTCATCCAAACTGGAGCAGTTTTATCACGAGTTTCTGAGTGAAAGTTCACAATCCTATGCAATAAGAAAAACGACTCGTCGCATGCTGCTCTCGTTGCTACTAGAAAGGCATCGCGAAAGTTTTTCAGGCTTGGATGCGGTCGCTTACAGCATAGGTGTTCTTATCAGAGCCAGTGGTATCCCGCCACGCAAAAGATATTCGAACTTGACCAAGGCGAGCCGTTCGCCCCCCAAATCGCACAGTGAATGATGAGGTAGTCGTTGACTAGCGTTGAGTTAGCGTGGCGCCGAAGCCTTCTTGTGCTCACTCACCACACTGAGCAGGTGAGGTCAGCCGCGCCATAATCTTCTCCAGATCACGACAAGGATGGATGGTGAAAGCGATATGTCCTACCGCGTTCATTCAGTATGCTCAAACGACGTAGGGCCTCAGAATCGCCAAGCCCCGCACGTCGCAGTGCCCCATATAGCAAATAGAATTCGGTCTCGAGGTCGCCGGCGAAGATCCCCGGATCGTCAGATCCGAGACACACCATGATCTCGGGGTCACCGACTTCGACGTAGCCCGGAACCTGCATCCATCGCAGTGAGTGGTGCTCGCCTACATGGTAGTACTGGCTAATCCGGACATTACTAGACGGTAGCGTCTCGATTAACACTCCCCGATCAGCTACGTGCTGCATGAGAGCCTGCTGCACCACGAGATAACTCCTAGCATCCAAGAAGTTAGCCTCCTTGGCAATCAAGTCGTCTGCGCGTGCCTGCACGCTAGGATCGCTCAACCATTCCCAGAGTAGTCCGACGTCTCTAGGATGGCCCTCGCACGTCGACCTTACCAGCGCAGCTTCCTCACGCCAATGCTTGTTCAACGGTTCACGATGCAGGTCTGCCTGACCAGTCTGATGTCGCATCAGGTCATAGCGGTTTAGCCCGCGGAGTGCCATCGCACGTTCGACCTCCTGGACGGTAACTGAGCGCCCGAAGATCTGGTACGCCGCGTCTTCCACCTCGCGCTGTAGCCGGTTCGCGCATGCGTACATTTCGGACATGTCTCGCAACAGTTGCCACGCGGCCAGCACGCTTAACATCCATTCCCCCCGAGAAAGGGTGAGCGTACTTGGCATGCGCTCAAGCCATAGGCTAGGACGAATTCCCATAGCCGTGCCATGCCCGATGCGGTCTCCCTTACTGAGATCCAATAGGGTAAGCGCCTCCCACATTGTGGCGATGCCCGACAGGAGGTGTCGGAAATCCTCGCCCGCGTGGTAGGTGCGATGGGTCAGGCCGGCTTTACGACAGACACGGAAGACAGAAGCGAATACGTCCGGTGGTGCATGTAGTTCATTCGCGGCAGCATCGATACCACGTATCCAGTTCTGGAGCCGAGGCCACCTCGCGAGACAAGACAGCAGTAACCCTGCGGTGCGACGCAACTGAAGGTCGAGCGGATAATGTCGATATGGCCCTGCCTTATGCCGTTGTGCCGACGTCCACGGCTGCTTGATGAAGTGAGCGACTAAGGTCAAGCGGTGGACGCTCCGATGCCGAGCAATCGGGCGCTGAAAGTACTGGTCGAGCTCAATTAGTACCTCAGAGAGGGAAAAGGCGCGGCTATCGAGCGGAAGCCCAGCGTCGGTAGCATCGCGCAGATACTGTAGATAGCCGCCCAGAATCGCATTGAAGAGCTTGTAGGCTTTCACCGGATTTTCCTTGGGTGCGAAGCGTCCTTCCAAGTATCCGACCGTGCTGGTCGCTGATCGAGGACCATGCATGGCGTGGAATCGCGTACGATAATCTTTTTCCGCTGGCTCGCGCAACTCCGTCACGGTGAACTTCTGGAATTGGTCGAAACCATACTGCACCTCACTCTGGACAAGCAAACGATAGTATTCGTTCCCCAGCAGTAGGTACGCATGGAACATACGCGTTAATTGCACGCTAGGCCGTTGACGGAGCTTGATTATGAGGCGGGCCATCCAGGTAAATTCTTCCTCGACGTCGGGCTCGTGTCGCCACGACAGTGGTCCCTCTGTTAAGCCAACGGACCACTCGTCGTTGTCCGCTTCGCACAAGCGCTGGCAAGACATAGGCAGGTATGTATCTGGAGCAATTCGGTCGTCGGCAGCAGCGATGAGCCAAGCACGTAAGCGACCCGCCGTGAGGAGGTGCTGATAGAAGAGCTGAGGGGTCAGGTCGGGGTTCGCGTGCCCAACCAGTTCGCGAAGACGCCCAGCTTGCTTGCCCCGGGTCCAAGCGTCCACAAATTCGCGCGCTTCCTTGCGGGAGTCGCGGATCGCGCGCAGCCAACAGATTTCGGCATGTGTACTGCCGTTCAGATGTAGGTGCGTTTCATGCAAGCCTTCCCTTTCCACATAATCAGCCACCGCCGCATCTTCAGTTCGGAGCAATGGCAATATCTGGCGCCGCCACGGGGCAGGCGCGCGATCGGAAGATACGGACCACATTCGGTACCCACCGACCTGAGCATAACGTCCGGTTTCGAAGATCACGTCGGCCACAGCCTGTATCGGAACCGAGGAGATTCGGCTTGCTAGGCCTTGTTGCCAAGCGCCCAAGAGATCGCGCCGGACTCGTACCTCGCCATGACATAGCTCCAAGAATTCTTCGACCAGGGCACTCAATGTGGTAAGCAGAACTCCTTGGCCAGGCTGACGACGGCCCAGGAACTGCCAAGCGGCATCGAATACATGGTCCGGGAAGCGTGCAGCCCACGGCTGGAAGGCAAGATATGTCGGCTCACGCAGTTCAGTCCAATCTAGCGGACGAGTAAAGGGCGTCGTCCATGAGAGGCGCAGAATACGATGGTCTGATAGCAGTAGTGCAGAGATGAGTGAACCGATAGAGGCTGCTTGGGCACTCATTCTTCGCCGGCCATATCATCGGCCCCTGACGTATCCGCGTCATTAGAGTTGGCGGCTTTCGATCTGGTCCTCGATTCGCCGGTGACGGAAACTTTTACCATTAGGTCCGCGAGGTCCTTCGAACGTAGAAGCGGGTGAATGAAATCCGGAGCTGTGTTATCGGGGAACAACGCCAACAGCGCCTGGGCATAGCCCTCGCCCTCGTCGAGCAACCCGAGAATTAGCGGGCACGTCGCTACAATTGACGTCAAAGGGAAATCGTGACGGTTCGGCTGCATGAGCTGTAGCTTCTTGGCAAACGCTGAGGCCGAAGTTCTAGGGTTGCTACGGTCAATGTGCGACCGCGGGTTTATGCCCGGGGCGACCAATACGTGATGTTCCGCCTCCTCGACCAGAAAAGCATTAATGACGCAGAGAGCGTAAATCTCCATGACGTCGCCGAAATTCGAGCGAGGTTTTAATTCCTCGGCTGCGTTCTGTAGGCTGAAGAAGAGCCGCGTCCAAACCTTACCGAGAAAGATGGCAGAAGGCGTAATCTCCTCGGCCAACTCCAGTGCGGTTTTCTGCCATTTTCTGATGTCCTCCCACAGCTTCTCATGCTTGGCAAATCCATTCCCATGCTTTGTCGATTTGGTCGCCTTCGTCAGCTTTGGCGGCGCGGGGTGCCCCTGCTCCTCTATGCTGCGTTGTGACGACCAGCTGGGACCGGACACGGTTAACGACGGATATGCGCGGTCGAAAATAGTGCGGCTTTCAGTGTCGGAACCCGTCGACAATAGTTTTTCAATTAGACCCACAAGCGTGAAGATGGACCCGTATGTGCGCGTGCCGCTAGCGCTCGCTACATCAACCATGCAAAGCGCAAAGACGGGCAGGGACGCGATTGCGTCGCTATCTGTGGCAAGTTGGATCGCGGCTCGCGCTGCAAGCTCTGATTTCCGCCCCTGCCGACTCAATCCGATCACACCGGGAAGCACGACGCGCG
>CALRYE020000127.1:0-19637 GCA_943372275.1 Janthinobacterium lividum
CGAGCCGTACGTCACCTCGAAGGCGCGCGGCACGGGCCTGGGACTGCCGATGGTGAAGAAAATCATCGACGAACATGGTGGGCGCATCGATATCCAGAACCGGACGGACGGAACAGGCGCGTCAGTCTCGATTTTGCTGTTAAAGTTAGCGCTTGATCGCGTTGTCGCCTAGGATTTCACAATTTGGGACAACAGCGCGGCAAAGAACGCATAAAATCACGATTGTTACGGCGCGTCGCCGATGGCGCGCCGGGCAGGCCACACAGGAAGGCACATACAGATGGCAAACATTCTCGTAGTTGATGATGAAATGGGCATCCGCGAGCTTCTCTCGGAAATCCTGGGCGACGAAGGTCACGCGATCCAGCTTGCCGAGAACGCGCAGCAGGCGCGCGATGCCCGCGCGGCCGGGGCGCCCGACCTGGTCCTGCTCGATATCTGGATGCCCGACACGGACGGCGTCACGCTGCTCAAGGAATGGCAGCGCGACGGCCTGCTGACCATGCCGGTCATCATGATGTCCGGCCACGCCACCATCGACACGGCGGTCGAGGCGACCCGCATCGGCGCGCTCAACTTCCTGGAAAAACCGATCGCCCTGCAAAAGCTGCTCAAAGCGGTGCAGCAAGGCTTGTCGCGCGCCCAGGAAGCGGTGCGCGCGCCGGCCATCGCGCCCCGTCCGCTGGCCGTGCCCCAGATCGAAGAAGCCATCATGGCCACCGCCCAGCCCATGTACGGCGGGGTGCAGTCGCAGCAGGCCGCCATCGCCCCGCGCATGGGCGGCATGCCGCACGGCGAAGGCCACGGTTTCAGCCTCAGTTTCGACCTGCCCCTGCGCGAAGCGCGCGACGCGTTCGAGCGCATGTATTTCGAGCATCACCTGGGCCGCGAAGGCGGCAGCATGACCCGCGTGGCCGAGAAAACCGGCCTGGAGCGCACTCACCTGTACCGCAAGCTCAAGCAGCTGGGCGTGGAGCCGGGCAAGCTGGCCAAAAAGGGGCAATGAGCGGGCTGGCGGCGGCCGCGCCGGCTGCGGCAGCGCTGCTCGCCGCCGCAGTCACCCCGGCCGCCACCGCCGCGCCGGCGACCCGGCGTACCCGGGTCACGCTGGTCACCGGCGCCAGCGGCGCGCTGCGCGAGGCCGCTATCGTACGACTACTTGATTTGCATCATCCTCCCGACGGCATCCCCGACGCCGTGCTGCTGGAGGGGCTGCCCCACGGGCAGGCGCCTCTGGTCCCCTCCGACACCCTGCATCTGCACCGTATCGCGCCCGCTTGCCTGTGCTGCACCGGCAATCTCGTTTTACGTGTAACATTAAACCGGATTCTGCGTCATCGCCCCGGCTGCCTGTACATCGGGGTGGCGACAACAGACCATCTTGATCAGTTGCGATCGTGGCTGCAACAACCGCCATACGATCAGCTGTTGGAACTGACTCCGGACTGCAGCACTTGAAATCGGTCCGGACAGCCCCACCTCATCTCTAGAGTGAAACGATAGAGCAATAGTGGAACGTCTGATCGAGCGAAGGAGCTTTGAATGAACATGATCTATAACAGCGAGCAATATAGCGTGGTCGAATTCGGTGTCGATCACAACCTCGAAGCGCTGCGCTTCGGCGGATACGAAATCGTCGACAAATCCGGCCGGCGCGAAGCCTTCATCGGAGGCAAGCTCGCCCAGTCGTTCCGGCGCGACGTCAACAACCTCATCGCCAGCGAGCCGACCATGGAAGAAATCGACGATTTCCTCGGGTCGTACGACGTGCTGATGAGCCAACCGGTCCTGCTCCATTAAGGACCACCCCCGCGCGGCATGCAGGCGCTGCGCGGGTCAGTCTTCCCGTTACCGATTCTTGTTTATATATTCTCTCATACCGATCTTCTTTTACCGCTCCTCTCTTAGCGATCCTCGATTGCAGCTTGATGGTGCCCCCAGCGTGGTAAGCTGACGGCATGTGCCAACTTCTCGGAATGAACTGCAATGTCCCAACCGACATTGTCTTCAGCTTTACCGGCTTCGCCATGCGCGGCGGCCGCACTGACACCCACCATGACGGCTGGGGCATCGCATTCTTTGAAGGCGCCGGCGTGCGTCACTTTGTCGATCACCAGGCTGCGGTGGAGTCGCCCGTTGCTGAGCTGATCAAGCGCTATCCCATCAAAAGCAAGAACGTCATCGCCCACATCCGCAAGGCGACCCAGGGCCATGTTGCGCTGGAAAATTGCCATCCATTCGTCCGCGAGCTGTGGGGACGCTACTGGGTGTTCGCCCACAATGGCGACCTGAAGGAGTTCGCACCCGTGCTGAACGGGCCGTTCCGCCCGGTGGGCACCACCGACAGCGAACTGGCGTTCTGCTACATCCTGCAGCAATTGCGCGAGCGCTTCGGCGACACCGCACCGGCCCTGGGCCAGCTGCGCGGCGCACTGGCCGAACTGCTGCCCGCCATCGCGGCGCACGGCACCTTCAACATGATGCTCTCCGACGGCAGCGCCCTGTACGTGCATTGTTCGACCAAGCTGCACTATGTGGTGCGGCAATATCCGTTCGTCACGGCCAGCCTGTCCGACGAGGATGTGACGGTCGATTTCTCGCAGGTGACCACGCCGCAGGACCGGGTCGCCATCATCGTCACCGAACCGCTGACCACCAACGAGAGCTGGACCAGCATGCTGACGGGCGAGCTGAAGGTGTTTGTCGATGGCATGCCGCTGAGCTGACCGACGCCCGATTGCTTTTTAATTACTACAACGTTGGTTTTCTCGATAGTTTCCGGTCACTGCGTGCGCGCGGCGCCGTTTACCTGCCCCGTGGGCCGTCCAATTCAGGTACATTAGCGATAGTTGCCTGAACTAAACATCTACGGACGCGCCATGATCAACACCTCACTTTCCGACAATCCTTCGCGCCAGCTGCAGGTGCGCGATTTTTACCTGGGGCGCCAGCCCTTGCTGGACCGCGACCAGGCCTTGTTCGGTTACGAAATGTTGTTCCGTAGTTCACCCATGGCGCCGGCCGGTGTTGAATCCGAGCTAACTGCCACGGCCACGGTGATCGCCCACGCGGCGCACCTGGGGCTGGACCGGGTGATCGGCGACGCCCAAGGCTTCCTGCGCGCCGATGCGGCCGTGCTCAACAGCGATATTTTCGCTTTCCTGCCGCGCAACCAGGTGATTTTGGAACTGACCGACAGCTTGCCGGCCACGCCCGCCTTGCTGGCGCGTATCACCGAACTGAAGACCCATGGCTTCCGCTTTGCCCTGACCGATGTGGTCACGGCCTCCGACGCCGTGCAAGCCTTGCTGCCGCTGGTCGATTTCATCAAGCTCGATGTGGCCAACATGCCCTTGTCGGCGCTGATGAAACTGGCGCCGCCGCTGCGCGCGGAACACAAGCTGCTGATCGCGGAGCGGGTGGAAACCCACGACCAGTACCAGAGCTGCCTGGATCTGGGCTTCGACTATTTCCAGGGCTATTATTTCGCCCAGCCGATGATTATCAGCGGGCGCAAGCTGTCGCCGTCGCAGGTGGCCATCATGGACATGATGGCGCTGGTCACGTCGGACGCCGACAACGGCGTCATCGAAAAGGCGGTCAAGAAAGACATCACCCTGGCGCTGAACCTGCTGCGGCTGGTCAACACGCCGGCCGTCGGTGCGCGCCAGAAGATCGAGTCGCTTAGTCAGGCGGTGACGGTGCTGGGCCGGCGCCAGCTGCAGCGCTGGCTGCAGATCATGCTGTACGCGGAACCGGGGCGGGGCGGCCACAGCCTGACGCCGCTGCTGATGCTGGCCACCACCCGCGCGCGTTTGTTGGAACTGCTGGCGCTCCGCCTGAAGCCGTCGCAGCGTCATCTGGCCGATGTGGCGTTCACGGTCGGCATCATGTCGCTGATGGACACGTTGTTCAGCATGCCCATGGCGGAAATCATCGAACAGATTCCCGTCAGCGACGAGGTGGCGGGCGCGCTGCTGCACCGCCGCGGCTTTTTCGGCGACCTGCTGTGCCTGGCGGAAAGCATCGAAACCATGGATCAGGCCGAAGATGGCCAGGATCAGGTCATGCCGGCGCTGCGCCAGCTCGACGTGTCGGCCGACGAACTGGTCGACCTGGAAGTGGAGGCGTTTGCCTGGAGCGATAACGTGGTGCGTTACGCGGTGTGAGTGCGCCGGGGCATTACTGACTGACTGCAGTGCAGTGCAGTGCAGCGCAATGCAATGCACCGCACTGCACAGGCAAAAAAACGCGGGCATCGCTGCCCGCGCATGCTGGACCCGCATGCTGGACCCGCTTGCTGGACCCGTTTCCTGGGCCCGTTCCGGCGCATCCCGGTTACATGGCCGAACCCGTGCCGGCCCACTGCTTGTGCAGTTCGGGGTCGGTGCGCAGTTCCCAGAGCGCCAGCACCAGCACGGCAATGCCGACAATGACGTTGTTGACCATCAGGTTGGCGCGGTCGGCGAACGCCGGCACCCAGGGCGACACGGCCACCCACAGGCCGATCAGCATGTTGACGACCACGGCCCACATATAGGTCTTGTACAGGTCGAACGCCGCCAGCAGCGCGATGACAGCGCCGGCCACGATTGCGTTGATGGCCTGCGCCGAGTCGCTGGGATAGCCCAGCACAAACGGTGAGAACAATAGCCACACGCCTAGCACCAGGATCAGCTGATCCTGCCAGCGCCGGCTGGACAAATGCATTGCCATAGTTGCCTCCATCGGAACGTAAAAAAACCGGAACCTTCCGGCGTACTGCTTAGGCAAGCAGCATGGCAAAAAGTTCACGGTGCGGGTCCGATGGCGGGGAAGTAGTTTCCACTCATAAAGTATTCTGCGGAGCTGCCGATAACTGGGGACTACATCCCATTCGCAAAGGTGCTCGCATGGCCCAGTCTATCCAGTCCTTGATCGCCGCGTCGGTCAACGGCGTACTACGCGCGCGCTATCCCGAGAGCTACTGCTCCCTGTGCCACACCCACGCCATCGTGGGCGCCAACGTCATCAGCGTGGTGCTCAACCGCGAATACCGGCCCGTGGCCGGGATGGCGCTGATCGATTGCGGCAGCGGCTTTATCGAACTGCTCGACAACAACGCCTTCGCCAATCCGGCCGGCGGCGCGTTTCATTGCTGGATCGAGTCGTCCGACAAGACGTTCAAGGAGACCGAGGTGGTGGACCTGACGTTCCGCCACAACCATGAGTACGCCGTCAAGAACGGCATGGCGTGGACGCGGCCGCTGCCGCCGGAATATCTGTGGGGGCCGCGCAGCGAGGTGGTGGTGCGCGCCGAGCTGCACGACATGCCGGCCTCGTTCGACGAGGGCAAGGTGTGGCTGCGCGAGACGGCGGAAGGCGCCGGGTTCATGATGCGCCATTTGGCCGAGAACATGAATGCGTATGTCACGCTGACGGCGGAAGCGCTGCAGGAGTTGCAGCGCAGGCTGCCGGCCGATTCGCGTTTGCTGGCACCGTTGATGCCGCCGCGCGAGAGCGAGCAGCGTGAGCGGGAGTTTGCCGGGGCCTGATGTTGGGTCTTGGTTCGCGCCGTGTCCGCGCCGAATTCGCAAAGAAGGAATAGCCACGTCAAAAATTAACGTCTTCCTCGCGAAGGCGAGGACCCATTCTGAGCACACCGTACTGATGAAGCTGGCTCAGCATGGATCCTCGCCTGCGCGAGGAAGACGTTAATCGCTTGACGTGGTTGTCGGCGGTGCAGATTCGGTCGCGTCATCCGGCTCGCTGCCTCGCCAGTTGCCGATTCAGGTTGGCGATCTCCTTTGCCAGTTACCGATTCCGCTTGGCGATCTCCCTTGCCAGTTACCGGTTGCGGTTGGCGATCTCGTTACCCAGGAATCCACCACCGATCACGCCGGCCACCGTGGCCAGCTTCTTGCCGTTGCCGCCGCCGATCTGGTTACCGATCAGGCCACCGATCACGGCACCCGTGCCGATACCCACATAGTTAGGCTGGCTGGCCCGCACCGGCGCCGGCGCTGGCGCCGCGGCATAGGTGCGCTGCTTGCGCGGCGCCTTGGCCGCCACATGGCGATGCTCGACCACGTGCTTGTGCACATGGGTCACCACACGCGGACGCTCGACCTCGCGCTCTTCACGCAGCGCCACCGGCGCTGCAAGGCTCGGGCCGGACTGCTGCGCCATCAAGGCTTGCTGGGTGCCGATCAACTGCTGGCCCGCATAGCCCTGCTGGGCGCCGTTCACCGGCTGGTATCCCAGCGCCTGCTGATTGGCCGCCAAGGGTGACGTCATCGCCACGGGCGCCTGCACGTCGGCCTTGGAACTTGGCAGCAGGCCGGTGAGGGCGGCGGTGCCGGCGGCGCAGACCGTGATCACCGACAAAGCGGCAACGGCCATCAAGGGATGAATGCGGGGGGTGTTTGCGATACGTTCCATAATCTGTTCTCCTAAGCCAATGAGTTGGCGTGCAGGAGTAGATTAAGGGCACACGGCCGATCAAGCTAGACCGTGTGCTGTATCAATCGTAACGGGGTGTAAGTACTATCGCAACGATGCCGGACGATTACAACTGCGATTACGACAAGTTCGGCGCCAGCCAGCGCTCGACGTCTTCCTGACTGGCGCCGCGGCGCGCCACCATGTCCTTGACCTGATCCTCGCCGATCTTGCCGACCACGAAATACTTGGCCTCCGGGTGGGCGAAGTAAAAGCCCGACACCGCCGCGCCCGGGAACATGGCGTACGACTCGGTCAGCTCCATGCCGATGTCGTTCGCCTGCAGCAGCTTGAACATGTCGGCCTTGACCGTGTGCTCGGGGCAGGCCGGATAGCCCGGCGCGGGACGGATGCCGGCGTACTGCTCGCCGATCATCTGCTCGTTGGTCAGGCTTTCACCGGCGGCATAGCCCCACAGGTCGGTGCGCACGCGTTCATGCAGATACTCGGCGAACGCTTCGGCCAGGCGGTCGGCCAGCGACTTGAGCATGATGGACGAATAGTCGTCGTGCGCGTCTTCGAAGCGCTTCTCGTACTTTTCGATTCCCAAGCCGGCGGTGACGGCGAACAGGCCGATGTAGTCGTTGATGCCCGAAGCCTTCGGCGCGATGAAGTCGGCCAGGCACTGGTTGGGGCGCTGCACGCCATCGACCAGGGGTTTGACGCCCTGCTGGCGCAGGCCGTAATAGGTGAACGCCACCGTGCTGCGGGTTTCGTCGGTATACACTTCGATGTCGTCGTCGTTGACCGTATTGGCCGGCATCAGCGACACCACGCCGTTGGCGGTCAGCCAGCGTCCTTCGATGACCTTGCGCAGCAGCGCCTGGCCTTCTTCGAACACCTTGCTGGCCGCTTCCCCCACGATCGGGTCGGTCAGGATGGCCGGATACGGGCCGGCCAGATCCCAAGTCTGGAAGAACGGACCCCAGTCGATGTATTTGGCCAGCAGGCCCAGGTCGACATTCTTGAATTCGCGCCGGCCGATGAACTTGGGACGCACGGGCGCGAACGGCAGCACCATCTTGTTGGCGCGGGCCGCCGCCAGCGGCAGGATCGGCAGCGCCTTCTTGTTGGCGTGCTGCTCGCGGATGCGCGCGTAGTCGGCCTGCATGTCGTCGATGTACTTGTCGCGGCTTTCGGGCGTGAGCAGCGACTGCGCCACCGACACCGAACGCGACGCGTCGGGCACGTACACCACCGGGCCGTCGTAGTTGTGGGCGATCTTGACGGCCGTGTGGGCGCGGCTGGTGGTGGCGCCGCCGATCAGCAGCGGGATCTTGAGCATGCGGAAGTGCGGATCGCGCTGCATCTCGCGCGCCACGTGGGCCATCTCTTCCAGCGACGGCGTGATCAGGCCCGACAGGCCGACGATGTCGGCATTCTCCACCTTGGCGCGCGCCAGGATCTCGGAGCAGGGCACCATCACGCCCATGTTCACCACTTCGAAGTTATTGCATTGCAGGACCACCGAGACGATGTTCTTGCCGATGTCGTGCACGTCGCCCTTGACGGTGGCGATGACGATCTTGCCCTTCGGTTTGGCGACGATGCCGGTGCGTTCTTCTTCCAGTTTCTTTTCTTCTTCGATGTACGGAATCAGGTGGGCCACGGCCTGCTTCATCACGCGCGCCGATTTGACCACCTGCGGCAGGAACATCTTGCCCTGTCCGAACAGGTCGCCGACCACGTTCATGCCGTCCATCAGCGGGCCTTCGATCACGTGGATCGGGCGCCCGCCGTTGTGCAGCAGTTCCTGGCGCGCTTCTTCGGTGTCTTCGACGATCCACTGGGTGATGCCGTGCACCAGCGCGTGCGACAGGCGCTGCTGCACGGTGCCGTCGCGCCATGCCAGGTTCTGAACGTCCTGCTTGTCGCCGGCCTTCAGGGTCCCGGCGATGTCGATCATGCGCTCGGTGGCGTCGTCGCGGCGGTTGAGCACCACGTCTTCGACGCGCTCGCGCAGTTCCGGCGCGATGTCGTCGTACACGCCCATCATGCCGGCGTTGACGATCCCCATGGTCATGCCGGCCTTGATGGCGTGGTACAGGAACACGGTGTGGATGGCTTCGCGCGCCGGGTCGTTACCGCGGAAGCTGAACGACACGTTCGACACGCCGCCCGAGATCTTCGCGTGCGGCAGATTCTCCTTGATCCACTGGGTCGCTTCGATGAAGTCGACCGCGTAGTTGTTGTGCTCCTCGATGCCGGTGGCAATCGCAAAAATGTTCGGATCGAAGATGATGTCTTCCGGCGGGAAGTCGACTTGTTCGGTCAGGATCTTGTAGGCGCGCGCGCAGATCTCGGTCTTGCGCGCGAAGGTGTCGGCCTGGCCTTTTTCATCGAACGCCATGACGATCACGGCGGCGCCGTAGCGGCGGCACAGGCGCGCCTGGCGCACGAATTCCTCTTCGCCTTCCTTCATCGAGATGGAGTTGACGATGGCTTTGCCCTGCACGCATTTCAGGCCCGCTTCGATCACGCTCCACTTGGACGAGTCGATCATGATGGGCACGCGCGAGATGTCCGGTTCGGACGCGATCAGGTTCAAAAAGCGCGTCATGGCGGCCTGCGAATCGAGCATCGCTTCGTCCATGTTGATGTCGATGACCTGGGCGCCGTTTTCCACCTGCTGGCGCGCCACCGACAGCGCTTCGTCGTACTGCTCGTTGAGGATCATGCGCGCGAACGCTTTCGAGCCGGTCACGTTGGTGCGCTCGCCCACGTTGACGAACAGCGAGGTCTCGTCGATGGTGAACGGCTCCAGGCCCGACAGGCGCTGGGCCACGGGGATGTCGGGCACGGCGCGCGGCGCGGTGGTGGCCAGCATGTCGGCAATCGCCTTGATGTGGTCGGGCGTGGTGCCGCAGCAGCCGCCTGCGATGTTCACAAAGCCGCTGTCGGCGAATTCGCGCAGCAGCGACGAGGTGTCGGCCGGCAGTTCGTCGAAGCCCGTGTCGCTCATGGGGTTGGGCAGGCCGGCGTTGGGGTAGATGCAGACGAACGTGTCGGCGATCTTGGACAGCTCTTCGGCGTACGGGCGCATCAGCGCTGCGCCCAGCGCGCAGTTCAGGCCGATGGTCAGCGGCTTGGCGTGGCGCAACGAATTCCAGAATGCCGGCACGGTCTGGCCCGACAGGATGCGGCCGGAGGCGTCGGTCACCGTTCCCGAGATCATGATCGGCAGGCGCGTCAGGTCAGGGTGCTCGGCGAAGTACTGGTCGATGGCGAACAGCGCGGCCTTGCAGTTGAGCGTGTCGAAGATGGTCTCGACCAGCAGCACGTCGGAGCCGCCGTCGATCAGGCCGCGGGTCTGGTCGTAGTAGGCCGCCACCAGCTGGTCGAACGTCACGTTGCGCGCGGCCGGATCGTTGACGTCGGGCGAGATCGAGGCGGTCTTCGGGGTCGGGCCCAGGGCGCCGCAGACGAAGCGCGGTTTGTCTGGCGTGCTGTATTTGTCGCAGGCGGCGCGCGCCAGTCTGGCCGCTTCCACGTTCATCTCATAGGCCAGATGGGCCATGTGATAGTCGTCCTGGGCGATGGTGGTCGCGCCGAAGGTGTTCGTTTCGATCAGGTCGGCACCGGCGGCCAGGTAGCGCTCGTGAATTTCCTGGATGATGTGCGGCTGGGTCAGGGTCAGCAGTTCGTTGTTGCCCTTGACGAACAGCTCGCGCGCGCCGCTGCCGGCGGGGGCGGCGAAATCGGCAAAGCGGGTGCCGCGGTAATCTTGCTCGTTCAGCTTGTACTGCTGGATGATCGTGCCCATGGCGCCGTCGAGGATCATGATCCGGCGCGACAGGATGTCGCGCAGCAGGGTTTCAGTCGAGGAGATGGCGTGGGTCATCATGGGCTTTCAGTTAAACGTGACGGGGCCGACATACTCGACCGGGTCTAAAATTATACGGCATCGGCCGTATTTCATTCTGCTGCTAGAGCTTTCTAGCAACATATTGAAAAGATGCGTAAAAAGATACGATTTCGCGTAATGACGACCCGGGTATGTATCATATTGTATGGATACCCTGTATTGATACATGACGATACAAAAGGCGGGCGTGCTGAAATGTGTTTGTTACATTGTGGTTCGACAATCATGACTCACGATGGCCGTGTGCGCCATGTAAGGAAAACAGACATGAATGACGAATTTCAAGCTAGCTGGACTGAACAAGACACGCCGCAGGGCGAGCCGGCCGTTGCCACCCAGCGCCCGGGCGCAGCGCCGCTCAAGCAGATCGTAACGATCCGGTTGGATGTGGATACCCTGAATTGGTTCAAGGCCGGTGGGCCGGGCTACCAGACGCGCATCAACCAGCTGCTGCGTGACCATATGGATGAGACGATCAAGGCGGCTGGCAAGGACTGAGCTTGTACCTGAGCCGTTAACTTCCACATACCGTCTCCGCGCAGGCGGGAACCCATGGCGCGCCTGCGCAAATGCAACGCATCTGTGCTACGGGTCCCCGCCTGCGCGGGGAAAGCGTTGCATCGTTATGTGGTGCCGGTCGAGCTAACCAGCGACTGATTCAGTCGAACACCAGCTCGTCGAGCGGGAAGCTCTTGATGAACTCCGCCGCCGGCAGGCGCTTGCCGCCGGGTTTTTGCAGCTCGGTAATGCGCAGCGTTCCCTGTTTGCAGGCCACCACCACGCCATGCTTGCCGTCGGCCGCCAGGACCGTGCCCGGCGCGCGATCGGTTTCCGCATCGATCGCTTGCGCGCCCCAGATCTTCACTATCACCTCGTTGACCTGCGCATGCGCCCCGGGAAACGGATTGAATGCGCGAATCTTGCGACTCAATTCCACGGCGGACTTGTTGAAATCCAGCGCCGCTTCCTCCTTCGATACCTTGGCTGCGTACGTCACGCCCGCTTCCGGCTGCGGCACCGCCTCGAGCTTGCCTTGCTCCATGCTGCGCAAGGCGTCGACAATCATCTTGCCGCCCAGCGCCGCCAGCTTGTCGTGCAGGCTGGCCGTGGTGTCGCCCGCCTCGATGGCAATGCGCTCCACCAGCAGCATGGGCCCGGTGTCCAGCCCTTCTTCCATTTCCATGATCGTCACGCCGGTCTCGGCGTCGCCCGCTTCGATGGCCCGGTGAATCGGCGCGGCGCCGCGCCAGCGCGGCAGGATCGAGCCGTGAATATTAATGCAGGGTTTGATGTCCAGCGTGCTGCGCGGCAGGATCAGGCCGTACGCGGCCACCACCATGACGTCGTAGTCGGTGGCCAGCAAGCGTGCGTGGGCGGCGGCCGCTTCCAGCGCGCGCTGCGGGTCGCGGCTGTCGGTGCGCAATGACAGGGGCTGCAGCACCTCGATGCCGTGTTCCAGCGCGAACTGCTTGACGGCCGAGGCGTGCAGCTGCATGCCGCGCCCGGCAGGCCGGTCGGGCTGGGTCAGCACCAGCGGGATCTCGAACCCGGCCGCATGGAGGCGGGCCAGGGCGACAGCGGCGAATTCCGGCGTACCGGCGAAGATGATTTTCATGGTGTCCGGTAGCGGCGGTAAGGGTGAACGGGGCGTATCAGTGGCGCCGGCCGGCCGCACGCAGTGCCGCCTCGCGCTCGATGCCGCGGCTTTCCTTGAGCATCTTGGCCTTGATACGGTTGCGTTTCAGGGGCGACAGATATTCGACAAATACCTTGCCGGCCAGGTGATCCATTTCGTGCTGGATGCACACGGCCAGCAAGCCGTCGGCGTCGAGTTCGAACGGCACGCCCTTGATGTCCAGCGCGCGCACCTTGACCTGGGCGGGACGCTCGACGCCGTCGTAAATGCCCGGCACCGACAGGCAGCCTTCGTCGTAGACCTGCTTTTCAGCACTGGCCCAGATGATTTCGGGATTGACGAACACTTTCAGTTCATCGTGGGTTTCCGACGTGTCGATGATGACAAGCTGCTCATGCACGTCGACCTGGCTGGCGGCCAGCCCGACGCCGGGCGCGTCGTACATGGTCTCGGCCATGTCGGCCACCAGCGTGACGAGGCGCTCGTCGAATTGGGTGACCGGCTTGGCCACCTTGTGCAAACGCGCGTCAGGATAGCGGAGGATATTCAGTATGGCCATGTGTATTAACTCGGTAACAAGGTAGTTGGTAATTTCATCTCGGCGCCTTCGCGAAGGCCACGTAGAAGATGCTCTGAATCAACAAAAACGCAACACTTTACCCCAGTGTCAGGGCGCGGTTTCTCTTGCTAGTTCAAAGATTTATGTGCAGAATTTGATTCAGTACGGCAAGCCCTATCGCGGGTTCCTCGGTAGGGTAGCGCTGCTTTGCGATTGTCAGTGCTGGGTCTGCGCTGCGTATGTGCTGATACCGGCGACGGTTTGGCGAGTCCAGCTAGCAATCGAAGTATTTGCCGCACTTTACGGACATCTCAATGAAAAATTTTATCACAGTCAGCGCCCGCATTGCGGTTACCGCGCTTTTTGCGGGTGCGCTGGCCAGCCCGGCGCAGGCGGCCGGATGTGAATTCCGTCCGAATGCGCCCGACCAGCATCTGGTCGTGCGCGGCGACACCCTGTGGGGCATCTCCGGCACCTTTCTGGAGCACCCCTGGTGCTGGCCCCAGGTGTGGGGCATGAACCGCGAGGAAATCCGTAATCCCCACTGGATCTATCCGGGCCAGATCGTGTATTTCGACCGCGCCAACCGGCGCCTGTCGCTGTCGCGCCCGACCGGCATCGCCAGCGACGGCGACGGCCTGGCCGCCAAGGGCATCACGCGCCTGTCGCCGCAGGTGCGCACCGAGGGCCTGGGGCGCGACGCCATCGCCTCGATTCCGTCCAACGTGATCGAGCCGTTCCTGTCGCAGCCGCTGATCGTCGAAGCCGACGAACTCAAAGGCGCGCCGCGCATCGCCGCCGCAGCCGAAGGGCATGTGTTCCTCGGCAAGGACGACAAGGTGTACGTGCGCGGGGACTTGAAGGGAATCAGCTCGTTCCAGGTTTTCCGGCCCGGCACGCCGCTGAAAGATCCCGTGACGGGCAAATTGCTGGCCTACGAGGCCGTGTATCTGGGCACCGTCAAGCTGCACGCGGAAGCTAAGCCGGGCGTGGATGTGCATACCTTTATCGTCGGCAGCTCCAAGCAGGAAATGGGTGTGGGCGACCTGCTGATGCCGGCGCCGCCCACCCCGGTGCGCAACTACGTGCCGCACCAGCCCGACCGCACGGTCGACGCGCGCGTGCTGGGCATTTACTCGGGCGTCACGTACGCCGGCCAGAACATGGTGGTCAGTGTCAACCGGGGTTCGCTTGACGGAATCGATATCGGCACCGTGCTCCAACTATACAATCTGGGCAAGACCGTGCATGACCGGGGTGCCGAAAAAGGCATGCTGGGCATGAAAAAGACCATGATCAAGCTGCCTGACGAACAGTCCGGCACCTTATTCATTTTCCGCGTGTTCAAGCACATCTCGTACGGCCTGATCATGCAGGTCACCGAACCCGTCGAGGTGGGCGACGTCGCCCGCACACCGGAGTAGCTCGCCGCGTCATAGCGCCCGCGCCGCGTCCGGTGCCTGCGGCCAGCAATGGCTGCATCACCGGATTGCCGGAGCCACCGCCGTGCACCACACGGATTTCCCGCTCGACGCTTGGCTGCGCCTGGAACAGACCCCCGGCCTGGGGCTGGTGCGCGCGCGCCGCCTGCTCCAGCAGTTCGGCAGCCCGCAGGCGGTACTGGCGGCCGGTCACGCCGCGCTGGCCGCCGTGGTGCCCGCGCCGCTGGCGCGCCTGCTGTGTGCGCCCGCGACAACCGAGGTCACCGATTACATCGGGGGCGCGCGCCTGTGGTTGTCCCAGCCCGGCAACCATCTGCTCACGCCCGGCCACCCCGCCTATCCCGCCTTGCTGGACGAAATCGCCGATCCGCCCATCGTGCTGTACGCCAAGGGTCGGGTGGAATTGCTCAATCGCAGCGCGATTGCCATCGTGGGCAGCCGCAACGCCACCATCCAGGGCAACACCACGGCGCGCCGTTTCGCCGCGGCGCTGAGCGAGGCTGGCGTCACCATCGTGTCCGGCCTGGCGCTGGGGATCGACGCCGCCGCCCATGAGGGCGCATTGAGTGGTGTCGGCGCAACAGTGGCCGTGATCGGCACCGGCGCCGACCGCATCTATCCGCGCCGCAATGACGCGCTGGCCCGGCGCATTGCCGCCGAAGGCTGCGTGCTCAGTGAATACTCGCTGGGCATCGGTCCGCTGGCTGCCAATTTTCCTCGCCGCAACCGCCTGATCAGTGGCTTGTGCCGGGGCGTGCTGGTGGTGGAGGCGGCCGCCGCGTCCGGCTCGCTGATCACCGCCCACGTGGCCAACGAGCAGGGCCGCGAGGTGTTCGCCATTCCCGGCTCCATCCATTCCGCCCTGTCCAAGGGCTGCCACAAGCTGATCAAGGAAGGCGCCATGCTGGTCGAGTCGGTCGACGACCTGCTGGAAGCGTTGCAGGTGGCGCCGCGCAGCCTGGCCGGCCAGCGCGCGCCGGGCGGCGCCGAGCCCGACGCGGCGCTCGATGCGGGGCTGGCCGCGAGTGCGCCGCTGCTGGCCGCGCTGGGGCAGGGGCCCGTGCACGGCGACGTGCTGGCGACGCTGACCGACGCCGAACCGGGCTTATTGGCCAGCCAGTTATTGGCGCTGGAGCTTGCCGGCCACGTCGAACGATTGCCTGGAGGATTGTTCCAGCGTGTGAATCGCTAGGCCGGGCGTGTACAGGGCTTGTGTCGGGCCGAACTTAGCTGATAGAGTAGAGTCATGTTCGATATCCTGGTTTATCTCTACGAGACTTACTACCGCCCCGATGCCTGCCCCGAGCCGGCGGCGCTGGCGCGCAAGTTGTCGGCGGTGGGCTTTGACGATGTCGAAATCTCCGAAGCGCTGGTGTGGCTGACCGACCTGACCGAAATGGCCGGGGCCGAGCCGAACCTGGCGATCACCTCCTCCGGTACCCGTTTCTATGTCGCGCAGGAATACGATGCCCTGGGCAGTCCCGCCATCGGGTTCATCCAGTTTCTGGAAAGTGCCGGCGTGCTCAGCCCCGTGCAACGCGAAATCGTGGTCGAGCGCGCGCTGGCGCTGGACGAGTCGCCGGTCGGCCTGGGCAAGCTCAAGATCATCGTCCTGATGCTGTTGTGGAGCCAGGGCAAGGAGCCGGACGCGCTGATGTTCGACGACCTGTTCGGTTCCGACGACGAGCAGGCCCCGCGCCTGCTGCACTAGCGCTCCCTGCCGGACTTCGCGGTTGCCGTCGGGCAGCGCCGCTGGTAGTTCCTCCTGGTCACGTCCCGGTGCGGTCACGCGCCCGGCGCCCTGTCTGTTCAGTCTGTTAACAGTGGCACGTGGACATCGGCTACTTGCACAGTTGCCGACAACGCGCTTATCATTGGCCGCTCATTCCGGCCGGCCACCCTTTGCGCGCAGAATTACCAATTGTTCAGCCCCCGGACGGCAAGCATGTATGATGCGCCTGCCGAACCACACTCTATAAGTACGACGAGAACCCTATGACAAAAACCCTCATCATCGCCGAGAAGCCCTCCGTCGCGAACGATATCGCCAAGACGCTGGGCGGCTTCACCAAGCACGATGAGTACTTCGAGTCCGACGAATACGTGCTGTCGTCCGCCGTCGGCCACTTGCTGGAAATTGCCGTACCCGAAGAGCACGACATCAAGCGCGGCAAGTGGAGCTTTGCCCACCTGCCCATGATTCCGCCGTATTTCGCCCTGAACCCGATCGCCAAGACGGAAGCGCGCCTGAAGGTGCTGAACCGCCTGATCAAGCGCAAGGATGTCACCCAGCTCATCAACGCATGCGACGCGGGCCGCGAAGGGGAACTGATTTTCCGCCTGATCGCCCAGAACGCCAAGGCCAAGCAGCCGATCAAGCGCCTGTGGCTGCAGTCGATGACGCCGGGCGCGATCCGCGACGGCTTCACCAATCTGCGCAGCGACGAAGACATGCTGCCGCTGGCCGACGCGGCGCGCTGCCGCTCGGAAGCGGACTGGCTCATCGGCATCAACGGCACCCGCGCCATGACCGCGTTCAACTCGAAAGAGGGCGGCTTCTACCTGACTACCGTGGGCCGCGTACAGACGCCGACCCTGTCGATCGTGGTCGAGCGCGAAGACAAGATCAAGAAATTCATTTCGCGCGACTACTGGGAAGTGCGCGCCGAGTTCGTCTGCGCGGCCGGCATCTACGAAGGCCGCTGGCTGGACCAGTCGTTCAAGAAAGACGAGAACGATCCGGAAAAGCGTCCCGAGCGCCTGTGGAGCAAGGCGGCGGCCGACACCATCGCCATGGCCTGCAAGGGCCGCCAGGGCAATGTCACGGAAGAATCCAAGCCGACCACCTCGATGGCGCCGGCCCTGTTCGACCTGACCAGCTTGCAGCGCGAGGCCAACGGCCGCTTCGGCTTTTCCGCCAAGAACACGCTGGGCCTGGCGCAGGCGCTGTACGAAAAGCACAAGGTCTTGACGTACCCCCGTACCGATTCGCGCCATTTGCCGGAAGACTATATCAACACCGTCAAGGAGACCATGGTCGGCCTGGCGGAGAACAATAATTACCACCAGTTCGCCAAGCAGATCACCGACAAGGGCTGGGTCAAGCCGAACAAGCGCATCTTCGACAACACCAAGATCTCGGATCACTTCGCGATCATTCCGACCACCATCGCGCCGAAGAACCTGTCCGAGCCGGAACAGAAGCTGTACGACCTGGTCACGCGCCGCTTCATGGCCGTGTTCTTCCCGCCCGCCGAGTTCCAGGTCACCACCCGCTTTACCGAAGTGTCGGGCCACCAGTTCAAGACCGAGGGCAAGGTCATGACCAATCCGGGCTGGCTGGCGATCTACGGCAAGGAAGCGTCGACCGACGAAGACAAGGATGGCAACACGGGCGGCAACCTGGTGCCGGTGGCCAAGGGCGAAAAGGTCCACACTGAAAAAGTCACCGCCAACGGCCTGGTCACCAAGCCGCCCGCGCGCTACACGGAAGCGACCTTGCTGTCGGCCATGGAAGGCGCCGGCAAGCTGATCGACGACGACGAATTGCGCGACGCCATGGCTGGCAAGGGCCTGGGTACGCCGGCAACGCGCGCGGCCATCATCGAGGGCTTGCTGGGCGAGCGTTACCTGCTGCGCGAAGGGCGCGAACTGATCCCGACCGCCAAGGCATCGCAGCTGATGACCTTGCTGCGCGGGCTGGGCGTGAACGAATTGACCGCGCCGGAACTGACGGGCGAGTGGGAATACAAGCTGTCGCAGATGGAAAAGGGCAAGATCTCGCGCGACGAATTCATGCGCGAAATTGCCCAGATGACCCAGATCATCGTCAAGCGCGCCAAGGAATACAACAACGACACCATTCCCGGCGACTATGCGACGTTGACGACGCCATGCCCGAACTGCGCTGGCGTGGTCAAGGAAAACTATCGCCGCTTCGCCTGCACCAAGTGCGAATTCAACATGAGCAAGACGCCGGGCAGCCGCCAGTTCGAGATCGCCGAGGTCGAGGAACTGCTGGCCAACCGCACCATCGGCCCGATGCAGGGGTTCCGTTCCAAGATGGGCCGGCCGTTTGCGGCGATCCTGCGCATCGTGCGCGACGAAGAGATCAAGAACTTCAAGCTCGAGTTCGACTTCGGCCAGAACGATGACGATGAGAATGGCGAAGGCGTGGACTTCACCGGCCAGACCCCGCTGGGACCGTGCCCCAAGTGCACCGGAGGCGTCTACGAGATGGGCTTGGCATACGTGTGCGAGCACAGCGTGGCCAAGCCGAAGGCGTGCGACTTCCGCAGCGGACGCATCATCTTGCAGCAGGAAATCTTACCGGAGCAAATGGTCAAGCTGCTCAACGATGGCAAGACCGACCTGATGCCGGGCTTTGTGTCGCAGCGCACGCGGCGCCCGTTCAAGGCGTTTTTGGTCAAGGGTAAGGATGGCAAGATCAGCTTCGAGTTTGAAGAGCGCAAAGCCAAGGTCGTCAAGGGCAAGGTTGCCGAGGTAGTGGCCGAAGAGGAATTGGCCGCGCCGACAGTGAAGGTGCCGAAAACCGCAGCCAAGAAGGCGCCCGCCAAGAAAGCGCCGGCCAAAAAGGCCGCTGCCAAGAAAGCCGCCGTGAAGAAAGCCCCGGCCAAGAAAGCCGCCGTCACGGAATAACGCACGACGTCGTGCCCCAAGAAAAGCGAACTTGCGAGTTCGCTTTTTTTCGTCCGTGCATTGTCAATGGCTATGTCATCGTTAAGTACGGGATATTGAACTCTTCCGTCGAGCCCCGGTCTGACCCTGATCGGATCGCCAACGGAAGATTGCCATGGATGGCCGCACGTTCGAGCACATGTCGGAAT
Organism: Janthinobacterium lividum; assembly: GCA_943372275.1. Lineage (GTDB taxonomy): Bacteria > Pseudomonadota > Gammaproteobacteria > Burkholderiales > Burkholderiaceae_D > Telluria_A > Telluria_A lividum_A. Next base: position 18,830 of record CALRYE020000127.1, read on the forward strand.
GGCTGCGCACGCACGTCGACGAGCTGTCCGTCGCGCAACGCCAGCAGATGGCGGGCACGTTGCAGCGCGGCTCGCTGCGCCAGCAAACCATCGGCATTATCGAAGCTGTCGCCGCGCCGACGCTGGCCTGTCCGCGCTGCGGCGCGCGCCGCCTGCACCGCGATGGCCAGGCCAACGGGCTGCAGCGCTATCAGTGCGTGCCTTGCGGACGCACTTTCAACAGCCTGACCGGCACCCCGCTGGCGCGCCTGCGCCACAAGGCCAAGTGGCTGCCGTATCTGGACACCATGCTCGACTCGGCCACAGTGCGGCGCGCCGCAGCGCGGGTTGACGTCCATCGCAATACCAGCTTTCGCTGGCGCCACCGCTTCCTGGCCTGGAGCAAGCACGACCGCCAGCTGCCGCTGTGCGACCTCGTCGAGGTCGACGAAACCTATCTGCTCGAATCGCAAAAAGGCGCGCGCCGCCTGACCCGTGCACCGCGCCGGCGCGGCGGAGTGGCATCGCGGCGCGGCATCTCAAAAGAACACGTATGCATTCTGGTCGCGCGCGACCGCGCCGGGCGCACCCATGACGCCGTCACGGGACGAGCGCCCCTGCGCCGCGCCCAGTTGACTACTCATCTGAAGCCGGTACTGGCGCCCGGCTGCATGCTGGTCACCGACGGCCACCCGGCCTACCCGGGTTTCGCCCGCGAGCACGGCGTAGTGCACCGCGCCGTCAATCAGTCGGCCGGCGCGCGCGTGCAGGGACAGTGGCACGTGCAGAACGTGAACGCATATCACAGCCGGTTCAAGCAGTGGCTGCG
>CALRYE020000128.1:0-19632 GCA_943372275.1 Janthinobacterium lividum
CAGCAGCGCGACGGCGATGGAGATCAGACTCCTGTTCATAAAGGTCTCCTGCATTACAGCTCCAGGATAACGGTGCTGCGCGCGGGCAGCGTCAGGGCGGTGTCCAGCGCATGGCGTTTGCCGGTCAGGACGTCGACACCGGCCTTGGCGCCTTTCATCACTTCCTGAAAGCGCGCCGTCGGCAGCACCGCGGCGGTGCTGTTCTTGTTGAATGCGACCAAAAAGGTCTTGCTGGCGTCATGGCGGAAGTAGACATAGGTGCCGTCTTCGGCGCCGAAGTGCGTCATCTTGCCTTTGTGGATAGCCGGCTGGCCGCGGCGCCAGTTGGCCAGCTTGCGCACGAAGGCCTGCGCCTCGCGCTGGCGCGCGGTGAGACCCGCGCCGGTGAAGGCGTCGACCTTGTCGCCCTGCCAGCCGCCGGGGAAGTCGGCGCGGTAGCTGGCGTCGTCGCGGCCCTTGACGGTGCTGGTCATCAGCACCTCGGTACCGTAATAGAACTGGGGGATGCGCGGCATCGTCATCAGGTACACCAGCGACATCTTGTACAGATCCATGTCCTCGTTGACCACGCTGAACATGCGCGGCATGTCATGGTTGCCCTCGAAGAGCACCAGGTTGGACGGCTCGGAATACAGGTAGTCGAGCGAGAGCGTTTCGTAAATGTCGTTGAAGCCTTCGCCCAGCTCCCTGGCGGCCAGCGTGTCGCGGATCGCGTACGCCACCGGGAAGTCCATCAGGCTGGGCAACGAGCTGACGTAGCCGTTGTACTTGGCTTTGCCGCGCTGCCAGTGGGCCACCACGGGCACCAGCTTGGACCACTCTTCACCGACCATGTTCAGGTTCGGGTACTCGGCCATCAGGCGGCGCGTGTACTCGGTCAGGAAGGCGGTGTCCGAGTAGCCGTAAGTATCGATGCGCAGACCCGACAGGCCGGCGTACTCGATCCACCAGATGTTGTTCTGCACGAGGTAGTTGGCCACCAGCGGATTGGTCTGGTTCAGGTCCGGCATCTCGTCGGTGAACCAGCCGGTGGTGAAGTTGGCCTGGTCGTGCCGCGCGGCGTACGGGTCCTGCACCGCCACGCGGTGGTGCCTGGTCGGCACGAACCGGCCGCCGTGGTTGGTCCAGTCGGGCGTGGGCATGTCCTTCATCCACCAGTGGCCGCTGCCGATATGCGACAGCACCACATCCTGGATGACGCCGATGCCGCGCTTGCGTGCTTCGCTGGACAAGCGCTGGTAGTCGGCATTGCTGCCGTAGCGCGCATCGATCTTGTAATGGTCGGTGGCGGCGTAGCCATGGTACGAGTAGGCCGGCATGGCGTTTTCCACCAGCGGCGTGGGCCAGATCTGGGTGAACCCCAGCTGGGCGATGTAGTCGAGCGCCTTGACCATGCCGGCGATGTCGCCGCCGTGCCGCCCGCCTCCCTTGGCGCGGTCCGGCTTGTCGGCCATGGCTTGCACGCTGTCGTTGGCGGCGTCGCCGTTGGCGAAGCGGTCCGGCATGACCTGGTAGATGGCGTCGCTGCTGTCGAAGCCTTTGCGCTGCGCTGCGCCCTGCACGCGGGCCAGCAGCGGGTAGGCATAGCGCACCGCGGCGGCGCCGCTGCCGAACACGATGTCGAGCGTGCCCGGTCGGGCGTCGGCGTCGATGGTCAGATTGATGAACAGGTAGTTGGGATTGGCCACCCGCGTCACGCTGTCGATGCGCACGCCCGGGTAGGCCAGGGTGGGCACGCGCGCACCGATGGCGGGGCCATGGACCATCAGCTGGACGCTGCGGTTCTCCATGCCGACCCACCAGGAGGGCGGTTCCATATGCTCGATGGCCGGCGCTGCGGGCGGTGCGGCCACGGCGGAATGGGCGAGTGCGCTCAGCACGGCGGCGATGAAGGATTTATACATTTGGTTGTCCAGTAGGGGCGTCCGGCGCGGATTCGAGCGCGCAATATTATTTAATAGGTTACTGCTGAGTTAAGTAGTCTGCCTACACGTTTCTGGGCCTGAACTTTCAGTTCCGACTGCGCGCGAGCAAACATTATTCGCCGCCGACGCTTACGTTTGCTAGTTTCGCTACATCACCCGAGATGTTGAAAAACTACAGAAATTTCGTACGACCTGCTGACGCAGTGCAAAAAGGCCTCCCTCAGCGCACCTGGATGGTGCACTATTGCGTGTAAAACCGTAATTGTAGTGTTCTTACAGCATAGAACGACCGTGCTTGTAGCCGAAATACAACGAAGCTCGCCCTTGGAGTTGTAGAAATGATGAAAAACGGGCCTATTTTGTAGTTGGGAAGCACTCTCGTTGACACTCAATCTAGTTTTAGTACAAAATCCAGATCAGGACGTCTAAGAACGTTAGCGCGATGGCTCCCGCAGAGTAGTTCAAGTAAAAAAGCAGCGGGAAAATTTTTGAAGCACTGAAACGAGATGAGGGGACGCATGAACACTTTTGCCGACAAGCGCAGCGCAAGCACCGCTTTTCAACTTAACCCGGTGGCCGCTGGCTGCGCGGTATTCCTGTATGTGCTGGCAGCTTCCGCGTCGGCCCAGAATGCCGCAGCACCGGCAGCGCCTGTAGCACCTGTAACGCAATCGGCACCTGCATCGGCCGAAGCCGTCGCCGACGCGCCGCCGGTGCAGTCGGTGGTGGTGTCGGGCATTCGCCGCGGTATCGAAGCGGCCATCTCGATCAAGCGCAATTCCAGCTCGATCGTCGAAGCCATCTCCGCCGAAGACATCGGCAAGCTGCCCGATTCGAGCGTGGCCGCATCGATCGCCCGCCTGCCCGGCGTGACCACCCAGCGCAGCCGCGGTTCGGGAAAAGCGGCCGACATCAGCGTGCGCGGTCTGGCGCCTAACTTCAACGGCAACCTGCTGAACGGCCGCGAGCAAGCCTCGACCGGCAATTCGCGCAGCCCGGAATTCGATCTGTTCCCTGCTGAACTGATCGGCAGCGCCATGATCTACAAGACCCCCGACGCTTCCGTGATCGGCCAGGGCCTGGCGGCGACCATCGACCTGCGCACCGTGCAGCCGCTGGATTTCAGCAAGCGCGTCATGCAGGCCAGCTACCGTAAAGAGCGCACCGGCATTCGTTCCGGTTCCCCTGAAGGGTCGGGCGACCGATACACCGTGTCGTACATCGACCAGTTTGCCAACCGTACCATCGGTCTGGCGGTCGGCTACACCACCTACAAGGACATCGGCGGCGGCCAGCAGAAGTTCATCGGCGAAGGACCAACCCAGGTGATGTACAACGGCGCCTCGGTGACCGTGCCGAACGGCTTTCACGCCGATACCGAAACGTCGAAGAACGAGCGCGATGGTCTGTCGGCCAGCCTGCAGTACCGTCCGAGCAAGACCTTCCGTACCACCCTGGACGTGTTCCACTCCGAAGGCAGCACCAGCCTGAAAAAGACCGGCCTGGAAGGCTCGATCGGCGGCTCGTGGGGCGGCTATGATCCGGTCGGCGCGCTGACCAATGCAGTGATCTCGAACGGCGTGGCCACCTCCGGCACCATGACCGGCTTCAAAGGCGTGGTACGTAACCACAACGAAGCGGCCGACGACAAGCTGACCACCATCGGCTGGAACTCCGAATGGAAGGTCGACCAATGGAAGTTCATCGCCGACCTGACGCACTCGAAAGGCCACAAGGACGCGGTCCGTTACGAAACCATCGCCGGCCAGCCTGGCAATATTCCTGAATCGCAGGTAGGCAGCATTTCGTGGACCGGCTACAACGGCAAGAACCTGGCCGACATCCCGCTCACGACCAGCCTGAATTACGCCGACCGCAATGTGGCAGTGCTGACCGACGTCGCCGGCTGGGGCGGTGGTCCCGCCTCGCCGCAGGCAGGCTATGTCGCTTTCCCGACCGTCGACGACAAGGTCCAGGCAGTGCGCCTGTCGGGCCGCCGCGAACTGGCCATCGGCCCTGTCACGGCCGCCCAGTTCGGCCTGAACTACACCAAGCGCGACAAGGTCCGCATCGGCAACGAAGGCCGCCTGGCCATCGCCAACGGCAATGGCTATGCCACCGCCACCGTGCCGGGCAATGAAGTCGGCATCGCCGGCACCACCGGCCAGAAAGTCGTGTCGTACGATCCGATCGGCTCGCTCGGCTCGATCTACAACCTGACCGAATGGGTCGACGCCAGCACCCTGGCGAAGAACTGGTCGGTGTCGGAAAAGGTCAGCACCCTGTTTGCCATGGCGGAGCTGGAAGGCGACCTGGCAGGCTTCCAGTACACGGGTAACATCGGCGCCCAGTATGTCCGCACCGAGCAAAGCACCAGCGGCAACAAGGTCAAGCTGGGCGAGTGCACCGGCATCACGGCCGCTACCTGCCCGTCGGAAGTGGTCTACGGTGGTACCTCGTACAACGACTTCCTGCCTAGCATGAACCTGACGTTCGATATGGGTTCGGAGCAGAAGCTGCGCTTCGCTCTGGCCAAGGTCCTGGCCCGCGCCAACCTGGACGACATGCGCGCCAGTACCGCATTCGGCGTCAACCGCGATGGCACCGACCAGATCCTCACCGGATCGGGCGGCAATCCGAAGCTGGAGCCGTTCCGCGCCAAGGCGGTCGATATCTCGTACGAGAAGTACTTCGGTAACAAAGGCTACGTCAGCGCCGCGATGTTCTACAAGAAGCTCGATACCTACATCCTGCGTTCGCCACGTGCGTACGACTTCAAGGATCAGGTCAGCCCTGGCACGCCGCTGCCGGTGGGTGGCCAGTTCGCCGGATCGACCGTCGGTCTGCTCACCGTGCCGGTCAACGGCAACGGCGGCAATATCCACGGCTACGAGCTGGCAGTGAACGTACCGTTCTCGATGCTGAGCACTTACCTGGACGGCTTCGGTATCTCGGCCAACCACTCGAACACCAGCAGCGGCATCGACATGCCAGCCGTCGGCTTCGCGACTTCGGGTGTGAAAACGACCCGCATTCCGCTGCCAGGCCTGTCGAAGAAGGTCAGCAACCTGCGCGTGTACTACGAGAAGGCCGGCTTCCAGTTCGCATGGGCGGCGCGCAAGCGTTCCGACTTCCTGGGTCAGATCAGCGACTACCAGGACAATGCGCAGCTGACGTTCGTCAAGGGCGAGACCATCATCGACCTGCAGGCGTCGTATGAAGTGCAGGGCGGTCCACTGAAAGGCCTGTCGGTATTCGCCCAGGCGAACAACTGGAACAACACGCCTTACCAGGAATACGACGGCAACGATTCGACTTCCATCTCGTACCGCACCTCGTACGGCCGCACCTACATGTTTGGCGCGAACTACAAGTTCTAAGTTGACCAGCCGGATCTGACTCAATCGGCCAGATCCGGCTGCAGACAAAGACAGTCACAACCCCGGCCACGCAGGTGCCCGGGGTTGTGTTATTTTTAGGCGCTGTTTTGACGCGCAGTGTTGACCGATCTCTTTTTTCGCACAGGACCCAGGCATGCAAGCAAGCCCCATTCAAACCGTGGTCATCGTCGGCGGCGGCAGCGCCGGCTGGATGAGCGCCACCGCACTGTCGACGCTGATGCGCGGACGTTTCAAGATCCGGCTGGTGGAGTCGGACGAGATCGGCATCGTGGGCGTGGGCGAAGCCACCATCCCCATGATCAGCCGCTTCATGGAGCTGGCCGGGCTGGACGAAAACGCCATGCTCAAGGCCACCCACGGCACCTTCAAGCTGGGTATCGAATTCGTCAACTGGGGCAGGCTGGGCGAGCGCTACATGCACGGCTTCGGCGCCATCGGCCAGGATATGTGGACCCAGCGCTTCTACCAGTACTGGCTCAAGGCGCGCAGCCAGGGCCAGGCGCAGGACCTGGGGGCGTATTCCATCACCCGCTCGGCCGCCTATGCCAACAAGTTCATGCCGGCGCGAGCCGACTTGCCCAATTCGCCGTTGGGCAGCATCGCTCACGCCTACCACTTCGACGCCAGCCTGTTCGCCCGCACCCTGCGCGGCATTTCCGAGCAGCGCGGCGTGCAGCGCACCGAAGGCAAAATCCGCCAGGTGTCGCAGCGTGCCGACAATGGCCACGTGGACGCGGTCATCCTGGAAAGCGGCGAGCGCATCGAAGGCGATCTGTTCATCGACTGCTCGGGCTTTCGCGGCCTGCTCATCGAGGAGGCGCTGCACACCGGCTACGAGGACTGGACCCACTGGCTGCCGTGCGACCGCGCGCTGGCGGTGCCGTGCAAGTCAGTCGACAAGCTGCTGCCGTACACCCGTTCGACGGCGCACGCGTCGGGCTGGCAGTGGCGCATCCCGCTGCAGCACCGCACCGGCAACGGCCACGTCTACTGCAGCAGCTTTATCGGCGACGACGAAGCGCAGGCGACCCTGCTGGCCAACCTGGACGGCAAGGCGCTGGCCGACCCGCGCCTGATCAAGTTCACCACCGGCATGCGCAAGCAGGGCTGGAACAAGAACGTGGTGGCGATCGGACTGTCGAGCGGCTTCATGGAGCCGCTGGAGTCGACCAGCCTGCACATGATCCAGTCGGCCATCGCGCGCCTGATCGACTTTTTCCCCGACAGCGGGTTCGATCAGGCCGGCGTGGACGAATACAACCGTCAGACCCGCTTCGAGTATGAACGCATCCGCGACTTCATCGTCCTGCACTACAAGCTCAATCAGCGCACCGATTCGGCGTTCTGGCAGCAGTGCGCCGCCATGGCGGTGCCGGCCACGCTGACAGAAAAGATGGAGCTGTTCCGCACGCACGGCAGGGTGGTGCGGGTCGATAATGAACTGTTTTCGGAGATCGGCTGGGTGCAGGTCATGCTGGGCCAGAACCTGGTGCCCGAGCGTTACAGCCCGCTGGTCGACGTGGCCAGCGACGAGGAGCTGGCCGAACTGGTGGGCGGCGTGGGCGCCGTGGTGCGCAAGTGCGTGGAGGTCATGCCGGAACACGCGGCGTATATCAGCCAGTTCTGCGCCAGCCAGCGGGGCTGATCCCCCCAACGCCGGGCGTCAGCGTGACGGCGCCTTGCAATGCGCTGCCACGTAGTGCGCGTGGCTGGGCATCGACGCGGCGCTTTGAGCGATCAGCTCGCGCACATTGTCCAGAAAGCCGGCAATCTCCTGCGCGCTCTGCTTGTCCACCAGCGGGTTATAAGCCTTGGGCCGCAATCCCTGGCCATGCATCACCTGCAGCCAGTTCGCTTCGGCGAACAGCTCATTACCCTCGCGGACGATGCGGCCGTTGCTGGCATACAGATCGATGCGCTCCTGCAGCGTGGCGGGAATCTCCATCTCGCGACAGTAATCCCAGAACGCCGAACCGGTGCGCGCATTGAGCTTGTAGTGCAGGATCAGAAAATCGCGGATCGCCAGATACTCGGTGTCGGTCTGGCGGTTGAAGGTGGCCGTGTCGATCGCATCGAACCCGGCGTGCGGAAAAAACAGCATCAGCCGCGTGATCGCCGTTTGCACCAGGTGGATGCTGGTCGACTCCAGCGGTTCCATGAACCCGCACGCAAGACCGATGGCCACCACGTTGCGGCGCCACGCCTGTTTGCGCTTGCCGGTTACAAACTGCAAATGGCGCGGCTGCGCCAGCGCTGCGCCGTCCAGGTTCCGCATCAGGATGTCCTCGGCGGCCTGCGCATCCATGAAGCGGCTGGAATAGACGTGGCCATTGCCGATGCGGTGCTGCAGCGGGATACGCCACTGCCAGCCGGCGTCGCGGGCGCTCGATCGGGTATAGGGTAGCAGCGTAGCGCTCGACGCGCACGGCACGGCCACGGCGCGGTCGCATGGCAGCCACGCGCTCCAGTCCTCGAATTCGGTCTCCAGGGTTTTACCGATCAACAGTGCGGCCATGCCGGAGCAGTCGATGAACAGGTCGCCGGCATGGCGTTCGCCATTTTCCATGACCAGCGCCTCCACGAAGCCGTCGGCGCGCAGCACCGTGTCGACGATCTTGCCCTCCGAGCGGGTTACGCCAGCACGTTCGGCGCGCCCGCGCAGGTAGGCGGCATACAGGCCGGCGTCGAAATGGAAGGCGTGGGCGAGGTCGGCCAGCGGCGAGTCGCCATGGTCCGGCGTACTGCGCATGAATTTGCCCATGCGCGCGGCCACGTTGTTGATCGAGTACTGTTCCAGCTCGCCGCCCTGGCCGGCCTGGTGCATCTTGAGCCAGTACTGATAGAACTTGGCCAGCAGCTGATCGCGGCCGATGGCGCCGAAGCCATGCAGGTACGATTCGCCCTCCTTGCCCCAGCCGACGAATTCGATACCCAGCTTGAAGGTGCCCTGGGTGGCGCGTAAAAATTCGTCTTCATCGATGCCCAGCAGGTCGTTGAAGCCGCGGATGACGGGAATGGTCGCTTCGCCCACACCGATGGTGGAAATGGCGTCCGATTCGATCAGGCGGATGCGGTAGTGCGCCGGCAGCAGGTGCGACAGCGCGGCCGCGGTCATCCAGCCTGCCGTGCCGCCGCCGACGATGACGATGTGTTCAATTGGTTTCATGGGGGAGGATAGGATAGGGCGGGGCGGGCCGGATATGCGGAAAGGGTGGGAAAATATAGCATCCGGGTAGGCGGCGCGCCAACGATAGTTGGCAAATTTCCCACAATTGTGGCACCCCGGCAGCGCGAAGTTAGTACGTCCGGGTGCGCAAAAGAGTAAACTGTCGGTTTAGCGCCAACTTGTGAGCACCTTTATGTCCGATACCCCCCTTCCGTTGTTCTCCGATCTGAACCTCTCCGCCGCCGTCCTCAAGGTGATGAAAGAGGTCGGCTACGAGACGCCGTCGCCGATCCAGGCCGCCACCATCCCTCTGCTCCTGGCAAACCGCGACGTGCTGGGCCAAGCCCAGACGGGTACCGGCAAGACCGCCGCGTTCGCGCTGCCGATCCTGTCGAATCTGGACATCAAGCAGCAAACCCCGCAAGCGCTGGTGCTCGCGCCCACGCGCGAACTGGCGATCCAGGTCGCTGAAGCGTTCCAGAAGTACGCCACCCATATCAAAGACTTCCACGTGCTGCCGATCTACGGCGGCCAGAGTTACGGTCCCCAGCTGTCGGCCCTGCGCCGCGGCGTACACGTCATCGTCGGCACTCCGGGCCGCGTGATCGACCACCTCGAAAAAGGCTCGCTCGACCTGTCCAAGCTCAAAACGCTGGTGCTGGACGAAGCCGACGAAATGCTGCGCATGGGCTTTATCGACGATGTCGAAAAAATCCTGCAAAAGACCCCGGAATCGCGCCAGACCGCGCTGTTCTCGGCCACCATGCCGTCGGCCATCAAGCGCATCGCCAAAACCTATCTGCGCGATCCGGCCGAAGTGACCGTGGCCGCCAAGACCGGCACCGCCGACAATATCCGTCAGCGTTACTGGATGGTGAGCGGCATGCAGAAGCTCGAAGCGCTCACGCGTATCCTGGAAGCCGAGCCGTTCGACGGCATGATCATCTTCGCCCGCACCAAGCTGGGCACTGAAGAACTGGCCAACAAGCTGCAGGCACGGGGCTTTGCCGCCACCGCCATCAACGGCGACATGCAGCAGACGCAGCGCGAGCGCACCATCGAGCAGCTCAAGAACGGCAAGATCGACATCCTGGTCGCCACCGACGTGGCAGCGCGCGGCCTGGACGTGGAGCGCATCAGCCACGTGATCAACTACGACGTGCCGACCGATCCCGAGAGCTACACCCACCGTATCGGCCGTACCGGCCGGGCAGGGCGCAGCGGCGAAGCGATTCTGTTCATCACCCCGCGCGAGCAAGGCTTGTTGAAAGCCATCGAGCGCGCCACGCGCCAGCCGGTGGCGCCATTGACGCTGCCGACGGTCAAAGCCGTCAACGATGTGCGCATCGCCAAATTCAAGGATCAGATCACCGACGCGCTGGCCGCAGGCGGCAACGATGTATTCCGTTCGCTGATCGAAGAATACGAGCGCGAGCTGAACGTGCCGGCGATCGAGATCGCCGCCGCGTTGGCCCGCCTGGCCCGCGGCGATGTGCCGCTGCTGCTGGAAAAGCCGAACCGCGATGCCAAGACGGCGCCGTCGTGGCAGGAAGACAAGCCGATGGCGCGTGCGCCACGTTCGGATGCACCGGCACCGCGCTTCGAGTCGGCCCGTCCCGATTCGGCTGCACCCAAGCGTGAGCGGTCCAGCCGTCCTTCGGAAGAGGGCATGGGCACGTTCCGTATCGAAGTCGGCCACGCCCATGGCGTCAAGCCGGGCAACATCGTCGGCGCGATCGCCAACGAAGCTGGCATCGAGTCCAAGTTCATCGGCCGCATCGAGATTTTCGACGACTACAGCACGCTGGATCTGCCGGCGGACATGCCGCCCGATCTGATCGATCACCTCAAGGGTGTGTGGGTCGCCGGCCAGCAGCTGAACATCACCCGCGACGGCGAAGCGCCGGCGGTCAAGAAGGCTGGTTTTGTTAAAAAGGCGGGCGATCGCCGTTTTGCTGAAAAAGGCGCTGCCGGCGGCAAGCCGGCGGAAGGCGGGCCGAAGTTCAAGAAGCCGCATCGCAAAGGGCCGTAAGCCTTGATGTCATGTCTGGTTGGCGCTGATTTTGCAAGCGCCAACGTGGGCATGATCGCCGCTGTGGATATGATCGCCGCTGAGGATATGATCGCCGCTGAGATATGATCGCTTGAGCGCAAAACGTCGTCCTCGCGCAGGAGTGGGTGCCAGAAGCTAACGCTATTTTTATCACCGCCGGAAAAGCCGTTGTCCTCGCCTGCGCGAGGACGATGTTTTTTTGAGCTCGGTATTTGTGATAGCGCGACTTCGACCAGCGGTTGCTTGGCCGCCCCCAGCACCGGCGCGGCACCTGCGCCGGCACCGGCACCGGCACCCGTTAGTGCGCCCCCACCGGCGCCATCTGCTTCACCGGCGCCGCCTTCCTGTCGTTCACCAGCATCCACATCACGGCCGACACCGACAGGCACGCGCCGCAGATAATGAAAAGGACGTTGGTATCGGCCGCGTTCTTGAGCACATAGCCGATCCCCGTCGACATCAACTGCGGAATCACCACCGACAGGTTGAAGATCCCCATGAAAAAGCCCATGCGGCTCTGATCGACCTTCTCGCTCATGACCGCGAACGGCAGGCTGACGATGGCCGCCCAGCCGATGCCCACCACGGCCATCAGCGCGTACAGCGTGGCCGGACTGCGCGCCATGAACGCGATCATGAAATACCCGGCCGCCATGATGGCGACGCAGCCGACCTGCGTGCGCACCCGGCCTATGCGCGCAGCCAACGGCGCCAGCACCAGCGCCGGCAGCAGGAACCCGACGATGTTCATCACCGCGAACGAGATCGACACCACATGGCCCGACTGCGCCGACATCTCGGCGGCGGTGGCGCCCGCCGGCACGATATGCTTTTCAATGAAGGCGATGATGTAGACGAACATCGCCTGCACGCCGATCCATGAAAAACCGTGGGCGATATAGATGCGCCACAGCTGGCCCCATTCGGTCGGCGTGGCGGCCACCGCTTCCTGCTTGACGGTCAGCTCGCGCGGCTCTTCCACAAAAAACATCGGCACCACCGAAAACAGGAACACGATCACCACGCCCACCGAGATGAGCGTGTAGTTGTCGATGAACGCGCCGATCAGATACGCCATTACGCCCCAGAAGCCGGAGATGGTCTGCATCCAGGTGAAGCCGCGCGTGCGCGCCGGTCCCTCCGGCGTGACGTCGGCGATCAGCGAGCGGGTAGGGTTGAAGCTGATGTTGATCGACAGGTCCAGCGTCAGCGCCACGATCACGGCCACCACCACCAGGTTGGCGATGCCCAGCATTTCCGCCACCACGTCGATGCGCGGCAGCAGAAACACCATCAGCGCCGCCAGCGTGCCGCCGACCAGGATGAACGGGCGGCGCCTGCCGCCCCACAGCCAGGTCTTGTCGCTGATAAGACCGATGATCACCTGACCGAGAATGCCCGCCGTCGGTCCCGCAGCCCAGACCACGCCGATCTCGTGGATCTCCAGCCCGTATTTGGTCCGCAGCAGCCAGCTCAGCGCTGAAATCTGGATACACAGCGCGAAGCCCATCGCCGTCGACGGCAGGCTGATGATGGCGTTGAACGAATTGCTTAAGCGCCGTTGCATGTCCAGCATAGGTGTCCCCTGATTTTGTGTTCTTTGACTACAAAACTAAGCGGTTTGTAGCGCTCTCGTAGGGATTTTACTCGAAAGACTTTCCATTGACACGCTAAAATCGCCATGTTATTTTCCTACAAATAGTTCAAAAAACAACCATTTTTCGTCTTCCTGGTCCGTCTCTTATTTCCTATTCCGATTCCTCTCCACCTGAAAGCCTGCCATGATCCGTCTCCCGTTTTCCTTGCGCCCGCTGGCGCTGGCGCTGTCGATTGCCTGCAGCACCGCATGGGCGCAGCCGGTCAAACCGGTCGGCGCCGTGCAGGCGGTGGAGCCGGCATCGGCCGCCGCCGGAAAGGCCACGCAGGTGCGCCTGCGTACCGAAAACGCGCACGTCGAACTGACCGTCTACAGTCCTTCCGTAATCCGCGTCCGCATCGACAAGCAGCCATTGGGCCGCGACTTTTCGTACGCGGTGGTGGGCAAACCGCAGGACACCGGCGCCACCGGCGCAACCGTCACGCAGACCGACACCGAGCTGGTAGTGTCCACCGGCGCCATGATCGCGCGCGTGACCAAGCAGCCGTTCGCCATCACCTTCACCACGCCGGACGGCAAAGTAATCAGCCAGGACGAGCCGCGCCTGTCGACGTCGTGGATAGGCGAAGAAGTCACGAGCTACAAAAAGATGCAGGAGGGCGAGCGCTTTATCGGCCTCGGCGAAAAGGGCGGCAACCTGGACCGGCGCGGCAGCGCCTACACCAACTGGAACACCGACGCCTACCGCTACGAGAACCACACCGATCCCCTGTACGCGTCGATCCCGTTCTACATCGGCGCACACCACGGCCTTAGCTACGGCATCTTCTTCGACAACAGCTACCAGAGCGACTTCAATTTCGGCGCCAGCAACGACCGCTTCGCCTCGTTCTCCGCGCAGGGCGGCGAGATGAACTACTACTTCATCCACCATCCGCGCGTGACCGATATCATCGGGTCGTACACGGCGCTGACCGGGCGCATGCCGCTGCCGCCCCAATGGAGCCTGGGCTACCAGCAGAACCGCTACAGCTACTACCCGGAGTCGGAAGTCATGCGCGTGGCGCAGACCCTGCGCGAAAAGAAGATTCCGGCCGACGGCATTACCCTCGATATCCATTACATGGACGCCTACAAGCTGTTCACCTGGGATAAGGCGCGCTTTCCCGATCCGGCCGGTATGACCAGGCGCCTGAAAGCCATGGGCATCCGGACCACCGTTATCGTCGACCCGGGCATCAAGGTCGAGCCAGGCTATGGCGCGTACGACCGCGGCCTGAAAGACGACGTGTTCATCAAGTACGCCGACGGCACCAACTACACCGGCCAGGTGTGGCCGGGCTGGACCCACTTCCCGGACTTCACCAGCGAAAAAGGACGCAGCTGGTGGCGCAAGGAGGTGAAGACCTTCGCCGACGTGGGCGTGTCCGGGCTGTGGAACGACATGAACGAGATCGCTACCTGGGGCCAACGCATGCCGAACAATATCGTGTTCGATTTCGACGGCCAGCCGACCTCGCACAAAGAGGGACGCAACGTCTACGCGCTGGGAATGATACGCGCCAGTTACGAGGGGATGAAGCAGGTCACCAACGAGCGGCCCTTCATGCTGACCCGTTCCGGCTTCGCGGGCCTGCAGCGCTACAGCGCCATCTGGACCGGCGACAATCAGGCCACCGAAGACCACCTGATGCTGGGCGTACGCCTGTTGAACAGCCTGGGCGTATCCGGCGTCGCGTTCACCGGCATGGACGTGGGCGGCTTCATGGGCACGCCGACGCAGTCGCTGTACGCGCGCTGGATGCAGGTGGGCGCCTTCACGCCGTACTTCCGCAATCACGCCGCCAGCGACACCAAGGCGTCGGAGCCGTGGACGTTCGGCCAGGACGTGCTGAATATCTCGCGCGACTACATCGGCCTGCGCTATCGGCTGATGCCGTATCTGTACTCCGCCTTCAACGACGCCGCCGCCACGGGTGAGCCGGTCATGCGCACGCTGGCCATCGACTACACCCACGACGCCAAGGTGTATCAGCGCGCCTATCAGCAGCAGTACCTGTTCGGCAAAGCCTTTCTGGTGGCGCCTTTTGCCAGCACCAGCCAGATGGGCAAAGTCTATTTCCCCGGCGGGAAATGGTATGACCTGTACACGGATGCGGTGCAGGATGGGGTGGCGGAAGTGGCGCAGGAACTGTCGCTCGACAAGCTGCCCGTGTACGTCAAACAAAGTAGTATCGTGCCGGTCCAGTCGCTGGTGCAGTCGACCGCCGAGCAGCCCACCGATACCCTGGCGCTGCACATCTATCAGGGCAACGTCGACAACGCCACCACCTATTATGAAGACGACGGCATCACCTTCGGCTACCAGAAGGGCGACTTCTACAAGCGCGCCATGCGCTACGATGCCGCAGCGCGCAAGATCGTCATCGACGCGGTGGAAGGCAAGCGCGCGTCGAAGTTCAAGAAAATCGAACTGGTTCTGCACGGCTTTGGTGCGCAGCCGACGCTGCGCCTGAACGGCAAGGCGCTGGCGCTGACGCCACGCGCGCACAGCTTCATCGGCTCCAAGGTGGGCGAGGAGCTCAACGGCGCGGCGGTGAACGGCGATCCGAAGGACTGGCAGGCCAATGTCGGCACGGTCGTCATCGACAACGACAGCGCAGCGATCAGCCTCGAATATTAAGCCTCGGTTGGAATTGCCGCATTGGTGCCGCACGTACAGGCGATTTGACGTTACCATATGCCATATAGGTGGAATCTCCGCCGTCGACTTTGGGCTATTTGAATGGTTATCTTTCACTTGTACGGGGTCCAATGACGACCACGCCGGCACTGATCAGCGCTTTGGAGAACGGTGAACACGCCGATCCGTTTTCGGTCCTCGGCATGCATGTCGAGAACGGCGTTGTCACCGTGCGCGCGCTGCTGCCGGGCGCCGCCAGCGTGGCCGTGCTCGATGCGGCGTCCGGCAAGGTAGTGGCCTCGCTTGAGCAGACAGGCAGTGTGTTCCAAGCGCCGGTTGCCGGCCGCAGCGCGCCATTTGCCTACCGCCTGCGGGTCGACTGGCACGGTCACGTGATCGATCAGGACGACGCCTACCGTTTCCCCTCGCAGTTCGGCGACATCGATGCCTGGCTGCTGGCCGAAGGCACCCATCGCCGCCCGTATGAACGCATGGGCGCGCAACTGGCCCGGATCGACGGCGTCGATGGCGTGTGCTTTGCCGTGTGGGCGCCGAGCGCGCGCCGGGTCGCCGTGATCGGACCATTCAACAGCTGGGACGGCCGCCGCCACGCCATGCGGCTGCATCCGCACTGCGGCGTGTGGGAGATCTTCATCCCCGGCATCGGCGCCGGCGAACTGTATAAGTTCGAGATCAAGACCCAGTCCGGCGCCACGCTGGTCAAGGCCGACCCATACGCGTTCCAGGCCCAGTTGCGGCCCGAGACGGCATCGGTGGTGCATGGCGTGCCGGCGGTGCAGCCGTCATCAACCGAGCGCATCGCCGCCAATTCGCTGGCCGCACCGGTCAGCATCTATGAAGTGCATCTGGGTTCCTGGCGCCGCGCCGAGGGCGACCGCTGGCTGACCTACCGCGAACTGGCCGACCAGCTGGTGCCGTACGCGCGCGACATGGGCTTCACCCACATCGAGCTGCTGCCGGTCAGCGAGCATCCGTTCGACGGCTCTTGGGGCTATCAGCCCACCGGCATGTACGCGCCTACCTCCCGCTTCGGCACGCCTGAAGACTTTCAGCATTTTGTCGACAGCGCCCACGCGCACGGTCTGGGCGTGCTGCTGGACTGGGTGCCGGGCCACTTCCCAACCGATGCCTTCGCCATGGCGCAGTTCGACGGCAGCCATCTGTACGAGCACGCCGATCCGAAGGAAGGCTTCCATCAGGACTGGAACACGCTGATCTACAACTACGGCCGCGCCGAAGTGCTGGGCTTTTTGGCCGGGAACGCGCTGTACTGGATCGAGCGCTTCGGCATCGACGGCCTGCGCGTCGACGCGGTGGCCTCCATGCTCTACCGCGACTACAGCCGCAAGCAGGGCGAGTGGGTGCCCAACGTGCACGGCGGACGCGAGAACCTCGAAGCGATTGCATTTCTGCGCCGGGTGAACGAAGTGGTGTGCTCGGAGCGGCCGGAAGCCATCGTCGTCGCGGAAGAATCGACCAGCTTCCCGATGGTGTCGCGCCCGCTCGACATGGGCGGCCTGGGGTTCCACTACAAGTGGAACATGGGCTGGATGAACGACACCCTGCGCTACATGCAGGAAGACCCGGTCAACCGCCGTCACCACCACGACAAGATCAGTTTCAGCCTGGTGTATGCGTTCAGCGAGAACTTCGTGCTGCCGCTGTCGCACGACGAAGTGGTGCACGGCAAAGGCTCGATCCTGGCGCGCATGCCGGGCGACGACTGGCAGCGCTTCGCCAACCTGCGCGCCTACTACGGTTTTATGTGGGGCCACCCCGGCAAGAAGCTGCTGTTCATGGGCTGCGAGTTCGCCCAGCAGCGCGAATGGAATGCCGATGCGAGCCTGGACTGGCACCTGACCGAACAGGCGCCGCACGCCGGCGTGCAACGGCTGGTGCGCGACCTGAACGTGGTGCTGCGCGCCTATCCGGCCTTGCACCAGGTCGATTTCGACGCGCGCGGCTTCGAGTGGATCGCTCACGACGACAGCGCCAATTCGGTGCTGGCGTTCGCGCGCCGCGCCGACGACGGCAGCCGGGTGCTGGTCATCTGCAATTTCACGCCTGTGGTACGGCACGGCTACCGCATCGGCGCGCCCACGCCGGGCCGCTATCGTGAGCTGATCAACACCGATCTGGCCGTGTACGGCGGCAGCGGCATTGGCAATGGCGTGGTGGCCACCGACGACCATGCGCTGCACGGCCACGCCCAGTCGCTGGCGCTGACCTTGCCGCCGCTGTCGACCCTGATGCTGGTACTGGAAGGCTGATGGCGGCCTATCCGTTGGGAGCATCCTGTCAGGAGGGCGGCGTCAATTTCGCACTGGCCGCGCCCAACGCCGAATCGGTCGAACTGTGTTTGTTCGATGCGGCCGGCGCGCACGAAACGGCGCGTGTTCCCATGCGAGGCTTTGAAGCGGGCGTCTGGCACGGCTTCGTGCCTGGTCTGGCCGCAGGCCAGGTGTATGGCTACCGTGTGAGCGGGCAGGGTGCCCACTTTAATCCCGCGCTGGTCGTGCTCGACCCGTACGCGCGCGAGATCGTGGGCGACTACCGCGGGCAAAGCGGTTCGCTGCGCGCCCGCGTGACCGACGAACGCTTCGACTGGGGCGGCGACTGCGCCCCGCGCACAGCCATAGCCGCCACCGTGCTGTACGAAACCCACGTCAAAAGCTTCACGCGCCAGCTCGATGGCGTGACGCCCGAACTGCGCGGCACCTACGCCGGCATGGCCGAACCGGCCGCCCTCGATTACCTCGATCAGCTGGGTGTGACCGCCGTCAGCCTGCTGCCGCTGCACCAGCGCGCCGACGAACCGCGCCTGCTGGGGCTGGGCCTGTCCAACCACTGGGGTTACTCGACGATCGGCTTCTTCGCCGCCGAACCGCGCTACTGGTCGGGCCGCGCCGGCACCACGCCGGCGCAGGAGCTGCGCCAGATGGTCAAGGCGCTGCATGGCCGCGGCATCGAAGTCATACTCGATGTGGTCTACAACCACACGGCGGAGCTGGACGAGGAAGGCCCGGCCTTGTCCATGCGCGCCATCGACAACGCCCTGTATTACCACTTGCGCGAAGATGGCAAGTACCAGAACTGGACCGGCTGCGGCAATACGCTCAATCTGTCCGAGCCGCGCGTATTGCAACTGGTGATGGACTCGCTGCGCTACTGGGTGCAGGAGTTCCACATCGACGGCTTCCGCTTCGATCTGGCGCCGGTGCTGGGCCGCGACAGCGAAGGCTACGCGAAGCGCGCCGCCTTTTTCGCGGCCGTGGCGCAGGACCCGGTGCTGGCGCAGGTCAAGCTGATCGCCGAACCGTGGGATATCGGGCCGGGCGGCTATCAGCTGGGGCACTTCCCGGCCGGCTGGCTCGAATGGAACGACAAATACCGCGACACCATGCGCGCTTTCTGGCTGGGCTTCGATGCCACGCTGGGCCAGTTCGCCCAGCGCTTCGCCGGCTCCAGCGACCTGTTCGAGTCGCCCGGGCGCAGGCCGTCGGCCAGCGTCAACTTCATCTGCGCGCATGACGGCTTCACCCTGCACGATCTGGTCAGCTATAGCGAGCGCCACAACGAGGCCAACGGCGAACACAATCGCGATGGCCATGGCCACAATCTGAGCTGGAACTGCGGCATGGAAGGCGCGACCGACGACGCGGCCATCCTGGCGCTGCGCAGGGCCTTGCAGCGCGCCTTGCTGGCCACGCTGGTGTTCTCGAACGGCACCCCGATGCTGCTGGCGGGCGACGAGCTGGGTCACAGCCAGGGCGGCAACAACAACGCCTACTGCCAGGACAACGCCGGTACCTGGATCGAGTGGGCCGGCGCCGACCGCGCGCTGTCGACTTATACGGCGCGCCTGATCGCCCTGCGCAAACGCTACCCGGCGCTGCAGCGCAACGACTGGTCGGCGCCGCTGGAATGGATCGGCACCGATGGCGGTGCACCTTCATGGCACGATCCGGGCCGGCGCGCCATCGGCATCGTGCTGGGCGATTGCCTGCTGCTGGTGAACGCCGGCGCGGACACGGCCCGGTTCCAGCTGCCGCCCGGCGAATGGGAGGTGCAGCTCGACTCGGCCATGCCGGCGGCGCCCGCGTACCGCCTCGAAGCCTGCGCCACGATTTCGGCGCGCACAGTATTGTTAGCGGTTATACAATCTAACCATTCGCTTTAGCAAACGCTAACTCATACTTATCAACGCATTCGGAGTGCTTCATGACGATCCAGACAGTAGCGACACAGGCCTATGACGACCAGCGACCGGGCACCTCGGGCCTGCGCAAAAAAGTAACCGAATTCCAGCGCCCGGGTTACCTGGAGAACTTCGTCCAGTCGATCTTCAATTCGCTGGGCGATTGCCACGGCCAGACGCTGGTGCTGGGCGGCGACGGGCGCTATTTCAACCGCGACGCGATCCAGACCATCTTGCGCATGGCCGTGGCGCACGGCTTCGGCAAGGTGCTGGTGGGGCAGGGCGGTATTCTGTCCACGCCCGCCGTGAGCTGCGTGATCCGCAAGCATGGCGCCATGGGCGGCATCGTCCTGTCGGCCAGCCACAATCCGGGCGGCCCCGATGGCGACTTCGGCATCAAGTACAACATCGCCAACGGCGGCCCGGCGCCGGAGAAGATCACCGAGGCGATCTTCAGTCACACCAAGGCCATCGTGCGCTATCAGATCAGCGACACACCGTCGCTGGACCTGGACATGCCGGGCGAGCAGCGCATCGAGCAGATGCAGGTGGTGGTGATCGACCCGGTGGCCGATTACGCCGAACTGA
>CALRYE020000129.1:0-19487 GCA_943372275.1 Janthinobacterium lividum
GTTCCTGCAGCGCGGCGGCGCGGGCGGCGTCGGCCAGCGACAGGCGGGTCAGCTCGGCGCGGGTCTGTTCCAGCACGCGCCCCAGGTGGTCGTGCTGTTCGCCGAAGCGGGCAAAAATCCGGTGCACCTCGGCGTGTTCGACTTGTCGCTCGTCTTCGTAGCGCTGCGCCAGCTGCTTGGTGTCGATGCCGTAGGCGCTGCCGAAGGCGCCGTCCCAGGCCGCCAGCAGGGCCGCGTCGCCGGTTTGCTGCGCCACCACGCTGTAGTCGGGACTGGCCCCTTCCAGCACCGCGCCCAGCACCACGCGCCCGCCGTCGCGCAATTGCGGGTCTTCCTGCAGGCGCACGATGGCGTGGCGGGCGAAACCGGCGTGTTCGGCGGCAAAGGCGAGCAGCTTGGGCGGCACCGGCCGCAAGTGGGTCGGGTCCAGATAGAAGTCGGACGCGCCCACCACCAGGTTTTCCGGATTGGGCGTTTCCAGGATCAGCAGGCCGCCCGGCTGCAGCACCCGGCGGGCCTGGTCGATCAGCTCGCGCACCATGTCGAACGGGATGTGCTCGATCAGGTGAAACGCCGACACCAGCGCCACGCTGGCGTCGGGCAGCGCGCGCAGGGCGGTGAGCGCGTCGATGCGCTCCACGTCCAGCCCGCGCTCGCGGCAGGCGGCCAGCATGCCATCGTCCAGATCGATGCCGCGCGCGGCGAAGCCCTGCTCGATCAGCAGTTCGAGCCATTCGCCGCGCCCGCAGCCCAGATCGATGGCGCGCTGGCCGGCAGGGTGCGCCAGCGGCGTGAGGAAGGGCAGGTAGGCGCGCAGGCGCTCCATGACGATGGCGCGCGAGCCGCGGTAGCGGTCTTCGAAGGCGCGGTAGAAAGGCAGCTGCGGCTCGCTCATCGGTTGATCTCCACGCTCGGCTCGAGCCAGTTGCACCCGACAAACGGGCGCCGGTTCATATTGATCACGTTGAACATGGCGGCCAGATCGCGCCACTCGTAATTGTCGGCGAGATGGGTTTCACTGCTGGTCAGCGCGGTGGTGATCGAATAACTGCCCTCGCCCAGGTTCATGGGAAAGGCGAAACGGAATTCGGCTTCGTCGCCGGCGGCCAGGTCGAGCAGCGGCTGGTCCAGGTGATGGGTGTTGGTACCGAACATCTGCTGACCGAGACGGTCCTTGATCATGTAGCCCAGCACCAGGCGGGCCACCGGCCGATGCACGCGCACCTTCACCGACAAGGTGACGGCCGCGCCCACGTTGACCAGTTCCAGCGGCATGCCGGCCGCGTCCTGCATGGCGATCGCGGTGACGGTCGCTTCGCCCGTGCCCGAGCGGGTGGCCACGCGGCCCGCTTCGGTCACCACCTGTTCGACCTTGGCATAGTCGCGCTCGGCCAGCAGGGCATTGTAGTAATCCATCACCTGTTCCGGCGTGCCTTCCTGCGCCAGGCGTCCGCTGTCGAGCAGGATGGCGCGGTCGCAGATCGACTGGATGGCGGCGCGGTCGTGGCTGACGATCAGCAAGGTGGTGCCCTGCTTGCGGAATTCGCGGATGCGCTCGAAGCTCTTGTGCTGAAAGAACGCGTCGCCCACCGACAGCGCTTCGTCGACAATCAGCACATCGGGGCGGCGCACGGTGGCCACGCTGAAGGCCAGGCGCATCTGCATGCCCGACGAATACACCCGCACCGGCTGGTCGATGTATTCGCCGATGTCGGCGAAGGCTTCGATCTCGGGCATCAGGGCGGAAATGTCGTCCACCGTCATGCCCAGCAGCTGGCCGGCCATGTAGGCGTTCTGGCGGCCGCTGAAGTCGGGATGAAAACCCATGCCCAGTTCCAGCAGCGCGGCCACGGTGCCGCTGATGGCCACGCTGCCGGTGGTGGGGGTGGTGGTGCCGGTGATCAGTTTGAGCAGGGTGCTCTTGCCGGCGCCATTGATGCCGATGATGCCGACCGCGTCGCCCGGCGCCACGCTGAAGCTGATGTCGCTGATGACCCACTTGAGCTTGTGCTGGGGGCCGCGGAACGGCAGCACCCATTCGCCCAGGCGCGTCCAGCGGTTGGTGTATTGTTTGTAGGCCTTGCCCAGATTGGAGACGACGATGCTGCCCATTACAGTTCATCCACCATTTCGCCGGAGCGCTTGCGGAACAGCCGCATGCCCAGCACGCAGAAAAACAGACCCAGCACGGTGACCGGCAGCAGGCTGCTCCAGAGCGGCAGCTGGCCGTCGAGCACGATACGCTGCTGGGCCCCGACCACGGCGGCCATCGGGTTCCACACCAGCAGCTCCTGTATCGGTTTCGGCAAGGCGCTGGCCACGTACACGACCGGCGTGAACCAGAACCAGAACTGCAGCAGGATGGTGAAGAACTGGCCGATGTCGCGGAAAAACACATTGAGCACGCCCAGCACCATGCCCAGGCCGATGGCGAAGACGATCTGCGCCAGCAGCACGGGAACGATGGCCAGGAAGGACCAGCCGGGAAAGCTGCCGGTGATCAGCAGGAAGGCGGTGAACAGGCCGAACACGATGGCGAAATTGACCAGCGCGTTGAGCACCACGATGATGGGCAGGCAGATGCGCGGAAAGCTGAGCTTCTTGATCAGGTTGGCGTGCTCCAGGAACACGTTCTGGCCGCGGCTGGTGATCTCGGCGAACAGGCCCCAGGTCAGCACCCCGGCGCACAGGTAGATGCTGTAGGCGAAGCCGGACGGATGGCCCGGCATGCGGCTGCCCATCACGTTGGAGAAGATGATGGTGTAGACCACGATCATGGCCAGCGGATTGAGGATGGTCCAGGCCGCGCCCAGCAGCGAATTGCGGTACTTGGACTGGAATTCGCGGCGCACGCTGCCCATGATGAAGCCGCGGTAATTCCACACGCCTTGGAGCATGGCCGGGGTTCTCATGCGCGGTGCTGCTGGCTGGAAAGGGTCATAAAACGGGACGCCCGGCTAAAAAAAAGAGGCCGGATTATACCATGGCGCGATAGTGCCTTTGACAACGTTCAGCCTTGGGCAAGCTTCTTGAGCCCCGCCGGATCGACGATGATGAGGCGGTGCGCGCCTTTCTTGATGATGCCTTGCTGGGCCAGCATCAGCAGGGTGCGGGTGACCGTTTCCCGGCTGGTGTTGATCATGTTGGCGATATCCTGGTGGGTCGGCAGGTTTTCCACCACCTCCACGTCGCCCGGGGCTTTTTCCTTGATCAGCTCGATGAAGGTGTAGATCCGCTTGGCCGTGTTGTGGATGCTCAGCAGGGCGCGGAACTGCGAGTCGCGTTGCACCTTTTCGGCCAGGAAGCGCAGCATCTGGTTGGCCACCGAGGGCGAGTGGGAAAACAGGTGCAGCGCGGTGGCGCGCGGCAGCAGCGCCACCAGCACGGGCGTGAGCGCCACTACCGAGGCGCTGCGGATGGAGCCGTTGATGACGGCGATCTCGCCGAAAAAGTCGCCGGGCGCGAGCATGCGCAGGCCGATCGCGCGGCCGTCCTCGGTGATGTCGATCACCTGCAGCTGGCCGGTGAGCAAAAACAGCAGGCTGTCGCCCACGCCGCCCTTTTGCAGCACCACGTCGCGCTTGGCGTATTCGCGGATGCGCAGTTCGCTGCGCACGCGCACGATTTCCTCGTCGGTCAGGTTGGCCAGCAGGGGAATCTTGCGCAGGTGCACATGGACGTTGACCTGGCCGGGGGTTTCCGGCACGGTCGTGTCGAGCTCGTTGCCGGCGGCGGCCGCCGCCTGCGCCGCCTCGGCCGCCGAGCCGGTCAGCTGGTGCGCCTCGTCGGCCAGGTCGGCGGCGGGCGCGGCGCGGCGTTTTTTCTTCGGTTCAGTCATAGGGTCGGGATGGTCCATCGAAAAGCGTCAGGCCAGCGGCCACACGGCCAGCACGGCGCCCGCGCTGAGCACGCCGGCGCCGTTGGCAACCATGTCGCGCCAGCAAAATTTGCGACCGGGAACCAGATTTTGCAGCAGCTCGATGGCCCCGCTGGCCAGGAACACGGCCAGCAGCGCCCAGCCCACGTGGGCGGCATCCTGCGCCAGCCGGCCGGCCATCAGGGCCATGCCGCCGAAGGCGACGAAATGCATCAGCTTATCGTTGGGCAGCGGCGGCAGCCGGCTGTTGGGCAGCAGGCAGCCGACCGGAATGGCCACCACGCCCAGCAACAGCACCACCAGTTCCCAGCGCATCGTCAGAACCCGCTCCAGCGCCAGCTCAACTGGACGATGTTGCTATTATATTGGAACAGCGAAATGTTCTCCTTGTTGACCACGCGCCGCAGTTCCAGCTGCAGGCTGTGGGTGGCGCTGAGCGGGCGCACCAGCGCGGCGCGGAGCTGGCGCGTGCTCTGGTCGCGCACGATGTCGATCACGTCGGGCGCATACAGCGACTCGCTGAGCCAGTCCTGGCGCGTCAGGCTCAGTTCGGCGCCCAGGCGGTCGCTGAACTGGTGCTGCCACTGCACGCTGGCGTACCAGCCGCGCCGGTCGCCGCCCAGGCGCCCGCTTTCGCCGTGTTCGAGCAGCAGCCCGCCCGAGGCCTGGGCCTGGTTGCGCGCGCCCCGGTAGTTCAGCAGCGCCGTCACTTCGCCCGTGTCGGCGTCGAACTTCTGGCGGCTGACGTAGCTCACATGGCCGAGCGAAGCGGCCAGCACCAGTTCGGTGTTGGAGGGCAGCGCCAGCGGCGGCGTGATGCGGCCCTGCAGCTGGTACTGGCGCTGGTACAGCGCGCCGTCCAGCGCCACCAGGCTGCTGCTGGCCATCAGGTGGCCAGTCCAGGCGCCCAGCCGGAACGGCTGGTCCAGCCCCAGCAGCAGCGCGTTGGTGTCCTGCTCGGTGACGCTGTGGTGGCGGCGCAGGCGCAGCTGGGTGAACGCGGTGGCGCCGCCCTGGTTCAGTTCGCGCGCGTAGTCCAGCGAACTCTGCACATAGCGGTCGCGCTTGGGCAGGAATTCCCCGGTGAGCAGGTTCTCGATGCGGTCCGGGCCGCTGCCGGTGACGAACACCGGGTTGCTGGCGCCCTGGTTGACGTTGCTGTCGCTGCCCAGCGTGACCGACAGGTTGCGGTAGCTGCGCGGCGCCCATGGCTTGCAGCCCTGGCTGCGGTGGCTGCCGATGATGTCGAGGATGCCGCGCGACGGCGCGAAGCGCACCTCGATTTCGCGGAACAGCTTTTCCGCTTCGACCGGATGGCCCAGGGTGCAGTGGCTGATGGCCAGTTCCAGCCAGGCGCCGGCGTGCAGGGGTTCGAGCGCCACCAGGCGCTCGAAGGCGGAGGTGGCTTCCTGGTGGCGCCCCTCGGTCATCAGGCGCACCGCGTCCAGGTACAGCTGCTCGATGTCGGCCGGGGTGGCGGCCATGGCCGGCGCCGCGCAGGCCAGCAGGGCCGCGGCCAGGGTCGAAGCCAGGGTCGCGGCGAGCCTGGCGCCGCAGCGCATCGGGCGCGCCGTCATGCCGCGTCCTCTAATGTATACAGCGTCACGGCTTTTTCCTTGCCGCGCAAATGCTTCTGGCCCAGCGCGATGAAGCGGTGGCGGGTGGCGCGCTGCACCGCCCCTTCGCCGACGATGACGTCGTGGGGGAAGTCGCGCGCGGCCTGTTCCAGGCGCGAGGCGGTGTTGACGCTGTCGCCAACGGCGGTGTAAATGCTGCGGAACGAGGTGCCGTAGTCGCCCGCCATGGCCAAGCCGCTTTCGATGCCGATGCGCACGCGCAGGGGCGGGTGGCCGGCCGCCACCCGGCGCCGGCTGAGGATGGCCACTTCGCGCAGGATGGCGCGGGCCGCGTCCAGCGCCAGGTCGGCGTGCAGGCTTTGCGGCAGCGGCGCGCCCCAGAACGCCACCAGGCCGTCGCCGGTGTACTTGTCCAGCGTGCCGTTCTGCTCCAGCACGGGGCGGGTCAGGCAATCGAGGAAATCGGTGGTCAGGCGCGCCGCCTCTTCCACCGGCAGCGACTCGACCTGGCTGGTGTAGCCTTCCATGTCGGCGATCAGGGTGGTCACGTCGAGCTGGCGCGGCGCCAGCGGGTCCTTCAGGTCGCTGCGCAGCAGCTCGTTGACCACCGCCGTGGCCACGTACTGGCGCAGCGTGCCGAGCAGGCGGCGCGACTTCTGCTGGCTCAGCTGCCAGTGGAACGGCACCGCCACGGCCAGCAGGAACATCAATGACAGCAGCGGGGCGCTGGGCGAAAAATCCGGGTCGTGCGCCGTGGTCACATAGGCCAGCGGCAACCAGGCCAGGCCGGTGGCGCCCAGCAGCAGCACGTTGGCCGCGGCCGACAAACGGGGAAAAGTGTAGGCGCCCAGCAGCGCCACCAGCAGCGCAAAACCGATGGCAATGGCCGCGCCCGGCCAGCGTGCGGGCGTCAGCCCGGCCTGCTGGTCCAGCAGGGTGGTGAGCAGGGCGGCGTGCACCAGCAGGCCGGGGGTGTTGGCGCCCAGCGGGCTGGAGACGCGGTCGCCCACGCTCAGCGCGCTCGAGCCGACCAGCAGCAGCTTGCCGGCGGCGTCGGCGCGGCTCAGGCGCCCGTCCAGCACGTCGGCCGCGCTGATGCGGTAATAGGCGTCGATGCTGCGGCTGAACGGCACCCGCATCACCGGCGCCGTGGCCGGCGCGCCGCCGCCGCAGCAGGCCATCAGCGCCAGCGCCAGGGTGGGGTAGGTGCGCCCTTCAAACCAGGTCTGCATGGGAATGCGGCGCAAGGTGCCGTCGTTGTCGGGAATGACGCCGATGTTGCCGGCGCGGGGCGCGTGCGCCAGACCCGCGTGGTTGGCCAGGAAACCGCTGGCGCCCACCGTGCCCGGCGCGCGCGGGCCGGCCACGCCGGCGGCCAGGCGACCGGCGCGCAACGGCTCGTCGAGGCGTTCGTAGGCGAACAACTGGGCCAGCACCAGCGGGCCGTGCTCGGCCAGCATGGCCATGCGCAGGTCGCCGGCGGCGTCGCCCGGCTTGACCATCACGATGTCCAGCGCCACCCCGCGCGGGCCCAGCTCGACCAGGCGCTCGACCAGGTCGGCCTGGCGCGCCCGGGTCCAGGGCCAGGGAAACTTTTGCAGGGTTGCCTCGTCGATATCGACCACCAGTAGCCGCTGCTCGGGGCGGGCGTCGGCGCGCAGCTGGATGAAGCGGTCGCGCAGCCATTCGTCGGCCACGCGCGACGGCGCCGCCTCGCCGCGCCACTGCATGGACGCGGTCAGCGCCACCGCGGCCACGCCGATAGCAACCCGCAGCCAGGTGGCCAGGGAAGGGAGGGCGCGCGATGCAGCGAATAAATTCATCAAGGGGTCGTCAGGACCGGCGCGGTGGAAATCCGGCGCCCGGCCGATAGGAACAGTCGCTCAGTATAGCGTTTTGTTCCTGATAGCACTATCCCTGCAACCCGTGGCCGTGCTTCGGCAGTCCATCTGGGCGTCGAAGCAACAGCGTTACATCTGGAAATACAAGAAACGGGGAAAAACCATGTTTCCCCGGTAGAATGTGACAGTCATCACAGTCTCGACCGTTGCCAGGCCGCACAATGACATCAAGGAGAAATCTATGTATCGTTCAATATTGCTTGCCGCTGGCCTGGTCCTGTGTTCCGCCTCCGCGCTGGCCGCCGAAGCGGGCAAGGTGGTGTTTACCGTGGGCAGCGCGCAGGTGGCCACCCGCGCCGCCGCCGTCGACCTGGCCGTCAACGAGGGCGACGAGCTGCGCACCGGCGCCGACGGCTACATCTACCTGAAAACCGTCGATGACGGCTTCCTGATCCTGCGTCCCAACAGCCAGGCGCGCGTGATCGCCTACAAGATCGACGCCGTCAATCCGGCCAACACCCAGGTCAAGCTGGAACTGATCAGTGGCGTGGCGCGCAGCATTTCCGGCGCCGGCGTCAAGCGCGCACGCAATAATTTCCGCTTCAATACGCCGGTGGCCGCCATCGGCGTGCGCGGCACCGATTTCATCGTCCACACCAACGCCCAGAATTCGTGGGTGTCGGTGGTGTCGGGCGGCGTGGTGGTGAGCGGCTTTGCCGGCGCCTGCGGTCCCGAAGGCACCGGCCCATGCGAAGGTATGGCCAGCCGCGAGCTGTTCGCCGGCCGCGACGACGCCATGCTGCAGGTGCAGCGCGGCCAGCCCTTGCCGCAGCTGATGCAGGGCGGCGCGGTGGCGCCGGAGCTGAACGCACCGGCCCGCAGCGACGAGCCGGTCGGCAAGGTCGGCGCCGGCGCCAAGGCGGGCGCGCCCCTGCTGGTGGACGTCAACCTGGATCCGGCCAAGCCGCTGCCACCGGTGGGCACCAACGCGCCGTCGGGCAACGTCCCCAAGCCATCGCCGTCGCCGTCGCCGCTGCCGCTGCCGCCGATCGACATTCCCAATCTGCCCGTGATCGAGGTGCCGGTGGAGCCGCCCCAGATCGTCAAATCGGAAGTGATGTGGGGGCGCTGGCAGAGTGTTGCCAATAACCCGGCCGATACCGCGGCGATCGAACAGATTAATACCCAGGGCAAGAAAGTGCAGAGCCTGCTTGGTTCGTATCTGATCGCCCGTCCCGATAACTCCAGCTTTGTGCTGCCGCGCGAAGGCACCGCCTCGTTTGCGCTGGCCGATAGCGAAGCGGTGCTGGGCGCGAGCGGCGGCGTGATGCTGCCGGCACGGGTCGAGAATGCCAGCCTGAGTATCGACTTTGGTGCGCGTACATATTCCACCGGGTTGTCGGTAGTTAATAGCGAGGGGCAGTTAAACCTCAGCTCGAAAGGCGACATCACCCGTAACGGCGGCTTGTCCAGCGGCCTGCTATCCCAGGGCATGACGGTGCGCGGCTTACTAGGCGGCACCAATGCCAGTGAGGCGGTCTATATATTCAAGACCACCGATAATCAGCCTCTGAGCGCCGAGGGCATCACCAAATGGTCGCGAAATTAATGAATGTGTAATGCAAGTGTATAAAATGTATTTTCATATGCATAAAAAAACTGCCGAATAGGCAGTTTTTTTTATGCGCACTAATGCCAAGTCAGCAATTTAAACGCAAGTCGCTTATAATCCGGCGCGCGCCCCAAATTCTGATGCAGCGCAAACGCAAACTAGAATTTTTCACAGATAACGCGATAAAGATCGAGAAATCGTGTGAAAACTCCGAGTTTTGTGATGGCCGTCACATCAATAGTCTGGGGCTGTGGCAATATACCTCCAGTTCCGCAGAAAGGCCCAGACAGCTCCAAGCTGAGGGTTGGATAAGCAGGAAACTTGGTTAACTTTTGTTTTTACCCCCTTTAAAGGAAACATCATGGCAGCTGCAGATTACATCCCATTAGTACAATCGTTGTACGTGTCGTACTTTGGTCGTCCTGCCGATACTTTCGGCCTGGCAAACTTTACCGCTCAACTCGAAGCTCTGAAAGCGCCTACCACGCTGCCAGAACTGAACATCGCCGTACAAACCGCTGGCCCGCTCAAGAACCTGGTTAACAGCTTCAGCGGCAGCGCTGAGTCGGCTGCCCTGTACGGCACCGGCGACACCGTCGCTTTCGTCAGCGCCATCTACGCCAACCTGCTGAACCGCAGCCCGGATTTCGACGGCCTGGTATTCTGGGTGAACGCCATCAACACCGGCGCCCTGACCCGTGCTAACGCATCGCTGGCAATCGCTTCCGGCGCGTCGAGCAACACCAGCGTTCAAGGCGTGGCTGACGCTGCCCTGATCGCCAACAAAGTCGGCGTTGCAACCGCCTTCACCACCGAAATCGACACCGGCGTTGAGCTGGCTGCTTACTCGGGCGCTGGTGCAACCGCTGCTGGCCGTGCCCTGCTGGCTGGCGTAACCTCGACCACTACGGTAGCTTCTTACCAGCCTAACGTGGTTGCTTCCCTGGCTACGCTGGTTGATACTGCCAATCCTGGCCAGACCTACACCCTGGGCGTCATCAGCGACAGCCTGGTCGGCACCGCCGGCAAGGACGTGTTCAATGCTTACAACCTGAACCCACAGAACGGTGACAACGCCACCACCCTGAGCACCTTCGACAACGTCGACGGCGGCGCCGGTAAAGACACGCTGAACGTCTACACCAAGTCGGGTTTCAACGTGAACCAGGTTGGCACCGTGAACAATGTTGAAGTCATCAACATTTACAACGAAGGCACCCTGGCTGCTGACCAGTTCGGCGCTGCTGCTGGCGTGAACGCTGGTAAATTCGTTGGCGCGTCGGAAGTATGGCAAATCGGTTTTGCCAACGATGTCAACGGCCTGGGTTCGCTGCAGACCGCTGGTTTCCGCAACATCACCAACGATGTGCTGACCGTTGCTGCCTCTAACGCCAGCGCTACCATCGCTCTGGACAACGTGTCGGGTATCACCGCCACCAACATCCTGGACGTGAACGTGTCGGGCGACAGCCTGTCGAGCGTGACCCTGACCGGTACCCTGGTCAAGGCTGATGCTGCTGTGAGCGCTGCCGCTGCTGCCACCCTGGACATCACCGCCGGTAAAGACGTCACCACCGTGACCGTCAACACCGCCGTGGACGCCACCGTGACCGCCACCGAAGCTGCTGGCTTCACCAAGGCCATCAACACCCTGAACGCTACCGGTTCGAGCGGTAAAGTCACCTTCGTTGGCGATGCAGCTACCGTTGCCATCAACGGCGGCTCGGGCGCTGACAAGCTGACCATCGCTACCGCTACCCTGGTCGCTTCGACCGGCGTGACGGCAGTGAGCGCTGCTGTATCGGGCGGTGCCGGCAACGACACCATCACCCTGAACACCACCGGCACCGGCACCACCACCGTTGACGGCGGCGCAGGCGACGACTCCCTGGTCATCACCGGCCGTAGCTCGGGCGTTCTGAACGTGCAACTGGGCGAAGGCGCTGACAAGCTGACTTCGGCTGTTGCCATCCAGAGCACCGACGTGATCAACGCTGGCGGCGGCATCGATACCCTGCTGCTGAGCCTGGTTGGTTCGTCGAACATCGGCGCCTTCGCTGGCTTCGACGTGTTCGATCTGACCGCCCTGGGCACCAAGACCCTGGACGTCGACATCCTGACCTCGAAGAACACCGTGACGGAATTCGTGTCGTCGGGTTCGGTTGCTGGCACCGCCACGCTGACCAACGTTGGTGCGAACGTAGGCTTCCGCGCTACCGCTGATCAAGACACCAGCGCTGTCATTCTGACCCAGAAGACTCCTGGCGCCCTGACCGTGACCGTCGATGCTGACGAAACCGGCGACGCTGACACCACCATCGACGTAGCAAGCGCCAACGTCACCGCCACCAACGCCACTTCGGTTAAAGCTGTGTTCGACACGAACTACACCGCTTCGATCGCTGCTGAAACGACGGTAGGCGACAATGCAACCACGCTGACCCTGGCTGGTGGCGAGATCAAGACGCTGGAAGTGACTTCGGGCGGCACCCTGTCGGCCAACACGCTGGCACTGGGCACCATCGCCAAGCTGGAATCGATCACGATCACCGGTGCCAGCGCACTGTCGATCACCGGTTCGAGCGTCAAGCTGGCCAACGTTGACGGCTCCGCAGCAACTGGCGGCCTGACCATCAGCACCGCTGCACTGGCTGACAAAGGCACCATCAAGCTGGGCACGGGCGCGGACATCGTTACCGTCGACGCTACTTCGATCCCAGCAGGCGGCTCGTTTGAGTCGGTCTCCGGCTTCGAGAAAACTTCCGCTGTTGCTGTTGGCGCCGATGCGACCGCTGCTGCTGCCGCTCAAGTTGGCACCGACATCCTGAAGTTCGCTGTTGGCGCAAACATCGCTGCTGATGTTGCAGCAAACGCGACCCACAAGATCGACAACGGTGTGTTCTCGTTCGTTGGCGCCGGTCCTACCGACCTGGCAAGCGCAGTAACGGCAATTCAAGCTGTTACCGCCGCCAACGAAGTCGTCGTGTTCGAATACATCGGCTCGACCTACGCCGTGTCGGATGCTGGCGCCCTGGTGAAACTGGTTGGCGTAACGGGTGTGACCGACTTCGCTGAAGTCGCCGCTACCGACAGCTTC
The DNA here is from genome assembly GCA_943372275.1 of Janthinobacterium lividum. Taxonomy (GTDB): domain Bacteria; phylum Pseudomonadota; class Gammaproteobacteria; order Burkholderiales; family Burkholderiaceae_D; genus Telluria_A; species Telluria_A lividum_A. The sequence continues at coordinate 12,005 of CALRYE020000129.1, forward strand.
TTCATCGTTTAATTTCCCTCGGGAGATGGACACCCTGCGCAAGCAGGGTGTCTTGATGATGGCAAAAAACCCCGCTGCGGCAACGCAGCGGGGTTTTTCCGTTTACGGCGGGCTTGCCCGTTGATGCTTTCACAGGCCGAAATCAGGCGTGCCGCCCTCCCAGGGCAAAGTCCCTATACTTCATGCTCACCAAACATGATTAAGGGAATGCTATGACGGACTGGACTGCCGGCTACGTGGCCGACATCGGCTATACCTACGGCTACTACGGCGAACTGAATCCGGCCCGCATCAAGCTGGCCTTCCTCGACGCCGGGCTGGTGCCGCCGGCCACGGGCCACGCCTGCGAACTGGGCTTCGGCCAGGGCCTGAGCACGGCCATCCACGCAGCCGCCTCGGCCACGCGCTGGCATGGCACCGACTTCAACCCGGCGCACGCGGCCTTCGCCCAGGAACTGGCGACCCTGTCCGGCTCGGGCGCCGAGCTGGTCGACCAAAGCTTTGGCGAATTCTGCGCGCGCGCCGATCTGCCCCAGTTCGACTTCATCGGCCTGCACGGCATCTGGAGCTGGGTGTCGGACGAGAATCGCCACATCCTGGTCGACTTTTTGCGCCGCAAGCTGAAAGTGGGCGGGGTGGTCTATGTCAGCTACAACACCGAGCCGGGCTGGGCTTCGATGGTGCCGTTGCGGCGCCTGATGACGCGCCACGGCGCCGTCATGAGCGCGCCCGGCATCAGCACCGTCGACAAGGTCGGCAACGCGCTGGCGTTCACGGAGCGCCTGCTGGCCACCGACCCTCTGTTCGCCAAGGTCAATCCAATGGTGGCCGAACGCATGAAGCTGATCAAGGGGCAGCCGCGCGCCTACCTGGCGCACGAATACTTCAACGACGATTGGCACCCGATGGCGTTTCTCGCCATGGCCGACTGGCTGCAGCCGGCCAAGCTCGACTATGCCTGTTCGACCCATCTGCTGGACCACGTGGACGCCATCAACCTGTCGCCCGAGCAGCAGACCTTGCTGGGCGAGATCGCCGATCCGGCCTTGCGCGAAAGCGTGCGCGACTTCATGGTCAACCAGTCGTTCCGGCGCGATTACTGGGTGCGCGGCGCGCGCCGCCTGAGCCCTGCCGACAGCATGGCGGCGCAGCGCCAGCTGCGCGTCATGCTGGTGACCCCGCGCGCCAACATCGGCTTGCGCGTCAAGGGCGCGCGCGGCGAGGCGGACATGCACGTGCCGCTGTACACCCCGGTGCTCGATGCGCTGGCCGATTACCAGGTGCGCAGCATCGGCGAACTGGAGACCCAGCTGGCCGGGCAGGGCGTGGCGATCGGGCAGCTGCTGCAGGTGGTGCTGATTTTGGCCGGCAAGGGCGACCTGGCGCTGGTGCAGGACGCCGCCGCGGTGGAGCAGGTCAGGGCCCGCTGCGCACTGCTGAACCGGCATCTGATCGACAAGGCGCGCGGCAGCGGCGACATCACTTTCCTGGCCAGTCCGGTCACCGGCGGCGGCATTCCGGTGCCGCGCTTTCACCAGCTGTTCCTGCTGGCGCGCCTGCAAGGCGGCGCCACAGCCGCCCAACTGGGTGCGTTCGCCCTGGCGGTGGTCGAGGCGCAGGGCCACAAGTTGCTCAAGGAAGGCAAGCCGGTCCACGAGCGGGGCGCGGCGCTGGACGAAATCAGCCAGCAGGCCGCCGTTTTCCTGGAACAGCATCTGCCCGTGCTGCGGGCGCTGGGGATTGCCGACTAGCGTGGTCATGGGGGCATTGCACCTAGGCACAAAGATTCATCCAGAAAACAACTACGGACCCGCTTACTTAAAATAATGTGATGTGCATCACATTATTTGAGGTTTATGAGCGATAATGTCTTGGTCTCCATAGTTTCCCGGCCCGCGCCTGCGTCGCCGGGATTTCTCGATTTGTCTTCTGACACGCCAAAACAATGAAAATCAAGCTACCTACGCCCAAGAACGAAATCGACGTCGCCATCGCGTCGTTCCGCAGCACGTTCTATACCGTTGGCGTGTTCAGTGCCATCAGCAACCTGCTGATGCTGGTCCCCTCCATCTATATGTTGCAGGTGTACGACCGGGTGCTGGCCAGCCGCAACGAAGTCACCTTACTGATGCTGACCATCATGATGCTGGGCGCGTTCCTGCTGATGAGCGCGCTGGAAATGGTGCGCAGCTTCGTGCTGGTGCGCGTAGGCGCCCGCTTCGACATGACGCTCAACAAGCGGGTCTACACGGCCGCGTTCGAGCAAAACCTCAAGCGCGCCGGCGGCAATGCCGGCCAGGCCCTGTCCGACCTGACCACCATTCGCCAGTTCTTGACCGGCAACGCCCTGTTTGCCTTCTTCGACGCGCCCTGGTTCCCCATCTACCTGATCGTGATCTTTTTCTTCGAGCCGTCGCTGGGGTTCTTTGCCCTGGGCGGCACGGCGATCCTCGTGGCGCTGGCGTTCATCAATGAAAAAGTCACACGCAAACCGATGGAGGAGGCCGGCACCATGTCGATCGCGTCCAACACGCTGGCCACCAATAACCTGCGCAATGCCGAAGTCATCGAATCGATGGGCATGCTGCCGAATCTGCTGAACAACTGGTTCAAGTTGCACGGCAAGTTCCTGCACCTGCAGGCCGACGCCAGCGAAAAGGCCGGCACCGTGGGCGCGGTCACCAAGTTCGTGCAAGTGTCGCTGCAGTCGCTGGTGCTGGGCTTCGGCGCCTTGCTGTGCATCGAAGGCAAGATCACCCCCGGCATGATGATCGCCGCCTCGATCCTGGTGGGCCGCGCGCTGGCGCCGGTGCAGCAGGTAATCGGCGTGTGGAAAAGTTTCAGCGGCACGCGCAGCGCCTACAACCGCCTGGTCGGCCTGCTGGCCGCCAATCCGGCCCGTCCGGCCGGCATGCCGCTGCCTAAACCGCTGGGCGCCATTTCGGTGGAAGGCGTCACCGCCGCGCCGCCGGGCTCGCAGGTCGCCGTCATCAAGAACCTGACTTTCGCCTTCGCCCCCGGCGACGTGGTCGGCATCATCGGCCCCAGCGGCTCGGGCAAGTCGACCCTGGCGCGCCTGCTGGTGGGCGTGTGGCCGGCCGCGGCCGGCAAGGTGCGCCTGGACGGCGCCGATATCTTTACCTGGAATAAGGGCGAGCTGGGCCCGCACATCGGCTACCTGCCGCAAGACATCGAACTGTTCGCCGGCACCGTCAGCGACAACATCGCCCGCTTCGGCGAGGTCGATCCGGCCAAGGTGGTCGAGGCGGCCAAGCGCGCCAGCGTGCACGACATGATCCTGCACCTGCCGCAGGGCTACGACACCATTCTGGGCGACGGCGGCGCCGGCCTGTCCGGCGGCCAGCGTCAGCGCCTGGGTCTGGCGCGCGCCATGTACGGCGACCCGGCCCTGATCGTGCTGGACGAACCGAACTCCAACCTCGACGACGTGGGCGAAACGGCGCTGGTGCAAGCCATTCACGACCTGCGCCAGCATGGCAAATCGATCGTGCTGATCACCCACCGCACCAGCGCCCTGGCGGCCACCAACAAGTTGCTGCTGCTGCGCGACGGCGTGGCGCAGATGTTCGGCCCCACCAATCAGGTGGTCGCCGCGCTGCAGGAACAGAACCAGAAGGCCGCCCAGGAACAGGCCGCGCAGATCGCCGCGCAGCAGGCCGCCCGCGCGCAAGCCGCCGGCGCTCCGACCGCCGCCACCGTACAGGAATGATCATGAAATTATTAGGCAAGAATTCAGACAAAGACCAGGCCACCGAAGTCATCGCCCACGATGTCGAACCGCTCACCGTCAACACTGACGAAGGCGCGTACCGCAAGCTGGGCTGGTGGGTGGTGCTGGTGGGCGTGGGCGGCTTTCTGCTGTGGGCGCTGCTGGCGCCGCTCGACAAGGGCGTGCCCCTGTCCGGCACCGTGGCCAAGGAAAGCAACCGCAAGGCGGTGCAGCACTTAACTGGCGGCACCGTGAGCGATATCCTGGTCAAGGAAGGCGATGTGGTCAAGGCGGGCCAGGTGCTGATCCGCATGAACGACGTGCAGCCGCGCTCGCAGGCCGACATCACCCGCATCCAGTATTTTTCGGCACGCGCCACCGAAGCGCGCTTGCGCGCCGAGCTGGACGGCAAGAAAACCATCGTCACCCCGGCCGCGCTGGAAGCGGTCAAGTCCGATCCGCGCGTGGCCGCCACCATGGCGCTGCAGACCCAGCTGCTGCAGTCGCGCCAGTCGGCCCTGCAAAGCGAGCTGTCGGCGTTCGACGAGAACGTCGCCGGGCTGAAAATCCAGACCAAGGGCCTGCAGGAATCGCGCGAGAGCAAGAAGCAGCAGATGGCCATCCTCAAGGAGCAGCTCGACAGCATGCGCGACCTGGCCAAGGAAGGCTATGTGGCGCGCACCCGCCTGCTGGACCTGGAGCGCACCTACGCCCAGACCAGCGGCATGATTTCCGAAGACATCGGCAACATCGGCCGCTCCCAGCGCCAGGTGCTGGAAGTGAGCATGCGCCGCATGCAGCGCACCCAGGAGTATCAGAAAGAGATCCGCTCGCTGCTGTCGGACACGGAAAAAGAAGCGGTGGCGCTGGAAAGCCGCCTGACCGCGCTGGAATACGAGCTGGCCAATGCCGAAGTCAAGGCGCCCGTCGACGGCACCGTCGTGGCCTTGAACATTTTCACCCGCGGCGGCGTGGTCGGCCCGGGCTTTCGCCTGATGGACCTGGTACCCACCGACGACCCCCTGATCGTCGAAGGCCAGCTGCCCGTCAACCTGATCGACAAGGTGCACAAGGGCTTGCCGGTCGAGCTGATCTTCTCGGCCTTCAACACCAACAGCACGCCGCACATTCCGGGCGTGGTCGAGCAGGTCTCGGCCGACCGCACCGTCGACGAGCGCACCGGCAACGCCTTTTACACCATGAAAGCGCGGGTGACGCCGGAAGGCGCCAAGCTGATTGCCGCCAAGAAGCTCGACATCCGTTCCGGCATGCCGGTCGAACTGTTCGTCAAGACGGGCGAGCGCACCATGATGAGCTACCTGCTCAAGCCGCTGATCGACCGCGCCAACACATCGATGTCCGAGGAATAAGCTGATGATGTCCTTCCCTTCCACAGGCCGAGTTAGCCGCATCGGCAAAATCGGCAAGATCGGCAAGATCGGCAAGATCGCCGCAGCCCTGGCGCTGGCGTTTGTCGCCCAGCAGGCGCAGGCGATCAGCTTCATGGAGGCGTACCAGGCCGCGCTGCAGAATGATCCGGCCTACCGCATGAACTTCTACGAAAACGAGTTCACCAAAGAAAACGAAGCCATCGCCCGGGCCGGGCTGCTGCCCAGCCTGGCCGGCAGCTACAGCGCCAACCGCAACCGGGTCGACCTGGAATCGCGCGATGCGCTGGGCCGCGAAAACCTGACCCATCCCCGCTATATCAGCCGCTCGGCCATCGTGCAGCTGCGCCAGCCGCTGTTCAATATGGAAGCGATCACCCGCTACCGTCAGGGGAAGGTGCAAACCCGGCAGGGCGCAGCGACCCTGGAAGCGCAGGGCGGCGATCTGGTGCTGCGCGTGGCCAGCGCCTATCTGGATGCCTTGCTGGCCAACGAGACCTTGACCCTGACGCGCGCCCAGCGCGACGTGCTGGCCGAGCAGTCCAAGGCCAATGCCCGCCTGTTTGAAAAAGGCGAGGGCACCCGCACCGACATGCTGGAAACGGCGGCCCGGCTGGACCAGTCCGAAGCGCAGATCCTCGAAGCGCAGGATGCGCTGGTCACCGCGCGCGCCACGCTGGCCACCATCATCGGCGCCGACCCAGGCACGCTGCAGGGTCTGAACGCCAACTTCAAGTACACCCCGCTGCAGCCGACCAGTTTCGAAGAATGGAAAGCCATGGCGCTGCGTAACAGCGCGGCCGTCAAGTCGCGCGAACTGGCGGCCGAGGTGGCACGTCTGGAAATCACCAAGGCACGCTCGGGCCATCTGCCCAGGGTGGACCTGGTGGCCGCATATTCCAAGAACGATTCGGAAACGGTCAATACCTTCAACCAGGATAGCCTGAACCGCTCGGTCGGCGTGCAGGTGAACATTCCCATCTATCAGGGTGGTCAGGTCAACGCCGTGAGCCGCCAGGCGGCCGCCTCGTACGAGCGCGCCAAGGCCGATCTGCAGGTGACGATCGACCGCGTGACGATCGACCTGCGCAAGTCGCACAGCGCGCTGGTGAGCAGCGTGCCGCGCATCGAAGCGCTCAATAAGGCGGTGACCTCGGCGCAGCTGCTCACCCGCGCCACTGAGCAAAGCATCAAGGGCGGCGTGCGCATCAATCTCGATCTGCTCAACGCCCAGCAGCAGCTGACCACGGTGCAGCGCGACCTGGCGCAGGCCCGCTACAACTACCTGATCTCGATGCTGCGCCTGCGCGCCGCGGCCGGCATTCTGTCGGCCGACGAGGTGGGCACGGTGGCGGCGTACTTCCGCTAGAGGGAGTGGGCGGCAGGTAGCGCCGGCGCTGCCTGTACGCCTTCCAGCTTCGTGCCCACGCAATGGGGGCACGACACGCCATACACATAGTCGGGCGAGAGCTGCTGGCGTGGCGTGACCACGGCGCGGCAGGCGAAGCACTGCACTGTGACGGTCGGCTCCAGCTTGGGGTTGAGCGCCGTGCGGTAGTCGAACACGAAGCAGTCGCCCGTGTAATGGTCGCCGCCCACGTCTTCGAAATACTTCAGAATGCCGCCTTCGAGCTGGTACACATTGTCGTAGCCGATGTTCTGCATGTGGATGGCCGCCTTCTCGCAGCGGATACCGCCCGTGCAGAACGTCACCACGGTCTTGTCGGCCAGATCGTCCTTGGCCGCGGCGATCACCTCGGGGAACTCGGTGAACTTGGCGATGCGGTAGTCGACCGTGTTGGTGAACGTGCCCACGTCCACTTCGAACGCATTGCGGGTGTCGACCATGACGACGGGTTTGCCGTTGTCGTCGTGGCCCTGGTCCAGCCAGCGCTTGAGGGTGGTTGGCGCCACCGCCGGCGCGCGGCCCAGTTCCGGCTTAATCAGCGGCATGCGCATGGTGATGATCTCTTTTTTGATCTTCACCAGCATGCGCTTGTGCGACTGCTCTTCCGAATAGCTCTCCTTGACCTCGATGTCGGCAAAGCGCGCATCGCTGCGCAGCCACGCCAGGAAGGTATCGATCTTCTCGCGCGGACCGGACAGGAACAGGTTGATGCCTTCGGGCGTGAGCAGGATCGTGCCCTTCAAGCCCAGTTCCTTGCACAGCTCCTGGTAGAGCGGTCGCATCTCTTCCGTGTTGTCGAAGGTGACGAATTTGTAGGCGGCAATGTTGACGTGGGAGGTAGCGGAGGACATGGCGGATGGTCGGACAGGTGGGAAGGCGACATTATAAAGCAACGGGTAGTTGCGAGGTGCAAAGGGTGAGGGTGCCGGCCAGGGCTACCGGCCAGTAGCGCCGCGG
>CALRYE020000130.1:0-19443 GCA_943372275.1 Janthinobacterium lividum
CGGTCACGTCGATTCCGAAGCACATCAGCGCCACGTCGCCGCCCTCGACACCCAGCTGGGTAGTGCACCATGACACGCAGCGCCGGCTGCCGCTGGCGGTGGTCAGCACCTGTTCGATGTTGGCCGGTACGGCGTCCCAGCCCTCGGTTGCGGGCCAGACCAGCGCTTCCTGCGCGCCGAACAGGGGCGCCTCGCGCCAGACCCGGTGCAGCATGGCCTCGTGCGCATAGCCGGTCAGCACACTGGCGGCGCGGTTGAAAATCAGCACGCGGCCGTGCGCATCCAGGCCCACGATGGCCACGCTGGCGGTATCGATCAGGCGTTCGGTCAGATCCTTGGCGCTGCGCAGCGACAGTTCGGCGTCGCTGCGCTCGGCGAGCATGCGGCGCAGGCTGGCGCGCATGGCGTCCAAGGCTTCCAGCAGCTGGCCCGCCTCGTCCTGGAAGTGCGAGTGTTCCAGGTCGCTCATGTCGCCCGAGGCGACCCGCTTGGCCAGCACCAGCGCCTCCTGCAGCGGTCCGATGATGCTGCGACGGACCAGGTAGGCGGCGCCGATACTGAGCAGCAGCGTGGCCAGCATCGTCACCGCCAGGGTCCGGGTTTCCCGGGCGATCTGCGCGGCGGCGCCGGTCTCGGCCTGCCTGGCCTGCGCTGCCGCATGCGCGACCAGCGCGCCGACGGCGCGCCGATGGGTCTCGAATGCGCCCGCCATGGTCGCCAGCGCCTGGTGCAGCTCTGCGCTGTCCGGCTGGCCGAGCGCCGGGATGAACTGCGCGAACGCGACGCGATAAAACTGCGCGGCTGGCTGGTGCACTTGCGCGATCAGCTGGTGCGCCTGCGGGGGCAGCGGCTGTGCGTCCCAATAGCGCTTGCGAACGTCGAATTCGTCGCGCAGCTCGGTCAGCCGGGCGCGCAGGCGCGCCATGGCGGCCGGGTCTCCCTGCGCTTCGCGCATCTGCAGCGCGGTCATGTACGATTCGATGATGTACAGCGGGGGCGGCAGGGTGTCCGCGATGACGTCTTTCGACGCCATGATCTGCTGGTACAGCGGACCGTTGACCTTGAGCTGGTCGAGCGTGCGGAAGGACCAGCCGGCATACAGCACGTAGCCCAGCACGAAAATCCCGATCAGCAGCGACAGGCGGTAGGAGAGAGTAAGGCGGCGCAGGACGTTCATGGTGGTGGTTGGGGTCAGTGCGCCGGGGCTGGCAAGGTGCCAGCCTGGGTCGGGTGGTCGATCGCATGGCCATCACGGCGCATGCCTGGCTTTCGGCTTATGCCTGGCTTTCGATAGCGACATCGAGCGCGTCGCACAGTTCACGGTAACGATGCGCGGACAGCAGCTGCCTGATCTCGCCGGCAAGCGCGGGGAACCCGGGGGCGATGCCATCGAGCTGGGCCTCGGCCTGCTTCAGGTCGAGCCGCTGAACCGCCATGCGCAAGGAGCTAAGCGTCATGCGCGGCACCAGGCGCAGCTGGCCGGCACCGGGCCCGGACAGCTGTGCGTCCGAGGTTTCTTCCGCATGGCGGATGCTGCGATTCTGGAACGGCAGCGGAGGCAGGACAAGGGGCGCTTCCGCCGGCGAACCTGGGCGCGCGCGCGGGGCGTCAACCGTAAAGCGGAATCCGACGCCATCGCTTGCGCTGCGCAGGTCGCCGCCGAGGGAGCGCGCCAGGGCGCATGCCAACGCCAGATTCATCTGGTCGCGGCCGGCCGGCCGCACAGCGGTTACGTAGGCGCCAGCATCGTCGATGGACTGCCGCGCCATGCCTGCATCGGCGGGCGTGGCGATCCGCAGCGTCAAGGTAAGGCTGACTGTGTCGCTCGAAATTTGACTTGGCGCGTCACTTTGGGCACCGTCTGGTCCCCCGTCCGGCGCGCCTTGCGGACCGTCGGACGAGCGCAGCGTCAACGCGACCGGGCGGCCATCGCAGATGCTTACCGCATGCAGCAGCAGCGCCCTGACCAGCCTGCGCAACGCGGCCGCGTCGGTCATGATCGACAGCGGCGCCGGCGCGGCCGCAGCCGTGATCTCGGTATGCCGCGCTCGCGCATCGGCTTGCGCCGCGGCGATGGTTTCATCGAGCAGCTCCGGCAGGGCTACCGCACCGACCACGAAGTTGGCCAGCCCTGCCTCGATTTTCGACAACTCGACGACATCATTAATCAGCGCCAGCAGGGCGTACCCCGCTTCATTGATCAGGCCTGCGTGGCGGCTTTCCTCGTCAAACAGACTGGATGAATCTTTCAGGACCTTGGAAAACCCGATCACGGCATTCAAGGGCGATCGCAGGTCGTGCCCGAGGCTCGCCAGGTATTGGCTCATCATGGGTTCGGCCGGCGCTGCGTGGCGCGATGTGCCGTCGTCGGGCGCGCGTCCCGGCGACGACAGTGAGGGCATAGGCGGTGGGGGCGAAGGCAGTGGCGGCATAGCCCCGGCGCCGGCGTCCTCACTGGAACGGCGGCGGCCGCGCGACACGGCCAGCGTCCCCAGACCTGCCATCACGAAGCCGAACAGTATGGTCTTTAGCATGTCGCACTCTTAAGTCGTAAGTTGAATCGGCAGGGTGGCTGGTCGGTTGCGGCGCAGGTAAGCGGACAGCACTATGGCGCTGCGAACGGCAGCCCGAAGCTGACGATGGCTCCGCCACCCGGGTTGTCGCGCACCGCGATCTGCCCCCCATGCGCATGGATGATCGCCTGCGAAATCGTCAGCCCCAGTCCCATGCCGTGTTCCTTGGTGCTGGAGAACGGCGTGAAGAGTTCGTCCAGTTCTTTCTGGAACCCGCAACCCCGGTCGCACACTTGCACGATCACCCGGTCACCCATGTTGCCGTCTGCGCTGCGCACGGTCAGAATGTCGACCACGCGCTCGCCCGTGCTGTCGCTCATCGCATCCATGCTGTTGAGTACAAGATTAATCAGCACCTGCTGCAGCTGCACCGGGTCGGCCAGCACGCAGGTCGACTCGCCCGTGAGCCGATGCGTCAACTGCACGCTACGGCGTCTTGCCTCCGAGGCCAGCAGGTCCAGCGTTCCCAGCACCACCTCGTTCAGGTCGACCGCAGCCGAGGCGCTGTCCGATTTGCGCAGCAGGTCGCGCATGCGTCGTATCAACTCGCTGGCGCGCCGGTTGTCGCGCCAGATATCGTCCAGTATCTCGGCGATTTCGCTCAGCGGCGGCGCGGGGCTGGCGAGCATCAGGCGCGCCGCCTCGGCATTGCTCATGATGGCTGCCAGGGGTTGATTGAGTTCGTGCACCAAGGCCGCGGTGTACACCGAGGCACCGGCGGTGCGGTTCATGTGGGCGATTTCAGCGAGTCGCTGTCTGGAATCGCGCTCGGCGACGTCGCGTTGCGAGCGCTCGGCGACCAGCGCCACGTGCGTGCTCGACAGCTCGAGCGCCTTTGCCTCCACCAGCTCGTGCAGATGTTCGTTCTGGTAGTGCAGCAGCTTTTTGAGCCGGCTTAGTTTCAGGTGGGCCGCCACGCGCGCGTGCACCTCGGGAAAATCGTAGGGTTTGGAGATGAAATCGACGCCGCCCGCGGCGAAGCCGTTCAGCTTGTCGTCGGTGTCGCCCAGCGCCGACAGGAAGATCACGGGTATTTCGCACAAGGCCGGGTTGCGCTTCAGGCGGCGGCACACCTCGTAGCCATCCAGGCCGGGCATCTGCACATCGAGCAGGATCAGTTCCGGCGGTTCGGCGTCGGCGCTCCACAGCGCCAGTTCGCCGCTCGGCGCTGCCCGCACCTGATAATCGGCCTGCTGCAGCAAGGTGGAAAGCAGCTGCAGTGCCGACGGCGTGTCGTCCACGACCAGCACACTGCCACCCGGCTCATCGACATGGCGAAGCTCAGGCATGGTAGGCACGAGAATTCCTTGTGATATGCGACGATATGCAACAAATCTTGTTGCGACTCATCATAGCGTCAATACGATCACGGGCAAAGGACATCCTGCATATTTTATAAGGGTAGCACCGAAACGTGACGATACGTCGGATGGCGGGCAGTCCATCGCCATTCCAAGCAGTCGTTCACCGAGTGGCCGAGCGCCTGTCGTTACGCTAAAAATCAGTCGATGCCCGGTGACTAGTGGCATTAAACAGATGTAATATATATCCGGCACAAAAAACCCAATCCACCCACACCAGGAGCACCCCCATGGCGAAGCTGCACGTCAACGGCACCGTACGCGAATTCGAGGCGGAGGACGACACGCCGCTGTTGTGGGTGCTGCGCGAACAGCTAGGGCTGACGGGCACCAAGTATGGCTGCGGGATTGCCGCGTGCGGCGCCTGCACCGTCCACATCGACGGCGAGCCGGTGCGCACCTGTGTGCGGCCGGTGTCGACCGTGACGGACAAGCAGAAGATCATCACCATCGAGGGCTTGTCCAAGGACGGCAGCCATCCGGTGCAGAAGGCCTGGGCCGCGCTCGACGTGCCGCAGTGCGGGTTCTGCCAGTCGGGCATGATCATGGCGGCAGCCGCGCTGCTCAAACAGAAGGCCAAGCCCACCGACGCCGACATCGACGCGGCCATGACCAACATCTGCCGCTGCGGCACCTACAACCGCATCCGCGCCGCCATCAAGGTGGTGGCCAAAGGCGGCGACGCCAGGTCCGCCGGCCTGACCATCAAGCATGTGGGAGACAAAGCATGACGCGCCGCACCGACAATGTAGAGCCAGCATCCGCACTGCCGGCATCGCCGTCGCGCCGCGGTTTTCTGAAAACCTCTGCGGCCGGCGTGGCCGGACTGGTGGTCGCCTTTCACGTTCCGTTCGGCGAGGCGCTGGCGCAGGGCGCTGTTGCTCCCGAAATCAACGCCTGGGTGGTGGTGCACCCCGACGACACCATCGTGGTGCGCATCGCCCGTTCCGAAATGGGCCAGGGCACGCTGACCGGGCTGGCCCAGCTGGTGGTCGAAGAGCTCGACGGCGACTGGAGTCGCGTCACCACCGAATACCCGACCCCGGGCGCCAACCTGGCGCGCAAGCGGCCTTGGGGCAGCTTTTCCACCGGTGGCAGCCAGGGCATCCGCGGCTCGCACGATTACGTGCGCAAGGGCGGCGCCAGCGCGCGCATGATGCTGGTGCAGGCCGCCGCCGCCGAGTGGAAGGTACCCGCCGCCGAGTGCAGCGCGGCCAACAGCGTGATCACCCACACGCCGTCGGGGCGCACGACCACCTACGGCAAGGTGGCCGCAGCCGCAGGCAAGCTGGCCGTGCCGGCCGACGTGCCGCTGAAGGACCCGAAGGACTGGAAGCTGGCCGGCAAGCGCCTGGCGCGGCTGGACACGGTCGACAAGACCACCGGCGCGCAAATCTACGGCATGGACCTGAAGCTGCCGGGCATGCTCAACGCATCGATCAAGGATTGCCCTGTCTTCGGCGGCAAGGTCAAGAGTTTCGATGCGACCGAAGTGCTCAAGCGCCCGGGTGTCAAGAAGGTAGTGCAGGTGGGCGACAGCGCCGTGGCCGTGGTGGCCGACACCTGGTGGCGCGCCAAGACGGCGCTCGACGCGCTGGCCATCGTCTGGGACGAAGGCCCGAACGCCAAGCTGTCCAGCGCCGATGTGGCGGCGACCCTGAAGGCGGGCCTCTCGGCCACCGACGCCGTGGTCGGCCACCAGCAGGGCGACGCGCGCGCGGCCCTGGCGACGGCCGTGCGCAAGGTGGAGGCGGTGTATTCGTACCCGCACCAGAACCACGCCACCATGGAAACCATGAACGCCACCGTCAAGTTCACGCCGGAGCGCTGCGAAGTGTGGACGCCCACGCAGAACGGCGAAGCGGCGCTGGCCGCCGCGTCGGAAGCGGCCGGACTGCCGCCCGAGAAATGCGAGGTCTACAAAATCCACCTGGGCGGAGGCTTCGGGCGCCGCGGCGCCACCCACGACTGGGTACGTCAGGCCGTGGCGATCGCCAAGGAGATGCCCGGCATACCGGTCAAGCTGATCTGGACGCGCGAAGAAGACATGCTGCATGGCCGCTACCATCCGGTCACCCAGTGCAAACTGGTCGCCGGGCTCGATGCCAAGGGCGAGGTGACGGGTCTGCACATGCGCATCTCCGGCCAGTCGATCCTGGCGTCGGTACTGCCGCAAAATATCAAGGATGGCAAAGACCCGGTGGTGTTCCAGGGTCTGAACGCGCCAGGTCCGGACGCGTCGATCGGCTACACCTTCCCGGCGCTGCTGGTCGACCACGCGATGCGCAACCCGCCGGTGCCGGCAGGCTTCTGGCGCGGCGTGAACCTGAACCAGAACGCGATCTACCTGGAGTGCTTCATCGACGAGATCGCGCATGCGACCAAGCAGGATCCGCTGGCGCTGCGCCGCAAGCTGATGGCCAACCACCCCAAGCACCTGGCGGTGTTAAATGCCGTCGCCGAGCGCGCGGGTTGGGGCAAAAAAGCGCCGAAGGGCGTGTTCCGCGGTCTGGCGCAAACCATGGGCTTCGGCAGCTACGTCGCCGCCTGCGCCGAGGTATCGGTCAATAAAGACGGCAAGCTGAAAATTCACCGCATCGTCGCGGCCACCGACCCGGGCCATGCCGTCAACCCGCAGCAGATCGAAGCCCAGGTGGAAGGCTCGTTCGTGTATGGCTTGTCGGCCGCCCTGTACGGCGAGTGCACGCTCAAGGATGGTCGCATGGAGCAGGACAACTTCAGCACCTATCAGGTGTTGAAGATGGACGAAATGCCCAAGGTCGAGACCATCACCATGCCGTCGGGCGGCTTCTGGGGCGGCGTGGGCGAGCCGACAATTGCCGTGGCAGCGCCGGCGGTGCTGAACGCGATTTTTGCCGCCACCGGCAAGCGCGTGCGCGATCTGCCGCTGAAAAACCACAGCTTGAAGAAGGCGTGACGAGCAGGGCGCGCACGTGAGGTGTCGCCGGACTTCCCGCCTGGCCGGGCTGCTGCTGGTGTGTGCCGGCGCCTGCGCCGTGGCGCATGCGCGGCAGCCGGCGCCAGACAGCCTGCCCACACCGCTGACCGCCATCCCGGGCGACGCCGTGCGCGGGCGCGCCATCGTGGCCAACCGCCAGGTGGGTCTGTGCCTGCTGTGCCACACCGGGCCGATTCCCGAGGAGCGCTTCCAGGGCAACCTGGCGCCGGACCTGGCCGGCGCGGGCGAGCGCTGGACCGCCGGGCAGCTGCGCCTGCGGATGGTCGACTCGCGCCGCATCAATCCGGCCACCATCATGCCGGCGTATTACGCGCGCACGGGCTTGCAGCAAGTGCCCCCTGCATTGCAGGACAAAACCATCCTGAACGAGCAGCAGATCGAAGACGTGGTAGCGTATCTCCAAACTTTACGTGAGCGGCCCGGCCAATGACAGCGATGGACAATTCACAGCGACGCAAACTGCTGGCCGCGGCCGCCGCGCTGGTGCTTGCGCGGCCCGCGTTTGCCACGTCCGAGGAGATGGCGGCGGCGATCAGCGCCTTCACCGGCGGCGCCGCGCCGAAAGCCGGCAAGGTCAAACTGGACGTGGCCGCGCTGGTGGACAACGGCAATGCGGTGCCGCTCAGCGTGACGGTCGACAGCCCGATGACGGCGGCCGACCACGTGACAAGCATTGCGATCTTCAACGAACGCAATCCGCAGACCGACGTGGTCAAGTTCACGCTGGGGCCGCGCGCGGGCAAGGCGATGGTAGCGACCCGCATCCGCATGGCGACGTCGCAAAAGCTGACGGCGGTGGCGCGCTTGAGCGACGGCAGCTTCTGGTCCGGCAGCGCGGACGTTATCGTCACGCTCGCGGCCTGCGTGGAAGGGGAGGGCTGACATGGCGCGCGCACTCATTAACATGCCCAAGACGGCCAGGCGCGGCGAGGTGATCGAAATCCGCGCGCTGATCGGCCATCCGATGGAAACCGGGTACCGACCGGGCGCCGATGGCACGGTGCAGAAACGCGACATCATCCGCAGGTTCACGGTCCTGTATAACGGCGTACAGGTGTTTTCGGCGGACCTGCACCCCGCCATCTCGGCCAATCCGTACATCGCCTTTCATACCGTGGCGACCGAGACGGGGACGCTGGCGTTTTCGTGGGAAGGCGACAACGGCTTTGCGCACACCGAGACTGCCGCGATCATGGTGGCAGGTTGAAGTGCGGCGCCCCTTTGCTGGCATGCGTGATCGCGCTGATCGCGCTGAACGCTGCAGCGGACGACCGTAAATCCGGCACCGAATTCATGGGCGCGTCCACCCAGGCCATGCAGCGCGACGACACGCAGAACCCGGCCATGCTGTGGGTCGGCGACGGCGAGGCGCTGTGGCATGCCAGGCCGCGCGCGAGCGCCAAGGCGTGTTTCAGCTGTCATGGCGAGGTCAAGGCCGGCATGCGCGGTGTCGCTGCGCGCTTTCCCGCCTTCGACGCGGCCAGTAAAGTGCCGGTGAATCTGGCGCAGCGCATCAACCTGTGCCGCGAGCGCAAGCAGCAACTGTCGCCGTGGCGCGCCGAGAGCCGCGAACTTCTTGCCATGGAAAGCTATGTGGCGCTGCAATCGCGTGGCATGCCGGTGGCGCCACCCGACGATGCGCGCCTGAAGGCGCCGACCGCACGCGGTCAGCAGCTGTTCAACCGGCGCATCGGCCAGTTGAATCTGTCGTGCGCGCAGTGTCACGACGCCAACTGGGGCAAGCGGCTGGCCGGCAGCACGATACCGCAGGGTCACGCCAGCGCGTACCCGATCTATCGGCTGGAGTGGCAGGACATGGGATCGCTGCAGCGGCGCCTGCGCAACTGCATGAGCGGCGTCAGGGCAAGCGTGCCGCCGTACGGCGCGCTGGAGCTGGTGGAACTGGAACTGTACTTAGCCGCGCGCGCCAAGGGAATGGCGATGGAGTCGCCTGGTGTGCGGCCTTGAAAGGATGATCATGCGGATCGGATGGATGCTGGCGCTGGTGTCAACGCTGGTGCCGACGCTGGTACTGGCCAGCGGAACTGCAACGGCAAGCGGAACTGGAACGGCCAGCGGGCAGCGTCTTTACGCGACCTGCGCCGCCTGCCACGGCACCAACGGCGCGGGCGCCGGAAACGCCTTGCCGGTGCTGGCCGGCCAGCCCAGGGATGCGCTGATCGCCAGCATGCGCGCTTTCAAAAGCGGCGCCCGGCCGGCCACCATCATGCATCAGATATCCAAGGGCTACACCGACGAACAGATCCAGGAAATCGCCGCGTATCTGGCGAAGCAGAAGTGAGGGCAGGGCGATGAACCAGCGGGGACTGCGATGAAACGACGCCAGTTTATCCATGCGGCGGGCGCCCTTGGCGCACTCGCCTCGACCGGCTGCGCCAGCATCGGCGGCAAGGCCAGGCCGCACGTGGTCGTCATCGGCGGCGGCTACGGCGGCGCCACCGCGGCGAAATACATACGGATGTGGAGCGAAGGGACCATCGACGTCACGCTGGTGGAACCCAACGCCAGCTTCGTCTCGTGCCCGCTGTCGAATCTGGTGCTGGGAGGATCGCGCCAGATCGCCGACCTGACGATGAGCTACGCGCCCCTGGCGGCGCAGCATGGCATTCGCGTCATCCACAGCACCGCGCAGGATGTCGACCCGATAAAACGCAGCGTGACACTGGCCCAAGGCCAGCAGCTGCAATATGACCGGCTGATCGTCTCGCCCGGCGTCGACTTCATGTTCGACGCGCTGCCCGGCTCCGCCGCCGCCATGCACGCCTGGAAGGCGGGTGCGGCCACGCTGGCCCTGCGCGCCGCGCTGGAAGCCATGCCCGATGGCGGCACGTTCGTGATGACCATCCCCCAGGCGCCGTACCGCTGCCCGCCCGGGCCGTACGAGCGCGCCTGCCAGATCGCGCATTACTTCGGCCGCGCCAAGGCGCGCTCCAAGGTGCTGATACTGGATGCGAACGAGGACGTGGTCTCGAAAGGCGCCCTGTTCAGGCGCATCTGGGCGCAGCGCTATCCCGGCATGATCGAGTACCGGCCGCAGTTCAACACCGTCCGCGCCGAGGGCAGTACGGTGGTGTCCGAGCTGGGCGACCGGGTCCAGGCCTCCGTGTTGAACGTTATTCCGCCTCAGCGCGCCGGCGACATCGCCGTGCGGACCGGGCTGGCCAACGTCAACCGGCGCTGGTGCGGCGTCGATTTTCTCAGTTTCGAATCCACGGCGGTGCCCAACGTGCATGTGCTGGGCGATGCGATTCAAACATCGCCGCTGATGCCCAAGTCGGCGCACATGGCAAATCAGCATGCCAAGGTGTGCGCGGCCGCCGTGGTGGACATGCTGAGCGGCCGCGCGCCCGACCGGCAGCCGGTGCTGACCAATACCTGCTACAGCTTCGTGTCGGATAGCGACGTGATCCACGTCGCGTCCGTGCACGCCTACGATGCGGCGCAAAAGACGCTGCTCGTGGTGCCCGGTTCCGGCGGCGTCTCGGCGCAGGCCAGCGCCCAGGAAGGCGTGTATGCGTTCAACTGGGCCCGCAATATCTGGCGCGATACGCTGGGCTAGGTCGCCTTCGGACCAGCTGTAACAACACATTGCGCCGATAAGTCAGCGCGAATGCCAAATAGCGTCCATACTGGGACAGTATTGTTTCCACGCGATAATTATCACTTCCTTGCGGCTCCGCCGCGACCTTGATGAGCCAGGTCTTGCGCTCAGTACTGCTCTACAAGGTCATCTCATGTTCAGTGCAGTTCCCATTTGGCAGCGGCTGGTGCCGCTGTCGGGGCTTTGCCTCGTTCTCGCCGCGCTGGTTGCCGGCGCCATTGCCGCGCTGGCAAGTTCGGCCTCGCATCTGAGTGTCGCGCTGCTGCTGGGCGCCGCCGTGGTGCAGGGCAGCGTGATCGTCTGGCTGCTGACCCGGCCACGATTTCTGCTGCGGCGCACCGGCCTGGCGCGCGAGGGCGCGCAGCCGCTGATCAAGGCCGAAGCGCTGCAAAGCGCCATTTTCAATAGCGCCAATTTTTCCAGCATCGCCACCGACGCGCAGGGCGTGATCCAGATCTTCAATGTCGGCGCCGAGCAGATGCTGGGGTACACGGCGGCCGATGTGGTCGATCTGATCACGCCGGCCGACATCTCCGATCCGCAGGAGATCGTCGCCCGCGCCCAGGCCCTGAGCCTGGAGCTGGACACGCCGATCGCCCCCGGCTTCGAGGCGCTGGTGTTCAAGGCGTCGCGCGGCATCGAAGACATTTATGAGCTGACCTATATCCGCAAGGATGGCAGCCGGGTTCCGGCCATGGTGTCGGTGACGGCGCTGCGCGATCCGCTGGGCGGCATCATCGGCTATCTGCTGATCGGCACCGACAACACGGCCCGCAAGGACGCCGAGCAAGCGCTGCTGCGCGCCGGCGCGCTGCAGGCGGCCATTTTCAACAGCGCCAATTTTTCCAGCATCGCCACCGATGCGCAGGGCGTGATCCAGATTTTCAACGTCGGCGCCGAGCGCATGCTGGGCTACAGCGCCGCCGACGTGGTCGACCGCATCACCCCGGCCGACATCTCCGATCCGCAGGAAGTGCTGGTGCGCGCCGCCAGCCTCAGCGAAGAACTCGACACCCCGATCGCGCCCGGGTTCGAAGCGCTGGTGTTCAAGGCCTCGCGCGGCATCGAAGATATCTACGAGCTGACCTACATCCGCCAGGATGGCAGCCGCTTTCCGGCCATCGTGTCGGTCACCGCGCTGCGCGACGCGGGCGACGCCATCATCGGCTACCTGCTGATCGGCACCGACAACACGGCGCGCAAGCGCGTCGAAGCCGAGCAGGACTTGCTCGACCAGAGCCTGCGCGACCAGCAGTTCTATACGCGTTCGCTGATCGAATCGAATATCGACGCGCTGATGACGACCGACCCGCGCGGCATCATCAGCGACGTCAACCAGCAGATGGAGGCGCTGACCGGGCGCACCCGCGACGAACTGATCGGCGCGCCGTTCAAGAATTACTTCACCGACCCGGCGCGCGCCGAAGCGGGCATCAAGCGCGTGCTGAAGGTCGGTAAAGTGACCAACTACGAGCTGACGGCACGCGCGCGCGACGGCAGCGAAACGGTGGTCTCGTACAACGCCACCACGTTCTACGACCGCGAGCGCAACCTGCGCGGCGTGTTCGCCGCCGCGCGCGACGTCACCGACCGCAAGCGCTTCGAGCTGATGCTGCAGGAAAACAACGTCGAACTCGAATCGGCCAAGGCGACCGCCGAAAAGGCCAATCAGGCCAAGTCGGATTTCCTGTCGAGCATGAGCCACGAGCTGCGCACGCCGCTCAACGGCGTACTCGGTTTCGCCCAGCTGCTGGCATCGGAAAAACCGGCGCCGACCGGATTGCAGCTGCGCTCGATCAACCAGATACTCAAGGGCGGCTGGTATCTGCTGCGCCTGA
This sequence comes from Janthinobacterium lividum, assembly GCA_943372275.1. Lineage (GTDB taxonomy): Bacteria > Pseudomonadota > Gammaproteobacteria > Burkholderiales > Burkholderiaceae_D > Telluria_A > Telluria_A lividum_A. The sequence goes on from CALRYE020000130.1 coordinate 12,375, forward strand.
TTAACGAAATCCTCGACCTGGCCATGATCGAGTCCGGCAAGGTGACCATGTCGGCCGAACCGATGTCGGTGTCGGACGCGCTGCGCGACTGCTACGACATGGTCGGTCCGCAGGCGCGCGCGCGCGGCATCACGCTGGAATTCCCCGATCACTGCCACGTCAGCTATGTCCATGCCGACCGCACCCGCGTCAAGCAGGTCATGATCAACCTGTTGTCGAACGCGGTGAAGTACAACAGCCATCACGGCTCCGTCAAGCTGACCTGCGGCGCCGGCAGCCCCGGCATGCTGCGCATTACCGTCACCGACAGCGGCGCGGGCATTAGCCCGGCCCATATCGCGCAGCTGTTCCAGCCGTTCAACCGCCTCGGCCAGGAACACCACGCCGAGGAGGGCACGGGCATCGGCCTGGTCGTCACCAAGCAGCTGGTGGAACTGATGGGCGGTACGATTGGCGTGGAAAGCCGGGTCGGCGTCGGCAGTGAATTCTGGATCGAGCTGCCATCGTGCGATGCGCCCGAGCTGGTGGGTGTGAGCGAGATGAATCTGGAATCGCTGGCGCGCGCGCTGCCGGTGACGGATTCGCCGCTGCGCACCTTGCTGTATGTCGAGGATAATCCAGCCAACCTGATGCTGGTCGAGCAGCTGGTGGCACGGCGCAGCGACCTCAAGCTGCTGACCGCGATCGACGCCCACCTGGGCATTGCGCTGGCGCGCGCTTACCAGCCGGCAGTGATCCTGATGGATATTAATCTGCCGGGACTGACCGGCTACGGCGCGCTGCGCATTTTGCTCAACGATCCGCAGACCAGCCACATTCCGGTGCTGGCGCTGTCGGCCAACGCGGTCCCGCGCGACATCGAGCGGGGCATGGCGGCGGGCTTCTTCCGCTACCTCACCAAGCCGATTCAGATTGCCGAGTTCATGGAGGCGATCGACGTGGCGCTGGTGCATGCGCAAATCAACGGCAAGGGTCCGGGCTCGAGCTCCGGCGTGGGCGTGGACGGCGTGGCCGATATTCCGGCGTAACCGTCCCTGCGCGGCGCGATCATCACCGTTACGCCCGCGACCTGCCGCCAGCCGCGGCCTCTACGCGGCGTCCAGGCCGCCTGTAGACACAGCCACAGCGCCGATACCGTTCAACCACTGCGTGAGCACGGCGCGCCCCGCGCCTACCAGCGCCTCGCCGTGCCGGTGCGTATCGCTGCGCAGACGCTGCAAGTCGATCCCCGCCAGCGTCAGCTCCACCGCGTGGCCGGTGAGCCACTGCTCCAGCGCGTCCGGATGGAACTCGGCATGAAACTGCAGCGCCAGGCCATGCTTACCCAGTTGAAACGCCTGGCACGGCGTGCCGTCGGTGGCGGCGGCACTCGGCACGCCGGCCGGCAGGTCGATATTGTCGCCGTGCCAGTGCAGAACCGCCACGCCGTCGAGCGCGCCCAGCGGCCCGGCGGGATCGGCCAAGCGAATGCCCGACCAGCCGATTTCCCGCGCGGGCGCACCGATAGCATTGGTCCGGCCCGCCACGCGGCCGCCCGCCGCCAGCGCCATCAATTGGGCGCCAAGGCAGATGCCCAGCGTGGGCCGCTGCAGGGATAGTCTCAGCGACAAGCCGGCCAGTTCGGCGCCAAGCCACGGATAGCCGTCAATGTCTTGCGCGCCGATCGGGCCGCCCAGGACGACGACCAGATCGGTGTCGCGCCATTCATCCAGGGACAGGGGCGCGGCGCCGGCATGCCGGTAGCTGATGTCGTAGCCATGACGCTCCAGCGGCTCGGCAAAGCCGCCGAGGTCTTCGAACAGCACGTGATAGAGCGCGATACACTTCATTGGTCACCTCGTTTAGTTGCCGCAGGCCGCCATCCGACTGGATTGCTGGCTGAATTTACTTGGTGAAATCCTATCACGGCGCCGTCATTTATTCAAGACTCCTAATCAATTAGTCGAGCCGGTGTCGTCGCGTCGTGCGCGGAGGGTCAGGCCAGCGACGTTCCATTCAGGCCGGGCACCGAGGCAAACGCCTCGGCGATGAAGTCGATGAACACCGCGGCGCGCTGCGGCAGCAGGCGCTCGGCCGGGTACAGTGCATTCAACGGCGCGCGTGCATTGGTGTGCTCGCCGAGCAGCGCATGCAGCGCCCCGCTTGCGAGCTCCGCGGCCACCATCCAGGAGGGCAGATACCCCACCCCCAAACCCAGCAGCACCGCGCCGCGTACGCCCGTCAGGTTATTCAGTTGCAGCCGTCCGCGCACGGGGACGTCGCCTTCCTTGAACGGCCAGCCGCCGCTGCCGCCGGCAATCAAGGTGTAGACGATGCACTGATGCCGCAGCAGATCGGCGGGCTGTTGCGGTACCCCGTGCTGTTCCAGGTAGGCGCTGCTGGCAACGTAAATGCGTTCCGAAGTGCCGACGCGGCGCGCGCGCAGCGCGCTGTCCTTGAGCACACCGCCCCGGATGGCCACCTCGATGCCCTCGGCGACCAGATCGAGGTAGTCGTCGCTCAGGCGCAGTTCCACGTCCACGTCCGGATAACGGGACAGGAATTCGGGTAGTAACGGCATCACCTTTTCCGTTCCAAGGCTGTCGGAACACGATACCCGAAGCAGGCCGTGCGGATTCTGGCCGCCGCGCGCATCCGATTCGGCCTGCGAAATCATGTCAAGGGCATGGCGTGCCTGCGCGTAGTAGCGCTGTCCTTCCGGTGTCGTGGCCAGTCGACGGGTCGAACGATGCAGCAGGCGGGTATCGAGCGATTGTTCCAGTGAAGCGATGTGGCGGCTGACGTTCGGCTGGCCGATGCGCAACTCGCGGGCTACGGCGGAAAAGCTGCCGGTCTCGACGGCCCGCACAAAACAATGCATCCACAGCAATTTGTCCATGTTGAGCGCTCTGTCGTTGATATATACGCGACTAGCATAAATCATGTTGGTAACAATCGTCTGCCGTTTTCGATTCCTGCACGATGACGGAGATGGCTCTGCTTGCGGCTGGGCCCATGGCTTGCACCTTGCCCATTACGGGTCAATGGCTCGGGAAGCGATTCATGCATTCATCGCATGAATGATATGCGCTCAGCCTGTCTTCTGCGCCGAATGTCTTGATCCCATACTTGTCTCACGTGCTCGCAATCGCAAGCACACCTGACCATAGTGAGGACTTGTCATGACATTGAAACTTGAAGGGAAAATTGCAGTTGTTACCGGCGGCAGCACGGGGATCGGATTGGCGATCGCCCAGCGCTTCGTGCGCGAGGGGGCGACGGTCTACATCACCGGGCGGCGTCAGGCGGAACTGGACGCCGCGCTCGCCACCATCGGCAACGGCGCGCACGGCGCCAGCGTCGACTCGACCGACCTGGCGCAGCTGCGCACCTTGTTCGACCGCATCAAGGAGCAGCACGGCAAACTGGATGTCCTCGTTGCCAACGCCGGGGGCGGCGCATTCGCGCCGATCGGCGACATCACCGAGGCGCACTTCGACGATACCTTTGCGCGCAATGTGAAGGGCACGCTGTTCACCGTGCAGAGTGCCTTGCCCTTGCTCGGCAAGGGCGCTTGCGTGATACTGACCGGGTCGACTGCGGGCAGCAGCGGAACCGCAGCGTTCAGCGTCTACGCGGCGTCCAAGGCGGCAGTGCGGGCGTTTGCGCGTAACTGGATTGTGGATCTTAAAGGCCGCGCTATCCGCATCAATACCATCAGCCCGGGACCGATCGAAACGCCGGGTCTGGTTGAACTGGTCGGTACCGACCCTGTTCAGCAGCAGGCGTTGTTGGCCAGTCTGGCCCAGCAGATTCCGATGGGCCGCGTCGGCCAGCCGGATGAAATCGCCAAAGCGGCCGTGTTTCTGGCGTCCGATGACGCCAGCTTTGTCACGGGCATCGAGCTGTTCGTCGATGGCGGGATGCGCCAGATCTGAGCGGGCGCGCGGCGCCGGAGACTGGCATTGCGCTTTGTGATGTGCGAGGATAGCCGTGCGGCGTCGCTGGCGGCCGGCCTTGAGCGATCCCCCAGCCGGCGCCGTCGCGCCGGGCATGTCTGACCGGCGCCGGCCGCAAGCTGGCATCGCGCTTACTTGATTGCCTTAGTCAGGAAGCGGCGCATCAGGCTTCCGATCCGGGCGCTGTCTTCCTCCAGTGCGAAGTGCCCCGTGTCCAGCAGATGCAGCTCGGCGTTGGGCAGGTCACGCAGGTAAGGGTAGGCGCCGGCCGGTGGGAAAATTTTATCGTTCTTTCCCCAGACGATCAGCATCGGTGGCTGGTGCTTGCGGAAGTAAGACTGCCATTCGGCATAATGGCCCGGGTTGCTGCCGTAGCTGTAGAACAGCTCGAGCTGGATATCCTTGTTGCCCGGACGATCCATGTAGGCCTGGTCCACGGTCCATGCATCGGGGCTGATGCGGGAGACATCGCGCGCGCCCTCCGTGTATTGCCACTTGGTAGCGCCTGCTTCGAACAGCGGCCGCAGCTTCGCCCCATTGGCTTCGGACTTGTCGGCCCAATAGGTTTTGAGCGGTGCCCAGAATTCGTTATCGATGCCTTCATCATAGGCATTGCCGTTCTGGACCACGATGGCGGTGACCCGTTCAGGATGGGCCGCGGCGAGCCGGAAGCCGACCGGTGCGCCATAGTCTTGCACATACAGCGCGTACTTGGACACGCCCACCGCTTCGGTGAATTGATCCACTACCTTGGCCAGATTGTCGAAGCTGTAGGTGAACTGATTCATCGCAGGCATATCGCTTTGTCCGTAACCCGGATAGTCGGGCGCGATGACGTGGTAGCGGTCGGCCAGCAGCGGAATCAGGTTGCGAAACATTTGCGACGAGGTGGGAAAACCATGCAGCAGCAGAATCGTGGGCGCGTTTTTTGGCCCGGCTTCGCGGTAGAAGATATTCACGCCGTCCACCTTGACGGTGCGGTAGCTGACGGTGGCGGTACTGGCCACGTTCGCTGCCTGCGTGGTGGCCTTGTCGACGGCTGGCGCGGCATGGGCGGTGTGGGCAGTGAAGGCCAGTGCGATGGCTGCTGCGAAGTGCGCGTGAGTGCGGACGATGGTCATGATTTTTCTCCGGTAGATGTGGGTAGGTGTTGCATGTCAGGTCAAGGTCATCTGATACCTGCGCGGTGCCAAGCTGGCTTGGGGTGTGCGCGCTGTGTTGCAGCAGATGAGTCATTCTAGGCAGCATCGAGCCGGAGAAAAACCAGGGGGTGGTCAATTCAGTATTTCGCTCGATGCAATGATTGTCGGACTCTGCCGTAGCGAGTGGATCCGACCGAGATCGGACCTTCAGCGGAAGGTCGCGATGGATGCCAAAAAAATGCCGACACAGCGTCGCTGCGTCGGCCAAGCTTTCGAGGGGAGACTGCGGTTCACTACAGTATGTCGGCCAGAGATGGTGACAGTGAGACTATTTTCGTGCGCCTGCACACGGTCCGCAATTGCGAAATGCGGCATGCGGTTACGATTTGTTCCGGCGATTCAGGTTGCCAATCGCGCTGCATGATCGCCTGTTGAAACCAACTTCCAGGTCAGCGTTGAACGGGAACCACGCCCGCGTCGGTAAATTCCAGCTTGCCCGCGGCAAAGGCCCGGATGGCGTCGTCGCGCACCTGAGCGCGGGTCAACGTCACCATGGGCGCAGCAGGCGACGAGGTCAGCACCGGATAGTTCGCCTCGGTGAAATCGAGTTCGCCTGCGGCCCGGGCGCGACGCGCTTCGGCACGCACTTCATCGCGGGTGAGCCGGGTCGCTGGTGCCGACGGAATCCACGGATAAGTCGCTTCCGTGATGTCCAGTTCGCCAGCCGCGCGGGCACGCAGGACTTCAGCGTGCACTTCGGCCCGGGTAAGCGTGCCGGCTTTGGTGGCGGCGATGGGGTAGTCGACGGATTCCCCGCCGAAAACGGGTGCGGCCAGGACGGCGCACAAATAGACTGCGATACATTTGGCATGCATGGTGAAACTCCTAATAAGAAAATCATAAAATCAAGAAAATCATAAAATCGGCGGGCACACATGGGCGCGCCGGGTCTTCGCGAACGAGGTCCGGGCAGTGCCATGTGTTCGCGTGCTGCCGCTGCAGGTATCGGCGCGTGGCAGCGCTGACGGCGGCGCTGCAACGCGCTGGATCGATCAGGGCTTTTTGGGATCGGCAAACACCACCAGGGGCTTGGTCTTTTCGACGAAGTACGTCGCTAATTCGGAAGCTCTGCCATCGCCGATATTTTTGGCCGAGTGATTGACCCCTGCGGGAATGAACAACGATTCGCCCTGTTTCAAAATCACCGGCGCCTGCCCTTCGAATTGGTACTCCATGGTGCCTTCGGCGACGAACGCCAGTTCTTCCCCCGGATGGGAGTGGAATGCGGCGGCGGTGCCACGCGCGAAGTCCACGCGCACCTGAATGACCTCGCGGCCGGCGACACTCACGTCGTGGCGTAACAGTTGTGTGCGGGTCAGGCCGCTCATGGCAGATTGCGCCGGGGCTTGCGCATGGGCGATGGTGCTGGCGATTGCGAGTGCGGCCATGGCCGCGATATAAGTCGTTTTCATTTCAAGGTTCCTTCAAGGTGGGATGCGTTGGCGGCAGCTTCGATTAGCTTGGCAACTTCGGCCGGATGCGAGGTCATGACGACGTGGGAGGCACCGTCGATGCCGACGCGCTGTTTCGCGCCCGCGCGCTGCGCCATGAATTCGATCGCGGCGGACGGGATGTTTTTGTCCGCTTTACCGTAGACAAAATAGGAGGGCAGGCTCTTCCACGCCGGCACCGAGGGGAAAGCCTCGTTGAGCGCCTTGATCGTGACGGGGCGTTGTCCGGCGGCCATCAACCGGGCTTGACCTTCCGGCAGATCGGCGGCGAACTGGCTGCGGAATTTGTCTTGCCGGATATAGAGATCGCGCTCGCCATCGGGCAGCACAACAGGCGGCGCCAGCGTGGGCCCCAGCGTACTGCCGGGGAACTGTGCCGACAGGCCGGCTGCCGTTTCGCCGGTGTCCGGCGCAAACGCGGCGACGTAGACCAGTGCCTTGACGTTGCGATTGTTCTGCACTGCCGCGCTGATGACGG
>CALRYE020000131.1:0-19434 GCA_943372275.1 Janthinobacterium lividum
TAGCACCGGAGCGCGTCAGCGCAGACTGGCGCCGTGGCCGATCGACGCAAACCACCACGGCGCCACGCTCCGCCCCTCCACGCCACACCAAGCGCGGCTGGCGATCAGCGCGCATCGCAGCACCGATCGCCACCGTTCAGTACTCACCAGACCCGATACACCTGCCCGGTCTGCACGCCCTCCACGCTGCGCACGAACGCGGCGGTCACGCGCGACGCCGGCACCGGCTCGAAACCCGGAAAGTATGGCGCGTACACGTCCATCGATTCGACCAGTACGTTGGGGCTGACCACGTTGATGCGCAACCCGCGCGGCATTTCAACGGCCGCTCCGAGCACGTAGGCATTCAGCGCGCCGTTCGCCATGGACGCCGCCGCGCCGTGGCGGATCGGGTGATCCGACACGATGCCGCTAACCAGCGTGACCGATCCGCCGTCATTCAGATACTCGATGGCCACCTGCGCCACATTCACCTGCCCCATGACCTTGTTGGCGAAGCACATCTGAAACTGCTCGGGCGTCAGCTCGGCCAGCGGCGCCAGCTGGACCTTGCCTGCGGCAACCACCACCGCGTCGACCTTGCCAACCTGTGCGAACAAGGCGCGCACCTGCGCGATGTCCATGATGTCGGCGCGGTAGTCGCCGCTGCTGGAGCCGGCCGATACCACGTCGTGGCGCGCGGCCAGCTGATTGGCGACGTCGCGCCCGATGGTGCCGCTGGCGCCGATAACGAGAATTTTCATGATGCCCTCTGAATGAATGGAAAAGAGCATTCAGTATGGTTCGGTTAGCGATAGCGATAAATGCGCTAACATGAACATCATTCCGAAGTAAAAATTAGCAATCATCAGCAAGCCACGATTGCACCGATCCGAGGCATCGATGGACAAACTACGCAGCATGGAAATTTTCGTGACCGTGGCCGACGCCGGCAGTTTCACCGCCGTGGCCGACCGCTTCGACATCTCCGCCGTGATGATCGGCAAGCACATCGCCAGTCTGGAAGCGCGGCTGGGCGCGCGCCTGCTGACCCGCACCACGCGCCGCCAGAGCCTCACGGAAATCGGCGTAGCCTACTGCGAGCAGTGCCGCGTGATCCTGGCACAAGTGCGCGACGCCGACTCCGGCGCCGAATCGATGGGGCTGGTGCCGCGCGGACGGCTGCGCGTCAGTGCGCCCGTGACCTTCGGGGCTGAGTCGCTCGCGCCATTGCTGCCGGCGTACCTGGAAGCGCACCCCGAGGTGGCGATCGACCTGGATCTGGACGACCGCGTCATCGATCTGGTGGAAGAGCGTTACGACGTGGCGATCCGCATCGGCACGCTGGACGATTCCGGCATGGTCGCGCGCGCGCTGCGCCCGTACCGCACCATCATCTGCGCGTCGCCCGAATACCTCGCGCGCCACGGTACGCCGCGTACGCCCGCCGAGCTGGCGCATCACCAGTGCCTCGATTTCACGTCATGGAGCAAGACGGTGCGCTGGCGCCTGCGCGACGCCGAGGGCGCCGACAAGCCACCGGCGAGCCGGCTGCGCACCAACAACGGCCGTGCACTCAAGCAGGCCGCCTTGGCGGGAGGGGGAATTGTGATGCAGGCCGAGGTGATGCTGGCCGATGAGGTGGCGACAGGCCGGCTGGTGCCGCTGCTCGAAGCGCATCTGCCCAGGGCGCGCCCCATGCATCTGCTGTATCCGCGCGACCGCCACGCCACGCCCAAGCTGACCACGTTCGTGGACTTCGTGCTGGCGCATTTCGGCGCGCACGCGAATACGTAGGGCAGCTTCGGCGAACACGCGATCGCGTAGGGCGGACCTGGTGACACGATGACTTCAAATATCCTGTTTTAAAGGTCGTGAAAAGTGGCGGTATCGTTCCCCACGCACCTCAGAAGACTGTCCTCGCGCAGCCCTGCGCGAGGACAGCGTGGATCCTCGTTCCCCCGTCGTCAGTTCGCCGGCCCTTGTGCGATGGTGGCCAACGGCGCGCCCTCTTTCCAGCCTGCGCCCAGCGAACGTGCCACGGCCACGGCGGCCAGCAGCCGCTGGGTGCCGATCTGCGCGGCCGCGCGTTCGGCCGCCAGCTCGCTGCGCTGCGCGTCCGTCACATCCAGATAGTTCGACAGGCCCCGTTCATACCGGGCCTTGGCCACCATCGACGCGCGCGCTGCGGCGCGCTGCGACTGCGATTGGGCCTGCGCCTGCAACTGGCGCTGCTGGGTGTCGAGCAGCGCGTCTTCCACCTCGCGCAGGGCGGTCAGCAGGCGGCTCTCGTGATTGGCGACTGCCTCGGCATAGCGCGCCTTGGCCACATTCAGATTGGCCTTGTTGCGGCCACCGTCGAACACCGGCAGCGACAGCGCCAGCGGCCCGACCGAAAACTGGCGCGCGCTGCCGCTGGTCAGGTCGCGCAAGCGCTCGGACGCAAAACCGAAGTTCCCGGTCAGCGACAGCGACGGATAGAACGCGCCTTCAGCCACCGCCACCTGCGCGTTGGCCGCGCGCAGATTGGCCACGCTGGCCGCCAGATCCGGGCGCTGCGCCAGCAGGCTGGCCGGCAGGCCGACGGGAATGACGGGCGGCGCCGGCAGCACCGGCGTGGCCACGGCGGCCACCAGCGGCGTCGATGGCGACACGCCCACTAACGTTGCCAGCGCGTGCTCCAGCAGGCTGCGCTGGCGCGCCACTTCGTGCAGATCGGCTTCGGCGTTGGCGCGCTCGATGCGCGCACGGGACAGATCGAGCTCGTTGGTCAGCCCGCCGTTAAAGCGCGCATCGACCACCTGCTCGGCTTCGCGCCGTACCGCCAGCGCATTACTCAAGATCGCCTGTTCGGCATCCAACCCGCGCAGCTGCCAGTAGGTATTGGCCACTTGCGCCGACAGCAGCAGGATCACGCCATCGCGGTCGTCCTGCGCTGCCAGTGCCTGCGCATCAGCCGCCTCCACCACGCGCCGTACGCGGCCCCACAGATCGAGCTCGTACGATAGCGACGCGCCCACCGTGTAGTTGTTGCCCTCGATGGCGCGACCGCCCAGCGCCAGCGCCTGCGACGTCTCGGCGGAGGTGCGCGAATTGGCAACCGAGGTGCCGACGTTGACCGTGGGCGACTGCGCCGCGCGCAGCACGCCCAGCTGGGCCTGCGCCTGCAGCAGGCGCTGGGCGCTGGCCTTGACGCTTGGGTTATCCGTCAGCGCGCGCTGTTCCAGGCTATTCAGCGTGGCATCGTTAAACACCGTCCACCAGTCGCTGGGCAGGCGCGCATTGTCGGCGCGGGCCGGATCGAGGTGGCGATACGCTGGCGTGGCCGTTGCCGCGGCATTCTGCGGCGCGACGAAATCGCTGCCGACGGTGCTGCACCCAGCCAGCAGGACCAGCACGCCGACGATCAGCGGCTTTATCAGTGCGCTCAGTGGACCGTTCATTGGTTGCTTGCTCATTCTATTTACTCCTCATTGATTACTTACTGACTGCGTACGTACTGACGGCGCGACTCAATGCCCGCCACTCGACGGGCCCGAAGGCGCTTTGACCTTGTCGGCAAACAGCAGCACCAGGATGCAGCCCAGCAGGATGCCGGCCATGATCACGAAGCCATCGTTGTAAGCCATCACGAACGACTCGCGCCGCACGATGCGGTCGATCGCCGCCAGCGCCTGCTGGCCCGCCGTCACGGCGTCGACACCGCGCGCCATGAAGGCCTGCGTCAGCTCGGCGATGCGGTCCTGCGTGGGCAGCGCATACAGCGACACCGATTCGCCGATGCGGGCCGAGTGAAAGTGTTCGCGGTTGGTCAGGGTGGTGGCCAGCATGGCGATGCCGACCGAGCCGCCCAGGTTACGGGTCATGTTGAACAGGCTCGATGCCGACGCCGTGTCGCGCGGCGCAATGCCGTGCATGGCGAAGGTCGACAAGGTCAGCATGATGAACGGCTGGCCCAGTGCACGCACCACCTGTGACCACAGCAGCTGGTCGTAGCCGGTGGTGGCGTCCATGTGCGCATTCATCAGGCACGAAATGCCGAACAGGCCCAGGCCGAAGCCGCACAGGATGCGGTTGTCCACCTTGGACGACAGCTTGGCCGCGAACGGCATGATGAACAGCTGCGGCAAGCCGACCCACATGATCACTTCACCGATCTGCATCGGCGTGTAGTTGGCGATCTGGCCCAGGTACAGCGGCAGCAGATACGACGAACCATACAGTCCCATGCCGATCACCGCCGACAGCACGGTGGCCACCAGAAAATTACGCTGACCGTACAGGCGCAGGTTCACGAACGGATCGGCGCGGGTCAGGCTGGTCAGCACCCAGCCCAGGATGCCGAACAGCGCCATGCCGGCAAAAGCGATGATGAAGCCGGAATCGAACCAGTCCTTCGAGTTGCCCTCTTCCAGAAAAATCGTCAGGCTGCCCAGGCCGATGGCCATCAGCGCGATGCCCAGCCAGTCGGCTTGCGCCAGCAGCTTGTAGTTGCGCTTTTCCGGGTCGAGTCCCCACCACATGCCGAAGATCAGCAGTAGACCAGGCACCCAGTTGATGTAGAAGATCGACGGCCAGCCATACAGCTCGGCCAGGTAGCCGCCCAGGGTCGGGCCCATGGCCGGCGCCAGGGTCGCGGTCAGGCCGAAGATGGCCATGCCGGTGGCGCGCTTGGACGCCGGCAGCTTGGCCATCACCAGCGTCATCGCCATCGGAATCAGGGCGCCGCCGGTAAAGCCTTGCAGCGCGCGGAAGATGATCATGCTCTCCAGGTTCCAGGCGGCGCCGCACAGCGTGGAAAACACCAGGAACAGCGAGGTAGTCCACATCATGTAGGCGCGCATGCCCAGCACGCGGGTGAACAGCGCCGTCATGGGGATGACGACGATTTCGGCGCACAGGTAAGCGGTGGAGATCCACGATCCCTCTTCCTGCGTGGCCGACAGCGTGCCCAGGATATCGCGCAGCGACGAGTTGGTGATCTGGATGTCGAGCACCGCCATGAAGGCGCCGAGCATGCCGGCGGCGACCGCCACCCAGGTGCGCGCGTCGACCTTTTCAGCGATGGGCGGCGCGGCAAAGGTCCCGCCCCCGCCGAGCGTAGTGGATGAAGTGCTCATCGTGGGCGCTCTTAGTGTGCGGTGGCGGGAGCGCTGGCCAGTGCCGCAGGCTTGGCGGCGCCGGCGGTGGCCGGAACGGGAGCCGGCGCGCTCTCCTGATCCAGCTCCACTTCGGCCATGGCCGACATGCCCGGCACCAGCCGGCCGCGCAACTTGGCCACGTCTTCGGGGCGCAATGTGATCTTGACCGGCACGCGCTGAACCACCTTGGTGAAGTTGCCGGTGGCGTTATCGGCAGGCAGCAGGGCGAACTGGTTGCCCGACGCAGGCGAGAAGCTGTCCAGGCGCCCGACCAGCGGCTGCTTGGGCATGGCGTCGACCGTCACGTGGACCTGCTGGCCCGGATGCAGGCCGGCGAGCTGGGTCTCCTTGAAGTTGGCGGTCACCCAGACGTTTTCGTCGACGATGGCGGCCAACTGCTGGCCCGGCTGCACGCGCGCGCCCACTTCCACGCTGCGCTTGCCCAGACGACCCGCCACGGGGGCGACGATGCGGTTGTAGCCCAGCTGCTGGCGCGCGTCCTTCAACTGGGTCTGCAGCACCTTGACCTGCGACTTGAACACGTCGCGCGCCGACTGCGCCGCGCTGATCTGCGCCTGCGCGGCAGCCACGGTGCCCTGGCGCGCCGACACGTCGGCGGCGGCGGCGGCGCGGTTGGCGTTGGCGCCATCGACTTCGGCGCGCGAGACGGCCTTCATCTGGGTGGTGTACAGCTGGCCGTAGCGCTCGGCGTCCTGCTTGGCGCGCACCAGTTGCGCCTGCGCTTGCAGCACCTGGGCGCCGGCCGCGCCGGCCTGGGCGCGCACCTGGGCGATCTGGGCTTCGGCCTGCACCACCTGCTGCTCGGCGCTGGCGATCTGCGCTTCGATCTGCTCGATGCGCACGCTCTGGTCGGCCGGATCGAGTTCGGCCAGCACGTCGCCGGCCTTGACCAGCTGATTGTCTTCCACCAGCACGCGGGTGACCACGCCGGCGATGCGGGCCGACACAGGATGCACATGACCGGCGATATAGGCGTTCTCGGTTTCGACGAAATGGGTGCTGTTGTACCACATGCGGCCACCGGCGCCGAGGGCGATCAGGGCGATGACGGCGACGACGACTTTGACGCGCCGGTTGTTCGGTGGAGGGGTGGCAGCTGCGGTGCTCGGGGTACTGTTCACGGCTGCTGGGGCGGCGCCAGGGGTAACTGCGGCCAATGGCTGTGGTTCAGCTTTGTTATGTTGTTGCATGACCAACTCCGATCAGGAATGAAATGACTTAGGTTCATATTATTGGTCAAGTTTTTAGCCAAGTCAAGAAATGAAACGGTTGCATTTCATTTTAATTTGGCTTACAGTGTGGCCCATGAACAAAGCACTCCCGACACCTGCCCTCACCAGCGACGACCTGGCCGACTGCGACCACAAGCCCATGTGCAAGCCGGCCGGGCGGCCACGCGCCAGCGAACTGGAAGCGCGCGCCCAGAACCTGATTCATATTGCCGGCCAATTGTTCCTGCAGCACGGGTACGGCAAAGTCAGCCTGGAAACCATTGCCCGCGAGGCGCATGTGGCCGTACGCACCATTTACGTCAAGTTCGGCGGCAAGGCGGGCTTGCTCAAGGCCGCCATCGAGGCTAACCGCGATCAGTTCTTCACCGAGAACACGCTGGAGTCGGACACCCGTCCCCTGCCCGCGATCCTGCATGACTTCGGCCTGCACTTTTACGACATGCTGACCACGCCCGTGTCGATCACCATGCAGCGCATGGTCATTGCCGAAGCGCGCACCAGTCCCGAGTTGGCCGAAACGTTTTTCAACACGGGGCCGGGCCAGACGCGCGAGATCCTGGCGCGCTTCTTTCACCGCCCCGACATTCGCGCGCAACTGCGCGACGATATCGATATCGACCTGCTGCCGGTGTTGCTGATCAACTGCGTGATCGGCGATCAGTTCAGCCGCTTCCTGTTCGACACGCACGAAGTGCTGGCCGCCGAGACCAAGGCCAAGGTGCCAGGTCGCGTGACTTTATTCTTGCGTGCAGCGCTGCGTGAAGCGGGCCAGTAACCGTCCTCAAATCGGCCGCAATGGTGTTGAGGTAAGTGACAGTGGGTATGTGCGGCATCGCACTGAGCCGCAATAGCGCATCTGGCATCCTTGGATCTTTCACGGAGGCGTTATGAAGAACATTACAACAGCACTGCGCGCACGCCATGAGGGGGATGTATGAGCAAAGCGGCTCGTTACGAATGGCGCGATCAGCAAGCGGCGCTCAACGAACGCATGAAAGGCTTCATGCAGAATCCAGGCTCCGAGCAGCTTGAAGCGGTGATCACCGAGATGCGCGCGTATGCCGATGCGGCCCGCTCGGGGGATATACAAATCCCGGCCAGCTGGACCAATTACAGTTAAGGTAATCAGTCAAACAGCATCGATGCTGTCAGTGCGCCACTGCGGCGCAGGAATAAAAAAAGTGCCTTGCAAAGCCAGACGTAGCCGCTGGTTTTGCAAGGCACTTTTTTTTGCATCCAGCTTGCGCTGCGTGATCACTCTCCCTGCCAGTAATCCTTGAACGTGGCGCTGCGAAAGCGGATGTCGGTGAACTGCGCGGCGAACTCCGGGCTCATTGGCGACTGCACCGAGAAGCCGATCGTGACCGGCGTCGCGGACGGCAGGCCGACGGTGCGCACCATGTTCCAGACCGCGCCATCGGCGGAGGTGTAGAACACGTACATGTCCTTCAGGCGGGCGATCTTCAGATACGTGGCGCCAGGGCCGCGCAGGCCGTGGTGGGCGTCGTCGCCGATGCCGCCTTTGGACACCGTGGACGACACGCCGGGTTTGCCGGTCTTCGGATTTTCAAACAATAGCTTTGCCCAGTTCTTCGCGTCGGCATAGACGATCAGCGCCCCGCCCTCGTAGGCTTGCTTGAACGAGCCGCTCACTTTGGCCGAGAAGATGAAGTCGCCCACCGGTGTGAACATGGCGCGCGCCGTGTGGTCGGCCAGCTTGGTGCCGTCGGTGTTGGCGTACAGGTCGGTGCCCTTGGTGGCGGTCAGTTCGAGTGCTCCGGCGGTCTGCTTGGGCGGCGTATTCGATTCCAGCGGATAGGGGATGGCGGCGATGGCCAGTTCCGCGGCTGCCGCTACGCTGGTGCACAGCATTAGCGCGGCTGCTACAAGGGCGTTTTTCATGGTGTCCGTTACAGTGGTTGGAATCGATTCCAAAGTAGCATGGAGTTTGATTTCTTGTCAACATATTTGGGACGTAAAAAAACCGTCGTTCTCGCTTTAGGGGAATCCATGGGCTGGCCGGTTTGTCAGCGTTCTATGGATTCCCGCTTTCGCGGGAACGACGGTTTTTTGTGCAACGGTGCTTGTTGCTTTAGCGGTGCTCTTACATCTCGTGCTGGTTCTACTTTCCGTTAGCTTTACTTCTTGCGCATCGGCGGCAGGTCGGTACACACGCCTTTGTACACTTCCGCTGCCATGCCGATCGACTCGCCCAGCGTCGGATGCGGGTGGATCGTCTTGCCGATATCGACGCCGTCGGCGCCCATTTCGATGGCCAGTGCGATCTCGCCGATCATGTCGCCGGCGTGGGTGCCGACGATGCCGCCGCCAACCACGCGGTGCGTCTCAGCGTCGAACAGCAGCTTGGTGAAGCCTTCGTCGCGGCCATTGGCCACGGCGCGACCGGAGGCAGCCCACGGGAAGTGGCCCTTCTCCAGCTTGATGCCCTTGGCCTTGGCTTCGTCTTCGGTAATGCCGACCCATGCCACTTCCGGATCGGTGTACGCCACCGATGGAATCACCTTGACGTCGAAGAAGGCCTTCTCGCCGTGCGCCGCTTCGGCCGCCACGTGCGCCTCGTGCACCGCCTTGTGCGCCAGCATAGGCTGACCCACCAGGTCGCCAATGGCGAAGATGTGCGGCACGTTGGTGCGCATCTGCGCGTCCACCGGGATGAAGCCGCGGTCGGTGACCGTCACGCCAGCCTTGTCGGCCGCGATCTTGCCGCCGTTCGGGCTGCGGCCCACTGCCACCAGCACCAGGTCGTACAGTTTCGGCTCCGGCGCGGTGGCGCCGGCTTCGGCAGCTTCGAACGTGACCTTGATCCCTTCGGGCAGCGCTTCCACGCCGACCGTCTTGGTCTTGGTCATGATGTTATCGAAGCGCTTCTCGTTGAACTTCTGCCACACCTTGACCATGTCGCGGTCGGCGCCCTGCATCAGGCCATCCATCATCTCGACCACGTCGATGCGCGCGCCGAGCGTCGAATAGACAGTCGCCATTTCCAGGCCGATGATGCCGCCGCCGATGACCAGCATGCGCTTCGGGATCTGGCGCAGCTCCAGCGCGCCCGTCGAATCGACGATGCGCGGATCCGCTTTTGCGTCACCTTGTACGAACGGCAGGTTCACCACCGCCGAACCGGCAGCGATGATCGCCTTCTGGAACGCGATGACTTTCCTGGTGCCGTCGGCAGCGGTGACTTCGATATGGTTCGGGCTGACGAACTGGCCGACGCCCTGCACTACATTGACCTTGCGCGCCTTGGCCATGCCGGCCAGGCCGCCGGTCATCTTGGTGATGACCTTGTCCTTGTAGGCACGCAGTTCGTCGATGTTAATTTCCGGCTTGGCGAACGTGACGCCATGCTTGGACATGCCGGCCGTCTCGTCGATCACGGCTGCCACGTGCAGCAGCGCCTTCGATGGAATACAACCCACGTTCAGGCACACGCCGCCCAGCGACGCGTAACGCTCGACCAGCACCGTGTTCATGCCCAGATCGGCCGAACGGAAAGCCGCCGAATAGCCGCCAGGACCTGCGCCCAGCACCATCATCTCGCATTCCACGTCGACCTGACCGGCGTAGCTGGACGCGATCGGCGCAGGGGCCGCAGGAGCTGCCACTGGCGCCGGCTTGGCCGGAGCTTGCGACTCGGTCGGTGCTGCGGCAGCGGTGGCTGCCGTGGCGTCCGGGGTGGCAGCGGCTGGAGCAGGAGCAGAAGAACCCGCGCCGGCTTCATCGATCACCAGCAACAGCGAGCCTTCAGCGACCTTGTCGCCCACCTTGATTTTCAATTCCTTGATCACGCCGGCGTGGGTCGAAGGAATCTCCATGCTGGCCTTGTCGGATTCGACCGTGATCAGGGACTGGTCGACCTTGATCGTGTCGCCCACCTTGACCATCAGCTCGATGACTTCAACTTCCTTGAAGTCGCCGATGTTGGGTACTTTTACGTCGATTGTGCTCATCGGGTGCGCTCCTTACAGCAGGGACTTGCGCAGATCGGCCAGGACATCGGCCAGATACGCGTTGAAGCGTGCGGCCATCGCGCCATCGATCACGCGGTGGTCGAACGACAGGGACAGAGGCATCATCAGGCGCGGCTGGAAGGCCTTGCCGTCCCAGATCGGCTTCATGGCAGCCTTGGACAAGCCAAGAATCGCCACTTCCGGTGCGTTGATGATCGGCGTGAAGGCCGTGCCGCCAATGCCGCCCAGCGACGAGATGGTGAAGGTCGCGCCTTGCATGTCGGCCGGTTTGAGCTTGCCGTCGCGCGCTTGCGCCGACAGTTCGGTCATTTCGGTGGCGATCTGCGACACGGTCTTCTGGTCGGCGTTCTTGACCACCGGGACCATCAGGCCATTCGGCGTGTCGGCGGCAAAACCGATGTTGTAGTACTGCTTGAGAATCAGGTTGGCGCCCGTCTCGTCGATCGACGCATTAAACGCCGGGAATTTCTTCAGGGCCGAGACGCTGGCCTTGATCACGAACGCCAGCATGGTCAGCTTGACGGTCGACTTGGCCTTGGCCAGCGCTGCATTCGAATCGACGCGGAACGCTTCCAGTTCGGTCACGTCGGACTCGTCGAACGTGGTCACGTGCGGGATCATGACCCAGTTGCGGTGCAGGTTAGGACCCGACAGCTTCTTGATGCGCGACAGCGGCAGCAGTTCGGTCGGGCCGAACTTGCTGAAGTCGAGCGATGGCCATGGCAGCAGGTCCAGGCCCACGCCGGTGCCGCCGGCCTTGGCCGCGGTGCCGTCGCCTGGCGAGGCGCTGGCCAGCACGCCCTTGACGAAGTTCTGTACGTCGAGCTGGGTGATGCGGGCTTTTGGACCCGTGCCGACAACGCGCAGCAGATCGACGCCCAGTTCGCGGGCGAACTTGCGGATCGATGGCGATGCATGGGCTTTGGCGCTGGACGTGGCCGGGCCGGCTGCGGCGGCAGGTGCGGCTGCCGGAGCTGGGGCTGGTGCAGCGGCTGGTGCCGGCGCTGGTGCTGGGGCAGCTGCAGCGGCAGGAGCCGGCGCGGCGGCTGGAGCAGCAGGTGCAGCAGCAGCAGGCGCGGCTTCGGCAGGTGCAGCGGCAGCGTCGGACGCTTCCAGCACCAGCACGAGCGAGCCTTCGGCGATTTTGTCGCCGATCTTGACCTTCAATTCCTTGACCACACCCGCATGGCTGCTCGGGATTTCCATACTGGCTTTGTCGGATTCGACAGTCACCAGCGACTGGTCAACCTTGATGGTGTCGCCTACCTTGACCATCAGTTCGATGACTTCGACTTCCTTGAAGTCGCCGATATCCGGGACTTTGACTTCCACAATGCTCATAGCATTAACTCCGTATTTTTATCGTTGCGAAGGACAGCTTGCCCCGCTTGTCACCGTCCACACGCGCCATCTCCCCGTGTCCTCGCGAAGGCGAGGACCCATGGCACGGCTGATCAAAGTTTGCCTCAGCGCTTGACGTGCTATGGGTCCCCGCCTGCGCGGGGACACGGATGGTGCGGCGGTACTACAACGGCGAACGGTCAGCGGGGGTGAAGTCTTACTGGGTCACCGGATTCGGCTTGTTCGGATCGATACCGTACTTGGCTACCGCGTCAGCGACAACCGAGGTGGCGATCACGCCTTCGTCGGCCAGCGCTTTGAGCGAAGCCACGACGATGTAGTAACGGTTCACTTCGAAGAACTCGCGCAGCTTGACGCGGCTGTCCGAGCGGCCGAAACCGTCGGTACCGAGCACCTTGTAGGTGCGGTTCTTCGGCATGAACGCGCGGATCTGCTCGGCGAACAAACGCATGTAGTCGGTGGTGGCGATGATCGGACCGCTGGTCTTTTCCATCAGCGACGTCACGTACGGCACGCGCTGCGCAGCGGTCGGGTTGACCATGTTCCAGCGCTCGGCATCCTGGCCATCGCGCGCCACCAGGGTCAGCGACGGGGCGGACCAGACGTCGGCGGCGATGCCGAAGTCCTTCAGCAGCAGTTCGGCAGCGAACACCGACTCGCGCAGGATGGTGCCCGAACCGATCAGCTGCACGCGCTGCTTGGCGCTAGCGTCGCCCGCTTTCAACAGGTACATGCCCTTCAGGATGCCCGCTTCCGTGCCCGGGGTCAGACCTGGCTGCTCGTAGTTCTCGTTCATCAGCGTGATGTAGTAGAACACGTCTTCCTGCTCGGCCACCATGCGGCGCAGACCATCCTGAATGATGACGGCCACTTCGTGACCGAAGGTCGGATCGTATGGCAGGCAGTTAGGAATGGTCGCGGCCATCACGTGGCTGTGGCCATCTTCGTGCTGCAAGCCTTCGCCGTTGAGCGTCGTGCGGCCGGCGGTGCCGCCCATCAGGAAGCCGCGTGCGCGCATGTCGCCCGCCGCCCAGGCCAGGTCGCCGATACGCTGCATGCCGAACATCGAGTAGAACGTGTAGAACGGGATCATCACGCGGTTGTTGGTCGAGTACGACGTCGCCGCTGCGATCCACGAGCTCATGCCGCCCGCTTCGTTGATGCCCTCTTGCAGAATCTGGCCAGCCTTGTCTTCACGGTAGTACATGACCTGGTCTTTGTCGACCGGCTCGTACAACTGACCTTGCTGGTTGAAGATACCGATCTGACGGAACAGGCCTTCCATACCGAAGGTACGCGATTCGTCCACCAGGATCGGCACGATGCGCTGGCCCAGGTTCGGGTCGCGCAGCAGCGTCGAGATGATACGCACGAACGCCTGGGTGCTGGAGATCTCACGCCCTTCAGGGGTCGCGTCGAGCACGTTCTGGAAGGCCGACAGGGCCGGCACCGGCAGCGACTCGGACGCCTGCATGCGGCGCTGTGGCAGATAACCGCCCAGCGCTTCGCGGCGCTTGTGCAGGTAGACCATTTCCGGCGCGTCGTCGGCCGGCTTGAAGAACGGGATCTCGGCCAGCTTGTCGTCCGGGATCGGGATGCCGAAGCGGTCGCGCATTTCGCGGATGGCTTCGTCGTCGAGCTTCTTGGTCTGGTGCGCGGTGTTGCGCGCTTCGCCGGATTTACCCATGCCGAAGCCCTTGACGGTCTTGACCAAGAGGACGGTCGGCGTGCCCTTGTTCTCCTGGGCGATCTTGAATGCGGCGTAGATCTTGTGCGGATCGTGACCGCCGCGGGTCAGGCGCCAGATGTCGTCGTCGGTCATGTTGGCGACCATTTCGAGCAGCTTCGGGTGCTTGCCGAAGAAGTGCTTGCGCACGTACGCGCCGTCCTTGGCCTTGTAGTTCTGGTATTCGCCGTCGACGGTTTCCATCATCACGCGCTGCAGGATGCCTTCTTTGTCTTGCGCCAGCAGGGCGTCCCAACCCGGACCCCAGATGACCTTGACCACGTTCCAGCCGGCGCCGCGGAAGTCCGCTTCCAGTTCCTGGATGATCTTGCCGTTACCGCGCACCGGACCATCGAGGCGCTGCAGGTTACAGTTGACGATCATGACCAGATTGTCCAGACGCTCGCGCGCGGCCATGCCGATCGCGCCCATCGATTCCGGCTCGTCCATCTCGCCGTCGCCGCAGAATACCCATACCTTGCGGTTGCCGGTGTCGGCGATGCCGCGGGCGTGCAGGTACTTCAGGAAGCGCGCCTGATAGATCGCCATCAGCGGGCCCAGGCCCATCGACACGGTCGGGAACTGCCAGAACGTCGGCATCAGTTTCGGGTGCGGATACGACGACAAGCCCTTGCCATCGACTTCGCGGCGGAAGTTGAGCATCTGCTCTTCCGACAAACGGCCTTCCAGAAACGCGCGGGCGTACACGCCCGGCGAGGAGTGACCCTGGAGGTACAGCAGGTCGCCGCCGTGGTCGGCGGTCGGGGCGTGCCAGAAGTGGTTGAAGCCGATGCCGAACATGTTCGCCAGCGACGCGAAACTGGAGATGTGGCCACCCAGGTCGCCGTCGGCGCGGTTGGCCTTGACCACCATCGCCATCGCGTTCCAGCGCATCCACGAGCGCAGGCGCTCTTCGTACTCCAGGTTGCCCGGGCAGTGTTCTTCGAGGTGGGTGGGGATGGTGTTGACGTAAGCGGTGTTGCTGGAGAATGGGATGTGGGCGCCGCGGCGGCGGGCCAGATCGACCATGCGTTCCATCAGGTAGTGGGCACGGTCCGTGCCTTCGTTTTCGATAACGGCTTCGAGGGCTTCAAGCCATTCTTTGGTTTCGAGCGTGTCTGGATCGTTGGCGGCGGCGGCCGTCAACTGGTCGAGTTGAGCTGACATGTAATTACGTCTCCTGGTTGTGTGTGCCAGACCCCGATCCTCGATCGCTGTCGGACAAGCTGCTGATTATTTACCAATACCCTCAATTAGTGTGCGAATTCTAACAGTGTTTTCTGGCTTTTTCAAATAGCGATATAACATTTCATATCGTGAAATAGCATGCATGCGACGGGGCGCCCTGCCCGGCGTGGCCGTATAATCTCGCTTCTTCCCGGTTTTCCTGCCGGATGCTTTTCTGTTTGCTTACTATTCACTACAACTCAATATCATGTCCGCACAACTGATCGATGGTGTCCTCCTGTCCCAACAACTGCGCGCCGAGATCGGCCAGCGCGCCGCGGCCCTGACCGCCAAGGGCAAGCAGCCTGGCCTGGCCGTGATCCTGGTGGGCGAAGACCCGGCCAGCCACGTGTACGTGCGCAACAAGGTCAAGGCCTGCGGCGACGTGGGATTCCACTCGGTGCTGGAAAAGTACGAGGCCGATCTGTCCGAAGCCGCCCTGCTCGACCGCATCGCCGCGCTGAACGCCGATCCGGCCATCCACGGCATCCTGGTGCAGATGCCGCTGCCCAAGCACATCAACCCGAACAAGGTCATCGAGGCGATCTCGACCACCAAGGACGTGGACGGCTACTCGGTGCTATCGGCCGGCGAACTGATGACGGGGCTGGAAGGGTTCCGTCCGTGCACCCCGTACGGCTGCATGAAACTGATCGAAAGCACCGGCTACGACCTGCGCGGCAAGCACGCCGTCGTGATCGGGCGTAGCAACACGGTCGGCAAACCAATGGCCCTGCTGCTCTTGCAAGCTAACGCTACCGTGACCATATGCCATAGCGCGACGCCCGACCTGGCGTATCACACCCGTCAGGCCGATGTGGTCGTGGCCGCCGTGGGCCGCCGCAATACCTTAACGGCCGACATGGTCAAGCCGGGCGCCATCGTCATCGACGTGGGCATGAACCGTGACGACAACGGCAAGCTGTGCGGCGATGTGGATACGGCCGGCGTGCGCGAAGTGGCCTCGTTCATCACCCCGGTGCCGGGCGGCGTCGGACCGATGACGATCACCATGCTGCTGATGAATACGGTCGAAGCCGCCGAGCGCGGCTGAACTTGCAGGCCCGTCGACCAGGCCGAGATTGCCGAACCAGTGTGTTCAATAGATAGGAATGTATATGACGACCGACACCACCAATCCCCTGCTCGACTTTAGCGGCCTGCCGCGTTTTGACGCGATCGTTCCGGAACACGTCACGCCCGCCATCGAGCAGCTGATCGCCCATGCCAGCACCACGGTGACCGCACTGGAAGCGCCCAGCCAGAACGTGACGTGGGAAAACTTCGTCATCCCGCTGGAAGAAGCCACCGAGCGGCTGGGCCGCGCCTGGGGCGTAATCAACCACCTCAACAACGTGGCCGACACGCCCGAATTGCGCGCGACCTACAATGAGAACCAGCCGAAAGTGACCGAGTTCTGGACCTCGCTGGGCCAGAACGAAGCGCTGTTCGACAAGTACAAGGCCATCAAGGCCAGCCCGGCGTACGCCAGCCTGTCGCCGGCGCGCAAGAAAATTGTGGAAAACGCCGTGCGCGACTTCCGCCTGGGCGGCGCCGAACTGCCGGCCGATAAGAAGGAACGCTTCGCCGATATCCAGGAACAGCACGCGGCCGTGTCCACGCGCTTTTCCGAGAACGTGCTGGACGCCACCAACGACTATAAGTATCTGGTCGAGGACGAAGCCGATCTGGCCGGCGTGCCGGACGATGCCAAGCAGGCCGCGCGCGCCGCCGCCGAAGCGGATGGCAAGACCGGCTTCCAGTTCACCTTGCATTTCCCGTCCTACTTTCCGATCCTGCAATTTGCGGACAAGCGCGAACTGCGCGAGACCATCTACCGCGCCAGCGCCACCAAGGCGTCGGAAATGGGCACGGTATTTAGCGAACTGGAAAAGTGGGACAACACCAGCAACATTGCCACGCTGCTCAAGCTGCGCGACGAAGAAGCCAAGCTGCTGGACTACCGCAACTTCGCCGAAGTGTCGCTGGTGCCGAAAATGGCCCAGAGCCCGGAACACGTGATCGAGTTCCTGGAAGACCTGGCCCGGCGCGCGCGCCCGTTCGCCGAGCAGGATCTGGCCGAACTGCAAGCCTTCGCCAAGGCCGAGCTGGGCATCGACAAGCTGGAAGCCTGGGACATGACGTACGCCTCGGAAAAACTGCGCGAGCAGCGCTACGCCTTCTCGGCGCAGGAAGTGAAGGAATATTTCCCTGAGCCGAAAGTGGTCGACGGCCTGTTCAAGCTGGTGCAGCGTTTGTTCTCCGTGCAGATCCTGCCGGACACGGCACCTGTCTGGCATCCGGACGTGCGCTTCTTCCGCATCGAGCGCGATGGCAATCTGGTGGGCCAGTTCTACCTCGACCCGTATGCGCGCAGCGGCAAGGGCGGCGGCGCCTGGATGGACGACGCCCGCGGGCGCCGCCAGACCACCGGCGGCGAGCTGCAAACGCCGATCGCCTACCTGGTGTGCAACTTCACGCCGCCGGCCACCGTTGATGGCAAGCTGCAGCCGTCGCTGTTCACGCACGATGAAGTGACCACGCTGTTCCACGAGTTCGGCCACGGTTTGCACCACATGCTCACGCAAGTGGACGAGATCGCCGTGTCGGGTATTTCCGGCGTGGAGTGGGATGCCGTCGAACTGCCATCCCAGTTCATGGAGAACTTCTGCTGGGAATGGGACGTGCTGCAACACCTGACCGGCCACGTGAAGACGGGCGAGCCGCTGCCGCGCGCGCTGTACGACAAGATGCTCGCTGCCAAGAACTTCCAGTCCGGCTTGCAGACCCTGCGCCAGGTGGAATTCTCGCTGGTCGACATGCACTTGCACTACGACTACGATCCAGCCAGCGCCCAGTCGGTGCAGGAATTGATCAACGACGTGCGCCAGAAATTCTCCGTGATGATGCCGCCGGCGTTCAACCGCTTCCAGCATTCGTTCGGGCACATTTTCTCGGGCGGCTACGCGGCCGGCTACTACAGCTACAAGTGGGCCGAGGTGCTGTCGGCCGACGCCTATGCGGCGTTTGAAGAAGCCATCGAAGCGGGTGGCGGCGCCTTGTCGGAAGAAACCGGCAAGCGCTTCCAGCAAGAGATTCTTGCCGTGGGCGGCTCGCGCCCGGCGCTCGAATCGTTCAAGGCCTTCCGTGGCCGCGAACCGAGCATCGACGCCCTGCTGCGCCACAGCGGCATGCAGTCCTAAGGCGCAGCCATGAAGGCGGCGCGCCTGGGGGGTGTGGCAGCGGCACTGGTGTTGGCGTCGGCCAGTGCCGGCGCGCAGATGTACAAGTGGACCGATGCCAAGGGCACGGTTCACTATACCGACACGCCGCCGCCGGCCAACGCCCGGGTGGGCAACGTCAAGGCGGCCGCCAGCAGTGTACAGACGGGCGCGCTGCCGTACCAGCTGGCGCAGGCAGTCAGGCGGCATCCGGTGCGGCTGTACACGACCCCCGGCTGCACACCCTGCGACGAGGCGCGTGCCTACCTGAACAAGCGCGGCATTCCGTACGCCGAAAAAACCGTGCGCACCGACGTCGACGCAGCCAGTTTGCGCGCGGCCGGCGGCAGCGGCAGCGCGCCGTTCCTGCTGGTGGGCACGGTCAAGAGCAACGGCTTCGATCGTGCAGGCCTGGCGGCGGCGCTGACTGCCGCCGGCTACCCCGTCAACAGCGTGCTGCCTTCGACCTATCGCCAGGCCGCGCCGGAGCCTGCCGCTCCCGTGGCGGCCCTGCTGGAAGTCCATCCCCGGGTGGAGCCGAAGGTGGACAGCGAGCCTTCCACGCCCCGCCCATCCGATCAACCCAAGCGCGCCGACACGCCGCCCGGCTTTCAGTTCTGACCACACCATGACGCGCATCGACTTCCACACCAATATTCCCGATAAACTGGCTTACGCATGCCGGCTCGCGCGCAAAGCGTACGCGGCAAAAGGCAAGCTGGTGCTGCTGGCGGAAAGTGCCGAACAGGCCGCGGCGCTCAACGATGCGCTGTGGACCGTGTCCGACACCGACTTCCTGCCGCACGTCATGGCCGGCGATGCACTGGCGCCGCAAACGCCCATCATCGTCTGCCACGACGAGGCGGCCGAGCTGCCGCACTTCGACATGCTGGTGAACCTGACGCGCAACACGCCGGCCAGTGTGGACCGGTTTGCGCGGGTGTTTGAAATCATCTCGACCGACGAAGACGACGCGGCGGCCGGGCGCAAGCGCTACGTGGCCTACAAGCAGGCGGCGTACCCATTAACCCACTTTGTGGCGGGCAAGTCATGACCCAGAATCCGGCGTTCGATACCAGCATTCCCGTACTGACTGAAGTGTTTCAAGAGAAGGCGGCGGCGCAGGACGGCACCAACGCGCACCTGGAAGCGCGCGCCATCGATACCTGGACGGAGCCGGAGTGGAACCTGCTCGAGCGCAGGCTGTCGGAGCGCATCTTGCAGCAGTTGCAGGGGCGCGTCGATTTCGTGCTGGAGCAGCGCCTGAAAGACAGCATGGAAGAAGTGCTGCAACAAGCCATGCGCGGGCTGACGCAGGAGATCCGTCAGGGCTTGCAGCAGACCATCGAGAAAATCGTCGTGCGCGCCGTGGCGCAGGAGATTACGCACTTGCAAGCGTTGAAGAAATAGCCAAGTGTCGGCGCTGCCGAAGTCGAGTACCGATATAAGAGTTACCGATTTCTACGTCGTCCTCGCGAAGGGCTAGGCGCCCCCGCGTAGGACCCATAACCCGTCAACCTCTGAGGTTATCAC
>CALRYE020000132.1:0-19432 GCA_943372275.1 Janthinobacterium lividum
GTCTGCGCGCCTGGCTGCACCACTTCCGCGGTGTGGCCACGCGCTATCTGGGCAACTACTGCGGTTGGCGCTGGGCCATCGACCTGCAGCGCATCAACAGTCCTGAAGCAATGTTGCGCAGCGCAGTCGGAGTCATCCATACTTAACGATGACAGCGCCAAATCAATAGCCCGCCCCGCCAAACCACTTCATCACGCGATCGTACTCCGCTTGCAGTTCGGAGTACTGCGCCCCGGGTAGCAGCAAGCTGTGGCCGGCCTGAGGGATGCGCCGCATCGTCACGTCGCGTCCGGCCACCGCCAGCTCGCTGGCCATCACTTCGGTCGACAAAATCGGCACGTTCACGTCCTGCATGCCGCTGACGATGTACACCCGGGCGCGGCTCTTGAGCAGGTTGTTGCTGGAGGACGCGCGAAAAAAGCCCGACCAGCGCCGGTAAGGATGGCCCCAGGCGAAGGCGGTCGCACTGTCGGGCGCCGCGGCAATCAGCTTGCGCGTCGCTTCAATCTCCATCAGCCTGCGCTTGACTTCTTCGTCGCTGCCGGGCGCCTTGTAGGCGGCCACCACAAAGTCGTACAGCTGGGTCGCGCCGCTGCCACTCATCAGCGCCACATGCGTGATGCGCGGTTCCTGCGCCGCCAGCGCGGCGGCCACGGTGGCGCCTTCCGACGTGCCGGTCACCAGCACCTGGCGCATATCCACCCACGGCAGCGCGGCCGCGTGATCGATGGCCAGGCGCAGATCGCGCACCCAGTTATCCAGCGAAAAATAGGCGTTGAACTCGGCAGGGCAGTCCGTGGCCGCTCCCTGGTTGCCGCTTTGTGCGGCTGACGAATACGGCTTGTTCACGGCCATGACGGCGTACTTGCCCTCAACGGCCAAAGGGATGAACGAAAACAGCGTGGACGACCGGTTCGGCGTACCCAGGCCGATGAACACCGGCGTGCATCCCGAACCCTGGATATACAACACCAACGCAGCGCGCTGCGCCGGCTTGGAAATGAAGTAGTCCACCGGCGCGCCTCCTGCGGAAATGAGGCGGTAGCCAGCTACTTCGCGCGGGCCGATGCTGAACGACCGGGCCGCGTCGGTCGGCTTGCCGCTATCGGCCTGCGCACCCGTGGCGCCGGCTGCAAGCAGCGCCAGCAGCGCCAGCGCCATGTGTGCGACGATCCTGCTCATGCAGCCACCGCCATCGGTGCGACGGCGCCGGTACGCGCCAGTCGCACCAGCGCGAACAGCCGCGCCACGCGGGTAGCGCCGATCACCAGCACGATCAGTTGCGTGAGCAGCACGGCGCCGGCAAATGCCGCCGTGCCGCCACCGGGCAGATGCAGCCGCGCCATCGCCAGCAAGGCGGCCAGCCCCAGGCCGACGATGCTGATCGCGGCATACGCACCCAGGATGGCGAAGGGGCGCGCAGCGACCAGGCGGCAGCCTGAAATCCAGCCGCCGATGGCCGAGCGGCGGCGCCGGTCCAGCGTCAGCGCGGCGCGGCCGGCGTCGATGCTGGCGTGGGCCAGCAACAGCAAGAGCAGCAGCACGGCGCCGGCGATCCCTTTGAGCAGCTGATTGTCCGACGCCGTCACGGCATGCACATCCTGCGCCTGCGCCAGATTGACCAGCGCAGCACCCGCTCCCGCCGCCGCAGCCAGCGGCACGGCGGCCCACAACAGCATGCGCAGCATGCGCGGATAGTCGGCCACGGCGCCTGCGATCAGCTCGGCGAAGCCCGCCGTGTGCTCGGCGCGGGCGGCATACAGCGCCATCGCGCACAGGGCAGGGGAGAGCAGCAGCGTGACGCCGATGGCCACGATGGCGGTGTAGCCGAGCAGGACTTCCTGGCGATTGAACACGGCCAGCAGGTCGGCGATGGCGACCAGGTCCAGCTGCTGCGCCAGCGCGCCGGCGTGCACCGAGTAATCCATCTGACTTGCCAGCACACGCCACAAAGGCAGTGCCAGCAGCGCGGTGGGTATCAGCATGGCCCCGGTCCACAGCAGCAGCAGGCGCCATTGGCGCAGCGCGCGCAAAGAGTGGCTTAACAGCGATGCGTTCATTACAGGCGTCATCGACGTGGGCTTGATCATGGTAGGCTTCATACAGTGGGCTTCATACCGTGGCAATCAGGGCGAGCAGCAGGTTGACGAAAGCGCCGAAGTCGCCGCCCCAGCGCCGCGCGGCGCTGCCGTTCGCT
This sequence comes from Janthinobacterium lividum, assembly GCA_943372275.1. Classification (GTDB taxonomy): domain Bacteria; phylum Pseudomonadota; class Gammaproteobacteria; order Burkholderiales; family Burkholderiaceae_D; genus Telluria_A; species Telluria_A lividum_A. Next base: position 2,198 of record CALRYE020000132.1, read on the forward strand.
TCCAGCGTGCGGCTGTCATCGAGCTTGCTGACATCGAGGTAATGCACGCGCTTGGGATCGAGTTCGACCGACACCGCCTTGGACGGCTTGGTCCAGCTGAATTCCTGCCACGCGCCATGGGCGGTGTCGCCGGGATTCCAGGCAATCTGCTCGCTGGTGCCATCGGCAAACCGGACCAGCAGCGTCTGCGCGACCGCTCCGCCGCGCCGCTGCACCAGCACGCGCGTGCGGTACGGGTAGGCGCCGACACCTTTGCGCGCCGTCGGATTGGCCTTGGCCCAGCGTTCGCGCTCGGCGGCGATGCGTTTGTCGAGCGCGTCGGCGCTTTCCTGCACCCACTTGCCATTGACCTGCGTGGTGCCGGGCTGCGGCAGCTGCTCGGTGCTGGTGAAGCGGTCGATGCGGTCGTCGATGGGCGTGGCCGCATACACCTGCTGCGCGAACACGCTGTCGACCAGCGCGGGCTGCCCGCTGACCTCGGCCAGCACCGCCTGAAAGTCGCCGATGCCCGGATGGCGGAACTTCCAGCGCCGGTAGTATTCCTTGAACGCGCGCTCCATGGTGGCTTGGCCGAGCTGCTCTTCCAGGTCGCGCAGCATGGTGGCGGTGCGGCTGTAGACCGGACCGATCCCCAGCCGGCGCTCGTAGGCGTTGTGGCCCAGCGGATCGGCCGGCCGCTCGCGCGGCGTGCCCAGGCGTTGCAGATCGAAGGGCGCGAAGCCGGGGTCGAACCCTGCCTGTGCCAGGCCGCTCAGGCCCAGCCGGAACTGCGCCTTGCGCTCGCGCATCAGGCGGTTGGTCCAGAATTCGGTCAGTCCTTCGTCCAGCATGGGCTCTTCGAACTCGTTGGAAGCGAGGATGCCGAAGAAGTAGCCGTGGCCGAACTCGTGGTAAGTGAGCAGGTCGAGCTCGAACGCTTCGGCCGAACCGGGCTGGTACCGGGTCCATCCGGCAGTCGTGAAAAAGGTCGGGTACTCCATCGCCCCGGCGTCGATTGCCTTGTGTGGCGGGATCACCACCGTCAGCGTACGGTACGGATACGGCCCCAGCGTGCGCGCAAAGTAGCTCAGCGACGCGCGCGCCGCCGCCAGCGTGGGCGCGGCGCTGGCAGCCATGTCGGGCGGGTACAGCACCGTGATGGCCACCGGCGCCGAGCCGGCTTCGCTCCAGCTGCCGGTCAAGGGCGCGGCGGTGCGTTTATCGGCCGTCCAGGCAAAATCGTGCACGTCGCCTTGCACGTAGTGGTGGGTGGTCATGCCGCCAGCGCTGACGGGCGCGCCCTGGCGCTCGCCAGTGGCGCCGACGGTGTAGTCCGACGGCACCTTCAGCTTGACGTCGTAGTGGCCGAAGTCAGCGTAGAACTCGGAGTCGGCATGGAACTCGTGCACGTTCCAGCGCGGCGCGGTGGCGCCCCGTTCGCCGGCCAGTTCCAGCACGCCGATTTTGGGAAACCACTGGGCCACCAGATGGAAGCTGCCGACGTAGCCGGTACGCGACACCACCTTCGGCAGCTGGGTCAGGAAATCCATGTCGATGGTGGTCGAGGCGCCGCCCGCCACCGGCACCGGCAGGTCCAGGCGCACCACCGTGTGGTCGCTCTCCGGGCCGCCGTCGGGATGCACGAAACTCCAGCCCACCTTGGCGCCGCCTTGGGTCACGCTGCGCAGTTCGATATGGCCCCATTCGCCGTCGCCCACCTCGGGCGCCGTGCCGGCCAGGCGCATCTCGGTCATGAAGGTGCTGGCGCCGTTCTGGAAGGCGTTCATATACAGATGCAGATAGACGCTGCGTACGCTGGCCGCCGAGCGGTTGCGCCACGTGAGCTTCTGGGTTCCTGCGACGGTGTGCCTGACCGGGTCCAGCGTGGCTTCGATGCGGTAGTCGGCGACTCGGTCCGACAGTGTGGCTTCGGCGCCGCTGCGCGGCCCGCCCCAGGCCCCCGGTGCGCTTGGCGTGCGCGCGGCGCCCGCGTCGGACGCGGCGAACGGGATGCCGCTGTCGGTCGTGGGGGTGGGCACCGGATAGACCCGCACGTCGGAGGCGATCACGGCGCCCGACTGGGCGAGCAGCGATTTACTGGCCAGCAGCGCGGCCGCGAGCGCGGCCGTGCACAGGCAAAGCAGGGCGGTGGAACGGATGAGGCGAGACTGCATGCATGGCTCCTGCTGAATGGGATAGGGTGGCGGGCTGCCGCTGCACCCCCGCGTAGTGTTGAACATAAGTTAAGTGTAACTTCAGCATAACTTAATCATAAAGCAAGCATAAAGCAAGCATAAGGCAAGCGCATCGTTTGCACTTGCCCGGATGGTCCGCCCGTCACGCGGTCATCGGCGTGGCCCGGCATCGCCTGCCGCAGGTGGCCGAAGCCAGCGCGGTTTATAATGTCCGCGCTTTTGGTGCACGCCGGCGCGTCTTGCGCTGGCAGTTAAACGGGAAACACGAGGTGTGCTGCCCCCGCAACGGTAAACAAGCGTCGCCCATGTCGGCGACAGGCTGCCCAGGACCACTGTGCGTGAGCATAGGAAGGTGGGTTAGTCGGACTTGCAAGCCCGGATACCGGCCAATCGTAGGTGGAAGCGGCGAGCCTGGAACACCAGCTCGCGTGCCTTCCGTTGAATCGCCTTTGCGGGGACGCAGGGTCGATACATTTACTCGAAAATACAACCACATGATGCACTTCCCAACGCACCGCGCGCCGGCATTCCCGCCGCTCGCCATCGCTTCCGCCGTCGCCTCCGCACTGGCCCTGTACCTGGCCGCCGGCCAGGCCCGCGCCGACGAGGCCACCTTGCCCGCCGTGACCGTGACCGGGGCCAGGTTCGCCAGCGACCCGGCGTTCGCGCCCATTGGCGCCACCGTCATCAGCGCCGACGATATTCGCCGTTCCGGCGCCTCCGACGTCAACCAGGCGATCCGCAAGATCGGCGGCGTGTACGGCCGCCAGAGCGTCGATGCCTCGCCCGACTTCGGGCTCGATCTGCGCGGCTTCGGCGCCAACAGCAGCCAGAACCTGGTGGTCATGCTGGACGGCGTGCGCATGTCGGAAAATGAACTGAGCGGCTCGGTGCTGTCGACCATTCCCATCGACCTGGTCGAGCGCATCGAGATCACCCGCGGCGGCGCCAGCGTGCTGTTCGGCGAAGGCGCCACCGGCGGCGTGATCCAGATCGTCACCAAGCGCCCGGCCGCCAACCAGTCGCGCGGCTCGCTGGCCGCCGGCATTGGCCAGTTCAACGCGCGCGACCTGCGCGCATCGGCCACCCAGGCATGGGATGGCTACGCCATCGACGCCGCGGTCGGCAGCCTCAAGACCGACAACTACCGCGACCACAACGCCTACGACCTGACCACCTTCAACGTGGGCGGCCAGTGGGCCCACCGCAGCGGTCGCATCGGCGTGCGCGTCGAGCGCGCCGCGTCCGAAGCGCAGTTTCCCGGCGCGCTGACGCTGGCCCAGTTCGATGCCAATCCGCGCAAGTCGCGCAACGACCTCGACTTCGGCGAGATCGAGTCGGACCGCGTCAGCGCCTTCGTCGAGCAGCGCGTGGGCGGCGTCGATCTGGCCGCCGAACTGTCGCGCCGTAACAAGACCGTCGAGTCGAACTACTACTATCCGGACCTGAGCCGCGCCGTCTACGACAGCCGCCAGACCCAATTCTCGCCGCGCCTGCGCTATCTGGCCGAAGTGGGCGGCATGCTCAATGAAGTCGTGGCCGGCATCGACCTGACCCGCTGGACCCGCACCACGCGCGCCGGCTTTTCGCAGGCCGACGCCGAACAGAAGTCCAAGGCCGTGTACCTGCGCGACGAGCTGCGCTTCGACCCGGCCCACAACGGCCGCATCTCGGCCGGCGTGCGGCGCGAAACGTTCGACAAGGACTACGCGGAGCGCATCTCCTACGCCCCGTTTGCCGAGTCGACCTCGCAAAGCCAGAATACCTGGGAACTGCAGGGCAGCTACGACGTGGCGCCCCAAGTGAACCTGTACCTGAAAGCGGGGCGCAGCTACCGCGTGGCCAATGCCGACGAAAACAGCTACCGCTCGTCCGACGGCGCGCTGGACATCCAGACCTCGCGCGACCTCGAAGCGGGCATCAGCTTCGGCGACAGCGCGCGCAGCGCCACGGCGCGCCTGTTCCGCCATCGCCTGACCAACGAGATCTTCTTCGATCCGACCCTCAACGGCTTCGGGGCCAACACCAACCTCGATCCGACCGAGCGCGAAGGCGTGGAGATCGATGCCGATGCGGCCATCGCCGCCGACTGGCGCGTGCGCGCCCACGCGCAGCACGTGCGGGCCCGCTTTACCGAAGGCGTCAACGCCGGGCGCGAGATGGTGCTGGTGCCGAAGAACACCGTCAGCGCGCGCCTGACCTGGGCGCCGAACGGCGGCCACAGCGCCGACATCGGCGTGCAGTGGGTCGCCAGCCAGCGCTACGGCGACGATTTCTCCAACACGTGCGCCGCGCGCGTGCCGTCGTACCACACGGTCGACGCCCGCTACGCCCGCAAATTGGGCGCGTGGGAGTTCGCCGTGTCGGGCCTGAACCTGGCCGACAAGCGTTACTACAGCAACGCCTACGCCTGCCAGGCCGGCATCTACCCGAGCGACGCGCGCCAGCTCAAGCTGTCGGCCCGCTACGACTTTTAAGGAGTCGCCATGCGCCGCTGCGCAACTCGCCTGAGTCTGAAGTCGATGCTGACCGTCGCCATGACCTTGCCGCTGGCGTGTTCGCACGCCGCCGCCGCGGTCAGCGTGGTGGACGACAGCGGCCAGCGCATCGTGCTGGCCAAGCCTGCCCAGCGGGTGGTGGCGCTGGCGCCGCACGCCACCGAGATGCTGTTCGCGGCCGGTGGCGGCGGCAAGGTGGTCGGCGTGGTGCGTTACAGCGATTTTCCGGCGCAGGCCAAAGCGCTGCCGCAGGTCGGCGACTACACCCAGATCGACATCGAACGGGTGGTGGCACTCAAGCCCGACTTGCTGGTGGTGTGGGAAAGCGGCAACAACGCGCGCCAGCTGGCGCAGCTGCGTCAGCTGGGCATTCCCATGTTCTTCAGCGAGCCGGTCAAGCTCGACGATATCGCCACGACCGTGCTGCGCCTGGGCCAGTTGCTGGGCAGCGACGCGGCCGCGTCCGCCGTTGCGGGCCGCTTTCGCGCCAGCATCGCGGCGCTGGCCGCCCGTTACGCCAAGGCGCCCACGGTGCGCATGTTTTATCAGGTGTGGGACAAACCGTTATATACCGTCAACGGCCGCCAGATCGTCAGCGACGCAATCCGCCTGTGCGGGGGCGAAAACATTTTTGCGCGCGAAACGGCCAAGGCGCCGCAGGTCGGCGTGGAGGCGGTGCTGAACGAAAACCCCGAAGCCATCATCGTCGGACGTCAATACGATGCCTCCGATACGGGGCTGGGCGTGTGGGCGCCGTATCCCGGCATGCTGGCCGTCAAGCGTGGCAATTTGTTCACGGTAAACGACCAGCTGCTGGTGCGCCCCGGCCCGCGCATGAGCGAAGGCGCTGCTGAGCTGTGCGAGAAACTCGCGCTGGCGCGTCAACGGCGCCAATGAGGCGCACGTTGTTAGCTTATGGATTGCCAGCGCTGTGGACATTCGCCGAAGTGGCGTAATCCACGTAATCCACGTAATCCACGTAAGCAAATGCAATAAACGCCCGCGAGCCCGGGCCTTGGGCCAAAAAAGTGGTAATCTCGCGATCGTTCGCTCAACCAATACATGAAGGATACTTATGCGTTCCCTGCGTTTTGCTCTTGCCGCAGCTGGCCTGATTGCCAGCACCGCCTTCGCCTCGCCGGCAGCGCCGGTCAACGGCGCCGACTACGTGACCCTGGCCGCGCCGCAAACGACCCAGGTGGTGGGCAAGAAGATCGAAGTGATCGAATTTTTCATGTTTCACTGCCCCGCCTGCAATGCGCTGGAACCTCAGATCGCCTCGTGGGTCAAAAAGCAGGGTGACAACATCAACTTCAAGCGCGTGCACTTTCCGTACAGCGGCCCGGCCGATCCGGAAGCGCACCTGTACCTGACGCTCGAAGCGATGGGCAAGGTCGAAGAATTCATGCCCAAGGTGTTCCGTGCCTTCCACGTGGAGCGCCAGCGCCTGAACAAGGACGAAGCGATCATCGAATGGGTCGGCAAGAACGGGCTGGACAAGGCCAAGTTCCTGGAATACTGGAATTCGTTCGGTGTAATGACCAAGCTCAAGCGCCTGCCCCAGATGGTACAGAATTACAAGGTCGATGGCGTGCCGTCGATCGTCGTCGATGGCCGCTTCCTGACCTCGCCGTCGATCGTGGCAGGCGCGAACAAAGGCCTGAGCCAGGAGCAGATGCTGCAGGGCACCCAGCAGGTGCTCGACGCGCTGGTGGCAACGGCTCAGAAGGAAAAAGGAATCGCACCGGTGAAACCTGCAAAATGAGCGATGTAGAGAAAAAAATCCTGAAGATCTACGACGGCTCGCGGCCGCTCGACGAGGATTTGTACGAAGTCAGCTACGTGAATCACATCGCGTGGGCGCTGGTCGTGCTGTTGCTGGGCTTGCTGATGTGGTTCGGCATTGCGCTGGTGTATGCGGAAAACCAGCGCAATGCGCTGGTCACCAAGCAGTGCGCCGATCCTGTGTTCAAGGGCGAAGTCGACACCAAGTGCCTGAGCCTGGTGCGTTCGCGCGAACACTGGTGGCAACACCTGTCCTACGCGCTGACCAACATCAAGCCGGAACGCAAGAATTAAGCACCCAGGGGCAGCATGATGGTCATGCTGGCCCCGCCCAGTGCCGATTCGCCGATGCGCAGCGATCCGCCGTGCAAGGCCACCGCCTTGTGGGCGATCGACAGCCCCAGCCCGAAACCGCCGCTGGCGCGGTCGCGGCTGCGGTCCAGCCGGTAGAACGGTTCCAGCACCTTGTCGCGTTCCTCGGGCGGGATGCCGGGACCGTCGTCTTCCACCACCAGCTCCAGTGCTCCGTCGGACCGCCGCCGCGCCGTCAGGCGGGTGCGCGTCTGCGCGTATTTGTCGGCGTTGCGCAGCAGGTTGCCCAATGCCCGCATCAGCAGGCGCTGGTCGCCGTCGATCTCGCCCAAATCGTCCTCCAGCGCCACTTCCAGGCGCACTGCACCGGGCGGCAAGCCGTCGACACAGGCGCGCAGCGCCTGCGCGACCGGGAACGGCGCGCGCACCAGCCCCTGTTCGCTGTCGAGTCGTATCATGCCCAGCAATTCATTGACCAGCGCGTTCAGCTCGGCCACGTCGCCTTCCATGGCCACGATGCGCTTCTCCAGCGCCGGATCGGCCGCCTTGGCGCGCAGCAGCTCCAGGGCGAACTCCAGGCGCGCAATCGGCGTGCGCAATTCGTGCGAGACGGAATGAATCAGATTTTTCTGCGCGTCCAGCAAGCCCTGAATCCGGCCCGCCATGGTGTTGATGTGTTCGGCCAGCGGATAATTGCTGGCCGACGGCGCCAGGGTGGCGCGCATGGCCAGCTGGCCCTTGCCGACCTGATCGGTGACCGTGGACAGGTGTTGCAGGTCGCGCCAGTGGGCCCGCGACCACCACCAGATCGGCAGCAGCAGGGCCAGCGCCACGATCCCATAGCGCAGCGCTTCCATCTGCACGGCCAGCGCCACGTCGATGGGCAAGTCCTGGGCGCGGATCACCTCGGTGTCGCTGCCGATATAGCTGTTGCCGGTGTTGTCCACGCGGCGGTAAAACGCCTTGTTGGGTGCGTCCAGCACCACCTCGCCCCGCTCCAGCGCCGCGTGGGTGCGGGCGGGCAGGGCGGCGCGGGCGTCGGCCAGGCCGATCAGCTCAAGGTTGACCTTGGACACTTCGCGCACCTTGTTCAAGCGCACCAGCCACTCGTCGGTGGGGGCCTGGTCGACGTATTGTTCCAGCAGGAAGATCTGGGCCGCCGCCTGGCGCCGCGCGATGTCGTCGAACGGGTCGCCGAACAGGTAGCTGGTGGCCAGGTAGATCACCACCGTGGCCAGGGTCACCGATAACATGACGAGCACGAACAAGCGCACAAACACGCGCATGAAGACGCGCTTCATGTGCTGGTTTTCCTGCCGCCGTAGCCGTTGCTGCTTGCCGCTCCCATGCCTTCCTCCTGCGTGCCATTGTATAAGAGCCCATGGGCGGGCGGGGGATTACACATTCACGACAATTGCCCGACAAGGCGAGGGTGAACGGACCAGACCGATTGACTAAGATGGCCTGGTAGTTTTTCCGTTTGCCCACGACACGGTCGTGTCGTGGGTTTTTTTTCACCAAACAAGGATTCGATCATGCACGCTGTCGCACGCACACTTTCCGCATTGACCCTGCTGGGTTCGATGCTGCTGGCCGGCTGCGGCGGCGCTGGCGACGACGCCGGCGCGCAGGCGGACCGCTTGGCCGGGCGCGGCATTGCCGTGGGCGAGCCCGCTCCGGGCGCGGCGCCGGTCGTGGCCGAATTCATCGCGCAAGCCCAGCAGGCCGGCTGCGCCGACCTGCGCAACCGCCTGTACCTGATCGATCAGCGCTATGTGTTTGCCGACGTGGCCGGCAGCTGCGCCGACGCCAGCTATACCCACGCGCTGTACGGCGCCTCCCCCAAGGCGCCGCTGTGCATGCAGGCCGACAGCATCGCCGGCCCGGTCGGCAAGTGCACCGACGACGCCGCCAAGGCGCTGTTCGACGTGATCGTCAAGAATCGCCTGGCCAGCGACCTGGGGCTGGGCGCCAGCCACAAGGTCGAGCCGATTCTGTTCGCCTCGAAAGATCCGGGCAGCCTGCAGGTCCGCGTGCCGTTCGCGCTGCTGGACCGGGTCCCCCAGTTTGCCCTGTCTGAACCGGCCGGCAATTTCGTCATCAAGACTCAGCAAGACTGGCTCAAGCTGTGGTCCAATGGCGTGGTGGGGGGCGGCGCGCCGCCGCTGATTGATTTCACCAAATCCATGGTGCTGGGGGTGTATCTGGGCATCATGCCAAACGGCTGCTACAGCACCGCCATCACCGAGGTGGTGCGCGAACAGGGCGTGCTCCAGGTCACGTACAGCAATGGCGTGCCGGGCGAGAACGCCATATGCACGATGTCCATTGTGTTCCCGACGTCGCTGGTGATGGTGGGGCGCTCGGACGAGCCGGTCGTGTTCGTGGCCAAGCGCCCCGCGCCGCTCAAATAAGGCAGAGTTTGGGAGTGACGCCCGGCACGCTTTAGAATGGCACCCTGGCAAACTTCCGATCGATCCCATGCACAAGCATTCCGCCTTCGTCCCCGCTGCCGCACTGTTGCTGGCGCTTGCCGGCAGCCATGCGGCCGCGCAAACACCGGCGGCCAATCTGATGCCTGACGGCAGCCGCGACATGTATGTGGGGCTGGGCGTGGTCGGGCAGCCGCGCTACGAAGGCGCGGCGGAGCGGCGCGTGCGCGCGCTGCCGTTGTTGCAGGTCCAGTTCAGCAATGGCGTGTTCCTGTCGGGGATGACGGCCGGGATGCACCTGTCGTCATCGCCATCGGTCGAGTTCGGCCCCCTGTTGGCCCTGCAGCCGCGCCGCACCGACGACGGCGTCGTCAGTGGCGTGGGCGGCGTCGACACCTCCAACGTGCACGGCTTCGGCGGCCCCACGCTGTTTCCGCCGCCGCCGCTGCTGTCCTCGCCGCCGCCGGTAGCTCCGCCGCAGCGCCTGTACCGCTGGGGCGACAACCGCCTGCACGGCATGGACCCGGTCAGGGCACGCGTGCAGGCCGGCGGCTTTTTGAATATTTACCTTAGTCCCCAGTGGCGCCTGACCAACTCCGTGCTGGCCGGCGCGGGCGGCAACGGCCTGGTGTGGAATGCCGGCGTGCAACATCTGACCGGCGACTTTTCCGCCGCCCACCGCCTCGCCCTGACGGCCGGGCTGGAACTGGTTAATGGCGGGTACAACCGGACCTTTTTCGGTGTCACGCCCGCGGAAACCCTACGTACCGGCAATCCTCAATACAGCCCGGGCGGCGGCCTGAAGAATGTCTACCTGGGTGCGCGCTGGAACTGGGCGCTGTCGCCGTCGTGGATGCTCAGCACCACGGCGCGGGTGGCGCGCCTGCAGGGCGATGCCCGCACCAGCCCGCTCGTCGAGCGGCCCAACCAAATCACGATTTCCACCGGCCTGGCCCGGCGTTTCTGATATGAACCTCGTGCGCCCATTCCGTGCGTTTGTTGCGCTGCTGCTGACGGCAGGCGCCGTCACGGCCGAGCCCAACGCCACGGTCGCGCTCAGCTACCGGGACGCCTACCGGGCCATGGTGGTGTTCGAAAAATATGGCAAGCCCAAGAATCTGATTCAGCATCATTTACAAGTGATGCCGCGCGAGAAAAGCGTCAACCTGGACGGCGTGCAGCTGACCCTGGAAGGCAAGGGCACCCAGCTGAACCTGCCGCTGGACCCGGCCGGGCGCGCCGTGTTCCCCCTGCTCAAGGCGGCCTACGACGAGAATGCCGCGCTGGTGCTGAACCGCCCGGCCGGGCAGTTCCAGCTGCGCGCGCGCGCGTCGATCGCCGTGCGGCCGGACGGCGTGTACGACCTGTCCGACCTGCGCGCGGCCTGCGAACAGGTGCTCGCGTACCAGCGCTATGCCAACACTGTGCCGGGGGCGCGCCAGTGCGTGGGCGTGCGCATGGCGTTTGCCCGCAAGGGCGGTGAGCCGAACGTGCGGCTGCGCAAGACGGAAGGGACGGCGGCGGCGCTGCCCGCCAGCGACGGGAGCGCCTTCAGCGACGACCCCAACGACAGCTTCCGCGTGGTGGACGTGCGCTTCGACGGCGCCCGCGGGCAAGTGCTCAGCGCCACCGTGCCGGTCGCCATCGCGGCGGCCTTCGAGCCGGGCGGCTAGCCCGGCCCGTGGCCAGCGGCATCAGCCCATCGACTTCAAGAACGAAATCGACGGCGCAAAAAAGTATTCACCCCCTTTGAGCGTGACGAAGCCGGAAAAGTCGAACGGTTCGGTCAGCGACTTGTCGTACTGGCGCGGAAAGCGCTGCCCCGGGTCGCCGGCGCCGCGGCCCTGCCCGATGATGGGATCGATGCCGACCTGCTGGCGCGACGAATCGGCATTGTTGGCCCAGAAACGCTGGCTGACCTCGAACTGTTTTTCCAGGTCGCTCTGGTAGGCCATGAACAGCAGACCCACGCCCTGCACCGGCTTGTTGTCCACGCCCTCGTCGCCGGGATGGTCGGTGCGGCTGCCGTAGGGAATGCCACGCCGCGCCATCAAATGGGATTTTGCATCGGGCAAATCGCTGCGCGGATTGGCCTTGCGGATATGGGCGGCAAACGGGCAGCGCAGGCCGGCTTGATCGTCCCCGTAATTGAAATTGTTGGGCAGCCCGGCGTCGCCCGGGGGGATCGGGTGGACTTCGTCCTCATGCAAAGTGGCCGGGGTGCCGTTCTCGAAGCGCCCGATGACGCTGGCGCCGGCGCGCTCGCCGTCGCCCACCATCAATTCGGCCAGTTCGCTCTCACGGCGCTTGAATCCCTGCACGTTCTGTTCCAGTTTGCGGAACACGAAATAACTGCCGTGACTGACGGCCAGATTGCCGCCGGGGCACTTGACCAGCAACTGCGACAGGGGAATCGACGGATCCCACTTGTCAGTGCCGCCCACCGAGTGCTCGTAGTCGACATCTTCCTGCAAGGCCAGCGGCTGGCTGCGCCCGTCCACATAGCCGAAGTGCTCGATGCCATTGCCGTCCTCGTTGAACAGCGCCTGGCCGCTTTCCATCCCCAGCAGCGTGACGGCATGGGCGGTGGCGCCGATGCGCTTGTAAAACTCGCGCTGCACGGCCGCCTGTTCGTGTTCGGAATCGACGCCGATCAGCAACATGGCATGCACCTGGGCGGCCAGGTGCGCATCCCACTGGCTGGGCGGCGGGTCGGACAAGGTGCGCTCGCGCATGCCGGCGCGAAAGGCGCGTGCCTGCGGCATGGCGTCGCGCTGGCCCAGCGCCTCGTACCCTTTGGCGCTCAGAAACATGCCCACGAAGCGGGGCATGGGCACGCCCGCCGCCTTGAACAGGCTGTTGCCGGTCAGTTGCTCCAGCGCCGTGGTCAATTCGCCACCGACCTCGGCCACGAAGGCGCGCGCGGCGGCGCGGCGGCCCGGATCGAAGCTCAGGAACAGGTGGACGGTGAAGCGGTGGCCATGGCCCTTGAGGACATTGGCCTGCAAGTCGTGCAGCATGGCCAGCTCGGCGGCCGAGTCGGGCGACTTGGCCGCCAGCGCGCGGGTCCAGGAAAGGGTTTGTTGCAGGTTCAGCGTCATGATCGGCCTTCGTGAGTGACTCGAAGTTTGATCATCTGAAACTAGGGTGTTTCGGTGTTAATCTGCGTCAATGCCGAGCTTTTTTCCGACAATCAAACCCACGCCGATGGCGAGAACAGATACCCTTCGCCCCAGACGGTCTTGATCTTGTCCGAATCGGGATCGTCGAACTTGCGGCGCAGCTTGGAGATGCAGTTGTCGATGCTGCGGTCCAGGCCGTCGAATTCGATGCCGCGCATCTTTTTCAGGATGGCGTCGCGCGAGAGCACCTGGCCGGCCGACTCGGCCAGCACCAGTAGCAGCTTGTATTCGGTATTGCTGAGCATGCACGGCTCGCCGCGCCATGTCACGCTGCGGTCGCTGTGGACGATGGTCAGGGCGCCGAAGCTGATCTCGCCGGGCGCGGCCGGCGCCTTGCTCTGGGCACGGCGCAGCAAGGCGCGCAGGCGCGCCAGCAGCACGCGCGGCTGCACCGGTTTATTAACATAGTCGTCGGCGCCCTGTTCCAGGCCCGACACTTCGTCGTAGCTGTCTTCGCGCGCCGTCAGGATCAAAATCGGCACGGCGCTGATGGCGCGGATTTCGCGGCACACCACCATGCCGTCCATTCCGGGCAGCATCAGGTCGAGCACCACGGCGTCCGGCTGGGCAATCTTGAAGGCGGCCAGGGCCGTGTCGCCGCGGGTGACCAGCTCGACCGTGAATTCGTAGGCAGACAGGTATTCCGTCACCAGTTCGGCCAGGCGCGCATCGTCTTCTACCAGTAACACTCGAAACATGAGATTCTCCCTTGCCGCTTATTGTATAAGAGCAAGGGAGAAAAATACCGGTTTCATCCGGTTGTCGACAATCCGATACATGTCGACGACATTTGCCCGCCGGCGGCGCCGTTACGGATCGAGCGGATCCCACGGGTCCACCCGCAGCGAGCGCAGCAACGGGCGGAACTCGATCTCGTACGGCGACAGGCGCGGGCCGACGGCGCCGGGCTGGTAACCCAGCTCGGCAGGATTGCGGGCGGCAAACTCCGGGCTGCCGATGTAGCTGCTCTGGCTGGCGTTGGCGACGATCAGGGTCGGGCGGTCGAGCGGCGCTTTCAGGGCGACCAGCCGGCGCGTCGCGTTGCGCAGGTTGGTGGTGGTGTGGCGCGCGTATGGCTCGATGAGGATGCGCTCGGCCGGGATGTTGTAGCGCTCGACGAGCACCTTGCGCATTTCGACGGCCTCGTTAAAGCGCGAGTCCTTCGGGTGCACCGCCGCGCCGCTGGTGATGATGAAGGCCGCGTCGCCCTGGGCGAAGCGGCTGGCCGCCAGGCGCAGGTGCAACTTGCCGCGCGCGCTCAGTGCGATCGACGGGTTTTCCGGTCCCACGCCCGGGATGATGATGGCCGTGTACTTGTAGCGCGCCCAGTCGATGCTGCGCGCGTGCGCGAACGCAGCCGCATTGTGCTTCTGGTCGAGCGGCTCGAAGGCGATGGCGTCGGCGCGCTGGTTGACGTCGATCAGGGCGATGGCCAGCGCGATGCTGGGATCGAGGCTGGCGGCCGGATCGCTCCGGGCCGCGTCGGCCACCCACAGTGCATCGGCCACCAGCGCCTTGAATTCGGCGCTGCCGGATTTTTCAACCGAGCCGTCGATCATCGGGTAGCGCGACTCGGTACCGAACCCGTAGATCTGCAGGATCGCATTCAGGCCGCGCAGTTCGCGTCCCACCTGGGCCCGGACCCCGTCGTCGGCCAGGCCTGGCGGCTTGCGCGCCGCCGTGCCTTCGAGCGCAGCGGCCACGGCGTCCATCTCGCCATCGTTCCAGGTGCTGGCCAGGAACAGGCATTTGGACGCCTGCTGGCATGCATCGATGCGCTGTTTGCGGTTCTCCAGCATGGCGGCCAATGCGGCCTGCTGCGGACGGGCGTCAAGGTTCGGGACGGCAGCTACGTGTGAACCCCGGAGGCTGGTCACCATGGGGAACAGCTGCTTTGCCAGCAGGTCCCAATGCTGATCGCGCACCGGGGCCGCGTGGCAGGGCAGGGCGGCGGCCAGCGCCGCGGCAAATACAAGAACACCACGCATCACGGTCACCATGCGCGGCTCACGACCAGACGCGCGCTGCGCCCGAAGACGGGGCGGCCATAGATGGCCACGCTGCTGCCCTGACCGGTGAGCTGGTCGGTGCGCGGATTGCCTTCGGTCAGACCCTTGGCGTTGGTCAGATTGTCGCCCGTGAGCTGGACCTGCCAGTCGCCGCGCGTGAGCGTGACGCCGGCGCCCACCGAATGGTACGACGGCAGTGCGGTCGCCATGAAGAAGTCGACATAGCGCTTGCCCGTGTAGGCATAGCTGCCGAAGACATCGACCTGATTGTCGCCGGCGTTGAAGCTGTAGCTTGGTCGCACGTTGCCGAACACCTTGGGTTCGCGCACGATCTGGTTGCCGACCACCTTGGACGGATCGGCGCCCGTGGCGCTGACGAAGTTGCGGTACTGAGGGTCCTGGACCGTCAGCGACGCGTTGACGATCAGGCGTTTGCTCAGGTGCCAGGCACCGTCGAATTCGGCCCCGCGGATGACGGCCTTGCCGAAGAACGGCACGGTCTGGTCGTTGCGCCCGGTGACCGGGTTGAACGCGACGAACGAGGCGTTCAGCGGATCGAACTTGGTGTAGAAGCCCGTGACGTACAGATAGGAGCGGCCGAACGTGGTCTTGAAGCCGACTTCATACTGGTCCGCCTTGGTGGTCAGCACCAGCGGGTCGATGGCCGCGGCCAGCTGCATGGTCGGCGGCACTTCGAGGTGCGACACGCGTGCGTAGCCGCCGGCGGTGGTGGAAAAATCGTAGTTCGCGCCCAGCGTCCAGTTGGTGGTGCGCGGTTTGAAGACGTGGGCCTGACGCTCGCCGGTGAAGGCGCGCGTGGTGTTGTCGGCCAGGGTGGCCGGGTCGCCCAGGTTGGCCTGCCGGGTCAGCAAGGCGTAGCCATCGTAGTTGTAGCGCTCGGTGCGCACGCCCGCATCCAGGCGCAGCCGCTCGGAGATGTCCCAGGTGTCGTTCAGGTACAGCGCGCCCATTCTGGCGTCGACATCGCCCTGGTTCAGCGTGGTGGTGTAGCGCAGCACGCCGTTGTCAGTGACCGAGCCGAGCACCGCGCCCGAGGCCGAGTAGGCCAGCAGGTCCAGCGTGCGTGGCTGGCCCTGGACTTCGATCAGCATGTCGTTGTAGACCGACTTGCTGGTGGCGCCATAGCTGCTGCCGTAGAAGCCGAATTTGACGTCGTGGTTGCCAAAACCGGTTTGGATATTACGCGTCAGATTGACGTCGATCTGGTTGGAGCGGAAGTCCGACGCCAGCGCGCGGTACTGGCCCTGCATCACCAGGCCGGAGGCGGAAGCGGGATCGTAGAGCTGCGCGCCGTTGCTGCCGGCGATGGCGTAACCGAGACGCTCGACCGGGCCGAATGCGGTTTTGGCGGCGGCCAGAAAACCGCTGGCGAAGGTGGCGGCGGCGGCCGGGTTCGACGTCGAGTAGAAGGCGTCGAAGTTCAGCTTGCCCTTGGTGAATCCGGCCTTGGCGGCGAGCAGCCACGCGCCGAGTTCGCCGTCGTACTGGGCGCCGATATTGGCGAAGCGCAAATGGCGGCCGTTGGCCAGATCGCGTTGGTCGCGCTGCAGCGCGCCTGTGCCGTCCAGGTACTTCTGGCTGACGTTGCGCAGCGAGGGCGAGTTCATCGTACCTTTGAAATAATCGATGTAGGGGTCGAGCGAGACGCCGGGATTGCGCGGATCGGCCACCGGCAGGGGCAGATAGAACACGTTGTGGTCGTTGAGGATATTCGCGCTCAGCCTGAACGTGCCAGTGTCGGTGACGTGCTTGATGTTGGCGCGCAGCTGGCCGCCGCGATCGTTGGGAAAGCCGTTGTCGCGATGGCCGTCGTCTTCGCGCACGAAGCCGCCGATGGCGTAAAAGGTGCGGTCGGCGAGCTTGCCGGCCTGGTAGGCGTCGAGGCGCTTCAGGCCCGTGGTGCTGAGCGTGACCTGGGCTTTGCCGCGGGTTGTGTCGGTGCCGGTCACGGTGGTGCTGTTGACGATGGCGGCGGCCTGGCTGGCGTAGATCGGCGCGGGGCCGCCGCGCACCACTTCCAGCGTCTTGGTCATCAGGTCGTAGCGGTTCATGCTGTCGCCGCGGAAGAAGAAGCCGTTAATTTCCGTCATCAAAGGCAGGCCATCTTGCTGGAACAGGGCGTAGCCGTCGTCGGTGGGAATGCCGCGCACGCGCGTGACGTTCTGCACCTCGCCGCCGGTGGCTTCGACCTGGATGCCCGGCATCTTGCCCAGCAGGTCGGCCATGTTCATGGGCGCGAGTTTTTGCACGTCGTTTTGCGAGAGCGCGTTGACGGCGTAGGAGACGTCGAAGCGCCGTTGCGGACGGGCTGAACCGGTGACGACGACGACCTGGGAATCGGTGGCGTCGGCGGGCTGGGTAGCCGCTGGCGGTGCATCGGCCGCCGGTGCGCCGACCTGGGCGAAGGCCGGCGCGCTCAGGGCGACGAAGGTACCGAAGGCGCCCAAGGCGCAGCCTGCGGTCAGGGACGTTTTTTTCTTGATCATGTGAAGCTCCGGGTGAATGTAGGACCAGCGTCCACCCCGGAGCATAAGAACTATTTATGACGGCTTGATTTTTCGCCTGCGACAATGTCCTTGGACGAGGCAGAAACATCAGGCGTTGTGCGTGGCGGCACTTCACCCGCACGGCTACCGGCTCGAAGCCACTTTACGCTTCAGGTCATGCCGCTCTTAGCAGCCTGTCGGACTGAGGGAGTCAGAGCGAAAAAATAGCTGGGCGAGGCCAGATTTTGACGATTTCGCAGTGTCAATAGCGAGCTATTGACCGAGAAAGCGGCGAAATATGGACCGTCCCAGGTATTTTTGCAGCTGACGATCCTA
>CALRYE020000133.1:0-19348 GCA_943372275.1 Janthinobacterium lividum
GACGCTCGAACATCGGATTGTTGGTGCCGTCATGCTCGCCGTCGGTGGCTGCGGGCGCAGCGGCGGCTACGGGCGCAGCGACTGGGACAACTGCGGGGGCAACTGCGGGGGCAGGCGCGGCTACCGGAGCAGCTGCGGCGGGCGCGGCGGCGGCCGACATCTGCTCGAACAGGGCGTCCATGTCGTCTTCGTCCGCCGCAACCGGTGCCGGTGCGGGCGCAGGAGGGGCCGTGGTGCGTTGCGCAGACACTTCATCGAATAGTGCGTCGAAATCATCAGCGGCGTCGGTCATATCCCTGCTTCTCCATATTTGTGAAAGGCCCAGTCAGTGTTCGGTGCGGAGGTCCCGGCGCGCCCCCTGGGCGCTCCCGGCCATCCACGCTAACGCTGACAGCGCATTGTGAAATGTCGCAATGTCAAAATTGCTCGGTATACGGTGTGGTGCGATGCGATTTCTGGGCAAAGCATGATGCGCGGCAACTTTAACCGCCTTTACGCGAGTGTAGCAGTGCATCATGCGATTGGTAAATCACTGTGCGCACCCTATAAGCAAATGGCTGACGAAAATTGTGCCATCGACAATCAAAACGTGTCTTTCCTGCCCGTTGCAGTGTGGAAAGTGTTGTATTTTGTAATCTTAGCATCGCCTTGCGCCACAAAACTATCCCGTACGGCAATAAACCTTGCGCTAAGGCGACTTGACCATTTGAGCAAGATCAATCCTTTGTCCCCTAACAATAGTCAGCACGGGGACTACACTACACAATGTGTTCCATGTCGGAGGAATGATCATGTACCGGAAAATTCTTATTACGACCGATGGGTCGGCGGTTTCCAAGCACACTGCCTGTGCCGGGGTGGAATTTGCCCGGCAAATGGGCGCCGAGGTGGTCGCACTGTATGTCGCCCCCGAGTACCAATACCCCGTGTATGTGGAGATCGTGCCGCCCTCCTATCCCAGCGAAGAGGAGTACATGGCCCAGATGCGGCGCGTGGGCGCGGAGCACCTGAGCTCCATCCTGGAAACCGCCGCCAGGCACGGGCTGCGCCATGAAGGCGTGACGGCCTTCGCCGGCGCGGCCGCGCTGAAGATCGTCGAAGTGGCCGAGCAGATGCAGTGCGACCTGATCTTCATGGGCTCGCACGGGCGCAGCGGCTGGGGACAGTTGTTGCTGGGCAGCGTGACCAACAAGGTGTTGTCGCATACGGCCAAGCCGGTGCTGGTGCACCGGCTGATCAAGGAACCGGGCAGTTGAGCGCATCGGACCGGCACAGAAGCAGGCGGTGAAGGACGGGCGCGGTGACCAACTAGCACAATCCATCACTCAATCCAACATTGCGCAAATTACAATTTAGACTTAACCTTCGGCTGAGCATGTGCTGTGCTCGCTTCGCCAGCCGAGGAGCACTGCTGCCGGTTTTTGCCCTGCTTGTTGCCCTGCTTGTTGCCTTGCTGATTGCCTTGCCTGATGCTGTGCCCCCGTCCGGCCTTGCCGCCGAGCCCGATTACTTCTGTTGGATTGCCCATTTATGATACGCATTGTCATTGCCGACGACCACACGATCATGCGCGAAGGACTCAAGCGTATCCTCGATGGCGCACTCGATATCGATATCGTCGGCGAAGCCATCAACGGCTTCGAAGTGCTCACCCACGTGCGCCAGGGCGGCTTCGACCTGCTGCTGCTGGACTTGTCGATGCCGGGCCGCAGTGGCGTCGACCTGATCCGGCAGATCCGCAGCGAAGCGCCCAAGCTGGCCATCCTGATCCTGACCATGCACGAGGAAGAACAATACGCCGTGCGGGCGATCCGGGCCGGCGCCCAGGGTTATCTGACCAAGGAAAGCGCGGGCACCCAGCTGGTGGGGGCGATCCGCAAGGTCGCGTCGGGGCGTCCGTACATCAGCACCGAGGTGGCCGAGCAATTGGCCCTGAACATCATGACGCCCAACGAGCAGTTGCTGCATAAGCAATTGTCGGACCGCGAATTCGAGGTGTTCTCGCTGCTGGTGGGCGGCAAGTCCATCACCGAGATTGCCAACAGCCTGCATCTGAGCGTCAAGACGGTCAGCACCCACAAGACGCGCATCATGCAGAAGATGGGCATGACGTCGCTGTCGGAAATGGTGCAGTACGCCGTGGCGCACCGGTTGCTGTCGCCGTTTAAGAGTTAACCGCGAAGCTAGCTGCGGAGTTAGCGCCGGAGTCCGCCCCGGCGCTGAAGCGGGGCTGACACCGGACGCCGCGTGAAGCTCCGACCCGACGTGGGTACCCAGCGATTCATTTTTGCCAAGCAACGGCGCTGCACAGCGTGCAACGCCGAAAAGATTTAGACAACGGCGCCATAGTTTCGTGCCGACCGAGGTCAACTAGTTCGCTTCACCCTGCATTCAACGGTCGCGCGAGCTCGACCATATCCCCGCACTTCTCCCTCTGTGGCGCCAAATTCCAGTAGGAGTTTTCCTACGATGGCGCGCCGCGTCCTACCCGGAGATTCAGCCATCGCTGATATCAATGCCGAACTCGTGTTGGCATACTAAATCCATCGATTCGGCTTTCCTAGGTTCATGTTTCTACCTGAGTTGAGCCAGCGAAGCAGTTACGACACCGGAATCCCCCGGTGCTGCTACCGCCGATTTTGCGCCGACCACGTAGACGTAACCCGTTAGTACGCCGTTTGAATTGCGTTTTACTCACCTGGAGATGAGCATGCTGTCCACGCCACCCGAACCACGCAACACCCCATCGTCGACCATGCATTCCGCTCCTACGGAAGCAGGCCGTCAGCGTCAGGGCCGCCTTTGGTCGAACCTGAAAGAAGTCTGCGACTTACTGCACATCACAGCCGCCGTGTCCGTCAATACCGAAGAGCTGCTGTTCCAGCATGTCCAGTTCAAGACGGGGCAACGCGTGCACACCATCGGCCAGGCGTTCGACACCTTGTACATCGTCAACTCGGGTTTCCTCAAAACCGTGCTGATCGACGAATTCGGCAATGAGCAAGTGCTCAGCTTCCCCATGAAGGGCGACATGCTGGGCGTGGACGGCATCCACACCCGCCACTACGCGTCGGAAGCCGTGGCCCTGTCCGACTGCGACCTGATCCTGCTGCCGTTCAAGAAGCTTACCGCTCTCGGCCGTGTGCACCTGGAACTGGAAAACGTCATGTACGGCGTGATGAGCCGCGAACTGGTGCGTGAGCAAGCCATGATCGGCATGCTGGGCGCCCTGTCGGCCGAAGCCCGGGTGGCCCGTTTTCTGGTGACCCTGGCCGACCGCTTCGCCGCCATGGGTTACTCGAGCAAGTTGTTCAACCTGCGCATGACCCGCCACGAAATCGGCTCCTACCTTGGGCTGACCCTGGAAACGGTCAGCCGCACCTTGTCGGCCTTTAACGAAATCGGGCTGATCACGGTGGACCAGCGCACCATCGGCATCAAAGATCCGGAAGCGCTCAAGACCCTGCGCCGCCTGCCACCGTCGCGTTCGCGCACCAAGCAGGCCAGCGCCAAAGCGGCCAAGGCGGCGGAAGCGGCTGAAGCGGCCGCCAGCGCCGGCGGCGACCAGGTACTGGCCGCCACCACCGCCTGATTCCAGGCTGGCAGCAACGACAACGGCGCCCCGAGGGGCGCCGTTTTACATGGTGCTGCGATGCAGGGCAAAAGGTTCAAGCCTGCCCGGAACAGGCAGCGTCACGCACGCTGCGCGGCGCCGCCGGATTCCGGCCCCCGCTTAATTGGCCGTGTCGCGTTCCAGCACGCCATTGTTGACTTTGACCTTTTCGCCGGTGCGCAGGCCTGGGTCGTTTTCATACGTCACCGTCTGGGTGCCGCCGTTGGCAAAACGCACCACGACTTCGTAGTGCTGGGTGCGCTTGGCACGACGCTCGATGTTGCGGCCCACATATGCGCCGCCCACGGCGCCGGCCACTTGCGCGGCCGTCTTGCCGCTGCCGCTGCCGACCTGGCTGCCCAGCAAGGCGCCGACCACGCCGCCACCGATGGTGCCGAGGTAATTGCCGTCGCCGTTGACTTCCACCACATTGATGGCTTCCACGGTGGCGCAGTTGCTGCAATAACGCACCGCTTTCGGGGCGGACGCAACCAGCAGCGGTTTGCCCAGGGTAGCCGTCGTCACCTTGTTACCGATACGCATATTGGCGGTCACCGGGCTGGTGGCCGAGATGCGGTCGGCACGGCGGATGGTGTAGCTGCCGCTGTACTCGCCCGGCTTGACTTCGGGCAGGAAGAACACGCCCTTGGTGCCGCGGATGGCCATGTCGACCTTGGCGCCCGGGGTGCCGTAGACCGAGAACAGCAGTTCATTGCCGGCGCCGAGGTCGTCGTTGCCTTCCACGTCGAAGCGTTCGATGCGCGGGGTACCGGCCGCGACCACCGCGGCGGCGCGCTTACCCGACATATTGGTGTCGCGCGAATGCGCACCGACGCCGCGCAGCAGCGACTCGGACAACACGCCGCTGGTGACCTGGTTGTTCAGGCGCAGATTGGCCGTCACGGCGCTGTCGCCCGTGACGCGGTCGCGCGCGCCCAGCGTGTAGGTGCCTTCATAGACGCCCGGATCGGTTTCCGACAGCGTCAGGTTGCGGCGCGCGCCTTCGATGCTGAGGGTGGCGCGTCCGCCCGGGGTGCCGTACACGTTGAAGTTCAATTCCACGCCCGGTTGCAGGCGGCGCACTTCTTCCACGTCGAAGCCGCGGATCACGGGGGCGTAGTTCTGTTGGGAGGGGGTCTGGTATTGCTGCGCCTGTACAGGTGCGGTAGCCAGCGTCATCGACAGCATCGGTGCGATGGCCATCAGCCCGGTCATGAGAGTTTGTGTAGTTTTGATAATATTCTCCTCGGTGGGTGACTGGATTGTTTCCAGCATGCACTAGAAGATAGCGCCAGTGTAAGGACGCGTCGGTACGCTAGCGTACGCAGTGCACGGCGTCGCCCGCGGCGACGAAGATACGCTCACCCGTATCGGGCGTGATCGGATGGCCCCCGGTAAACGAGCCGAAGGACGGCAGTATCATGCGCGAGGGCCCCACCTGAAAGCAAGGCAGGCGCAGCGAATCGACCCGCGTGGCCAGCACGTACACGGGATGCACGTGGCCCGCCAACACGTAACCGGGTGCGGCGATGTCGGGATGGTGGCAGAACGAAAACGGCGCCACGGTGTAGGGTTCGTCGACGATATCGATGCCCAGCGCCGCCGACGGATCCCCGGCCCGCTTGTCGTGATTGCCCCGCACCAGCAGCAGGCGCAGGCCCGGATGGCGCAGGCGCCACGCCAGCATGGCGGCCAGCGTGGCCCCGGCGTGCGAGGCGCGCGCATGCAGAAAGTCGCCTAAAAACATCAACTCGTCGACCGGGTAGACCGCCATCAGGGCGTCCAGCGCGTCGAGGTTTTCGGTGGTGGTCCCGCGCGGCACCGGCACGCCCAGCGCCCGGAACGCGGCCGCTTTGCCGAAGTGGATATCGGCGATCACCAGCATGCGCCGCGCCGGCCAGTAGAGGGCTTTTTCGGCCAGCAGCAGCACCGTTTCGCCTTCGATCGTCATTGTGTAGGCTGCGCTGCTCATGGCGTGGCGGCCTTTTCCAGTTCGCGCAGGATGCGCGCCACCCGGTCCGACAGCTTCTCGGTCGAGAGCTTCTCGCGAAAGCGTTCCACCATCAGCGCAAAGCCGAACGGGGTGGCGCGCGCCACCTGCTTGAACGCCACCGCGCGGCCGTGCAATTCGGTCAGCGTATCGCGCAGGCGCGTCAGTTCCAGCTCCTGCTCCATCACCTCGCGCTGCGCTTGCGTGAGCAGCAGGTTGCCCGCGTCGTGTTTGCGGAACACCTCGAAGAACAGCGAGGACGACGCCTGCACCTGGCGCGTGCTTTTCGGCTGGCCCGGGTACCCCTGGAACACCAGGCCGGCAATGCGCGCCACTTCGCGAAAGCGCTGCTGCGACAGCTGGGTCGCGTTCAGGCTGTCGAGTACATCTTCCAGCAGCAGCTCGGTGGAAAACAGCGCCACGTCCGCGCCGGCGGGCGCGTCGAACACGCGCGCCCAGTCCACCGGTTCGGCCGCCAGCAGCTCGAAGCCGTAATCGTTGATCGCGATCGAGAACGTGATCGGCTGCTGGCGTGCGATGCGGTAGGCGAACAGCGAGGCCAGTCCCGTGTGCACCGAGCGGCCCGCGAACGGATAGACGAACAGGTGATAGCCCTCGCGGCTTTGCATGCTCTCGACGACCAGCGTGTCGATGGTCGGAATGGCCGACCAGCGCTGCTGAATCTCCAGCAGCGGCTTCAACGCTTCCATCTCCGGGCCTTCGTAACGCCCCAGCACGGCCAGGCGCAGCTGCTCCAGCGCGGCATGGGCCAGTTCCGACGACATCGGCATCTTGGCGCCCTGCCAGCGCGTGACGGCCCCGCGCGCGCCGGTGGCGCGCTTGACGAACGCGGTCATCTCGTTGACCCGGATGAATTCGAGGATGCGCCCGCCGAACAGGAAATGGTCGCCCGCCTTCAGGCGCGAAATGAACGACTCTTCCACGCTGCCGATGCGCCCGCCGCTCATGTATTTGACCTGCATGCTCGAATCGGACACGATGGTGCCGATGCCCATCCGATGGCGCCGCCCCAGCGCCACGTTCGGCACGCGGAACACGCCCTCCTCGTCAGCCACCACGCGCTGGTATTCGGGATAGGCGGTCAGGCTCTGGCCACCGCGCGCCACGAAGTCCAGCGCCCATTGCCATTCTTGGTCCGACAGATGGCGGTACGACCAGGCGCTGCGCACCTCGGCCAGCATCGCCTCGGAGCGAAAGCCGCCACCCAAGGCCACCGTCACCAGGTGCTGCACCAGCACGTCGAACGGCTTATTGGGCACCAGGCGCGCCTCGATATTGCGCGCGGCGACCGCCTGCTTGGCGCCGGCCGCCTCCAGGATTTCCATGCTGTTGGTGGGCACCAGGGTCACGCGCGATACCCGCCCCGGCGCGTGGCCGCTGCGCCCGGCGCGCTGCAGCAAGCGGGCGATGCCCTTGGCGCTGCCGATCTGCAGCACGCGTTCGACCGGCAAAAAGTCCACGCCCAGGTCCAGGCTGGCGGTGCAGATGACGGCCTTCAGCTCGCCCTTTTTCAGCCCCGTCTCGACCCAGTCGCGCACTTCGCGGTCGAGCGAGCCGTGATGCAGGGCGATCAGGCCGGCCCAGTCGGGGCGCGCTTCCAGGATGTTCTGATACCACAGCTCCGACTGCGAGCGGGTATTGGTGAACACCAACGTGGCGTTGAACTGCTCGATCTCGTCGATGACGGGTTTGAGCATAGCGATGCCCAGGTGGCCGCCCCACGGAAAACGCGACACGTTGGCCGGGATCAGCGAATCGACCCGGATCTCCTTGCGCAGGTCGCCTTCGACCAGCACGCCTTGCGGCTTGCCGTTGGCCTCGCCCAGCAGCACCGCGCGCGCCTGCTCCAGGTTGCCCATGGTGGCCGACAGCCCCCACACCACCAGTGTGGGGCGCCACTGGCGCAGGCGCGCCAGCGCCAGCTGCACCTGCACGCCCCGTTTGCTGCCCATCAGCTCATGCCACTCGTCGATGATGATGGTGTCGACCTGGCCGAACTGCGCCTGCGCGCCCGCGTGGCTGAGCAGCAGCGACAAGCTCTCGGGCGTGGTGATCAGCGCCGACGGCATGCCGCGGCCTTGCCTGGCCCGCTCGGCCGAGGTGGTGTCGCCGGTGCGCGCGCCGATGGTCCAGCCGGGCGCCAGCGCCGCCGCCGATTCCTCCAGCGCGCGCTGGGTGTCGGCCGCCAGCGCCCGCATCGGCGTGATCCACAGCACGCGCAGGCCGGCCGCCTTGCGCTGGCCGGGCGCGGCGCCGCGCAGCAGCGCGGCGAACCACACCGCGTAGGTTTTACCGGCGCCCGTGTTGGCATGCAGCAGACCCGATTGGCCGGCCAGCGCCGCCTTCCAGACGGCTTTCTGGAACGGGAACACCTTCCAGCCGCGCGCGGCGAACCAGCTGTCCACCGCCGTGGCCATGACGCTTTTGGTCATCGGCCCGGCTCCATGGGGTGCACGCCGAGGGAGAAAGTCACCGGCGGATACTTCATGCGCCGGAGGCGGCCAGCAGGCCTTTGAGAGTGTCGAGCGTGTCGGCATCGTCGACCGTCTTGTCGTCGCGCTTGCGCAGGATGCGCGGGAAGCGCACCGCGATGCCGGCCTTGTGGCGGGTCGACAGGTTGATGCCCTCGAAACCGATCTCGAACACCATGGTCGGCTTGACCGAGCGCACCGGGCCGAATTTTTCGATGGTGGTCTTGCGAATAGCATTGTCGACCTTGGCGATTTCGGCGTCGGTCAGGCCCGAATACGCCTTGGCGAACGGGACCAGCTTGCGCGCGCCGTCGGCATCGGTATCCCACACGGCGAAGGTGTAGTCGGTGTAGAGCGAGGCGCGGCGGCCATGGCCGGCCTGCGCGTAAATGAGCACCGCGTCGATGGTGTACGGATCGACCTTCCACTTCCACCAGGTGCCCACGTTCTTGGTGCGCCCGACGCCGTACTGGGCGCTCATGGCCTTGACCATCATGCCCTCGACGCCGCGCGCGCGCGACTCCATGCGGATGCGCGCCAGTTCCGTCCAGCTGGGCGCCTGCACCAGCGGCGACAGCTTGAGCTGGCGACGCGCGACCTGGCGCACCAGGTTTTCCAGCAGCGCGCGGCGCTCGTGCTGGGGCAGCGCGCGCAGGTCCACGCCGTCTTCTTCCAGCAGGTCGTAGGCCACCAGCACGGCGGGCAGCTCGGCCAGCATCTTGGCGGACAAGGTCTTGCGGCCGATGCGCTTTTGCAGGTCGGCGAACGGGGCCGGCGTGTCGACGTCGGTCCAGATCAGCACTTCGCCGTCGACCACGGTCCCTTCCGGCAGCACCAGCGCGGCCAGCTCGGGAAAGCGCTCGGTGATCAGGTCTTCACCGCGCGACCACAGGTAGTTCTGGCCGCCGCGGCGCACCAGCTGGGCGCGGATGCCGTCGTACTTCCACTCCACCTGCCAGTCGGCCAGGGGGCCCAGGGCCTCGGTCTCGCCGCTCAGCTGGTGGGCCAGAAAGAACGGATAGGGCTGGCCGCCGCGCAGGCGGTGCTCGTCGTCGCTCGGGGCGGCGATCAGCTGCAGGAAGCCGGCCGCCGTGGGCGCCACGCTGCCGTCGGTCCAGCCCATCAGGCGCTGGGCGATCAGCTTGCTGTCGACCGCCGCGATGGACGACAGCGCGCGCGTGACCAGCAGCTTGGACACGCCCACGCGAAAGCCGCCGCCGATCAGCTTGGTGAGCAGGAAGCGCTCGCGCCAGTCGAGCTCGTTCCAGTACATGAACAGCGCGTCGTGGATGGTGGCCGGATCGGCGCCGCGCAAAGGGCCGATGCGCTGCTGCATCCAGTCGGCCAGGCCGATATCGCTCTCGTGCTCGGCCGGCGGCAGGATGTGGGCGATGGTCTCGGCCAGGTCGCCCACGGCGTTGTACGATTCGTCGAACAGCCACTCGTCGAGCTGCGCGTATTCGATGGCGTACTGGCGCAGCAGCTTGGACGGCACGGCCTGGCGCGGCTTGCCGCCGGCCAGAAAGTACACGGCCCACGCGGCGTTCTCGGGCGCGGCGCTGGCGAAGTACTGCTGCAGCGCTTCGAGCTTGCGGTTGGTCGCGGTGGTTTCGTCCAGCTCGGTGTAAAGGCGCGCGAATTCACGCATACGCTATCCCGGCGGCCAGATGGCGTGCCTGCTGCATTCGACTTCCATCCTTGGTTTCGTGGTTCACGTTGCAAGGATAGCGCGAGCGGCCGGGCGACGTCGCACGCACGGCTCAGCTAAGCGCGGCGCCTTGGGCAATTCAGGGGCAGCAAGCGCTGCTGGGCTTCCCGGCGCACATCTGACCCGCTATTGACCCGCTGTTGCAGCGGCGGGCCGCGGCGATCGAGACGGGCAACGCATCCCGCAACACATCACGCAACACATCACGCAAAATATCAAGCAACACCGCCGCCTTTATACGCCGGCTTCGATGCCTGCGGCCGCCAGCGCAAGCTCGTTCACGCTGGCGGCGAACAGCCCCGCCAGCTGCGCGCGTTCCGCCTGCGCGTCGATGCTGTCGCTGCCGTGCAGCTTGGACTCCAGCGCCAGCAGAAAGGCACACAGTGCGTCGGCGCCCACCGTGCCGGCCACGCCGCGCAGGCCGTGGCATGAGCGACCCGCGTCGACCGTATGGCCTTGCGCCAGCTGCATGTCCAGCAAGCCGACCATGTGCGCCGCGTCGACCGGATACTTGTTGGCCACGTTGACGAACAGCGCCGCATTGCCGCCCATGCGGCGCAATGCGCGGGTCGCCCCCGCGGGCGCCGCAGTCACTTCAGGCGCCGCAGCTACTGCAAGCGCTTCAAGCACCTTCGCCGGCGCGCCGGCCGGCGCCGGGCAGTGCAGCATCACCGCCGCCACCAGGGCATCGATGTCGATCGGTTTTTCGAGGTAATCGTTCATGCCGGCCGCGAGACACTTGTCGCGGTCGCCCGCCATCGCGTTGGCCGTCATGGCCAGCACCGGCATGCCTGCCAGGCTGGTGTCCTGACGGATCGCGCGGGTGGCCTGGTAGCCATCCATGTCGGGCATCTGCACGTCCATCAGCACCAGGTCGATGCGCGCCACGCCGCCGCGCAGCAGCGCCAGCGCCGCGGCCGCGCCGTCGGCCAGCAGCACCTGCGCGCCCTCGTTGCGCAACAACTCGCTGGCCACTTGCCGGTTCAGCGCATTGTCGTCGACCACCAGCAGGTGCCTGCCCGCCAGCCGCGCCGCGCCGCTGGGCAGCGCGCGCTGGCGCGGTCCGGGCCCCGCCACGGCGGGCAGCGCCAGCGTGAACCAGAAGCGGCTGCCGATGCCTTCGATGCTGCTCACCTCGACGGTCGCGCCCATCAGCTGCACCAGGCGCTGGCTGATGGCCAGGCCCAGGCCGGTGCCGCCGAAGCGGCGCGTGGTGCTGGCCTCGGCCTGGCTGAAGGCATCGAAAATGCCGCTCAGCTGCTCGGACGCGATGCCGATTCCCGTATCCTGCACGGCAAACTCAATGGCCCCGCCGGCGGCGCTGATCTCCACGCTTACTTCACCGTGCGGGGTGAACTTGATGGCGTTGCCGATCAAATTGAGCAGCACCTGGCGCAGGCGCAAGGTGTCGCCCAGCACATACGGCGGCAGCGCCGCATCGACCGTAAAGCGCAGCGCCAGCGGCGCGCCGCCAGTCGACGGCTTGCCGGCCGCCAGCGACTCGGCCAGGGCAGCCAATTCGTCGGCCAGCGACTGCAGGCGCAGCGGCGCCGGCTCCAGCATCAGCTTGCCCGCTTCGACCTTGGAGAAGTCGAGGATGTCGTTGAGCAGGCGTAGCAGCGCACGCGCCGCGCCCTGGGTATGCGCGGCATAGCTGCGCTGGGCGGCATCCAGGTCGGTATGGTGCAGCAGCTGCAGCAAGCCCAGGATGGCATTCATCGGGGTGCGGATCTCGTGGCTGATATTGGCCAGGAATTCGCTCTTGGCGCGGCTGGCCGCCTCGGCGTCGTCGCGCGCGCCGGCCAGCGCGCGCACGATCGCCTTGTCGCGGCCGATGTCCTTGGCCACGCCCAGAAAGCCGACCAGCGCGCCGGCGCCGTCGCGCACCGCCGTCACCGTCAGGTTGACTTCGACTTCCTGGCCATCCTTGCGCACGAAGGTCCACTCGCGCGTTTCCGAGCCGCCCTGGCGCCCCACTTCGGCGAACACCGCAAAGCCGGAGAGGGTGCGGCGGCCATGCTCCTTGCCATGGAGCTCGCCGATGCCGCCGCCCAGTGCATCGATTTCGGCGGCCTTGTGGAACAGCTCCGGATGAGCCTTGCCCACCACCTCGTTGGCGCGGTAGCCCAGCAGCCGTTCGGCGCCAGGGCTGAACAGCTCGATGATGCCTTCCAGGGTGACGGTGATGATGCAGAAATCGATGGCCGCGTCGAACACGCCCTGCAGCCGCGCCAGCGCTTCGGCCTGCCCCGCCCGCGCCGCGTTGATCTGGGTGATGTCGCTGATGAAGCCATAGCAGCCGATCACCACGCCGTCCTGCAGGTCCGGCTTGTACGACACCAGCAGGTCGCGCGTGACGCCGTCGGCGGTGGTGCCGCGCAGCTCGAACACGGCGCTCTCGCCGCGCATGGCCGACAGCAGCACCGGTTCGAGCTGGGACAGATGCGGCTCCGGCACCAGTTCGCGCAGGTGCTTGCCCTTCATCGATTCGGGGCTGACGCCGAACCAGCGCTGGTAGGCCCGGTTGGCGAAGCGGTTGCGCAGATCGCGATCCCAGTACACCACCAGCGCCGGGGTATGGTCGATGATGGCGCGCATATCACCCTGAGCACGGGTCAGCTCCCCGCTGGTGCCGGCCAGCTGCTCGATGGTGCGCTCGAGCGCCTGCTGGGCGCGGCCGCGCTCGGCGATTTCGGATTCCATGCGCGCACGCGACTCTTCCAGCTGGGCCGTCATGCGGTCGAACGTATTGGCCAGCTGGCCGATTTCATTCTGCTCGTCGAGGTCCAGGCGCAAACTCAGGTCGCCCGCGGCGACGCGTTCGGTGATCGCCTGCAGCGCCGCGATGGGACGCAGCACGCGCCGCCGTATCACCACGAAGCAGGCCACGATCAAGCCGGCCAGCACCAGCACGTCGGCCAGCACCAGCGCGCTGGCGCGCTCCTGCGCGCGCTGCAGGTCGAGCCGGTTCGACTGCATCAGATCATAGGCGTCGTCGATCATGTCCTGGCTGGTCAGGAACAGCATGCTGACGGTCGCCGAGGTCTGGTCGGCGTTCTCGCCCGCGCCGATCAGGCGCGCGTGCAGCCGGGCCAGCACTTCCAGATTGGCGCGCTGGCGCACCAGCGCGGCTTGCTGGGGCGCTTCGGTGTAGGCATGGCGCTCCATGCCGGCGCGGAAGCTGGCCATGCGCCGGTCCCACTGCACCAGCGAGCGCGGCTCGCGGTACAGGGCGGTCTCCATGATCAGATAGCGGAACTGGTTGACGCCCTGCGCGGTGAATTCGGCCATGCTGGTTTCGCGGCCCTGGCGGCGCACCTCGCTGATCGCCACGCCATTGGTCACCAGCACGGCCGCCACGACCAGCGCGGCCAGCCACGCCAGCGCCAGGCTTTGGCGCGCCAGCGTCCAGCGCTTCATTGAATCACCTTGACGGCGTTGGCGCGCGCGGCGCGCAGGGGCTGCTGGCGCAGCAGCTCCAGGTAATTCGGCACCGGCCCGGCGGGCGCCAGGCCCTGCTTCATGGCCCAGCGGCTCTGGTCGCCCAGCGCCAGCAGCAGCGACTGGTCCAGTGCCAGATAGTAGTCGGCCGGCTCGAAGTATTCGGCCAGCAGCGCGGGGGCGATGCCCAGGGCCGTGCCGACGATCTCGCGGGCGCGCGCCGGCTGCTCGTGCACCGCATCGGTGGCGTCGGCCAGGGCGGCGACAAATTGCGCCACCTCCGCCGGATGATTGTCCAGATAATCGCGCCGCCCCACCAGCAGGAAACGGTAGACGAAGATATCGTCGCCGTACAGAGCCACGCCGTCGTCTTCCATTTCAGCCTTCAGGCGGCCCAGTTCGGGATGCCAGACCGTCACCGCGTCGACCTGGCCGGAGCGCAGCGCCGCCGCCATCTGGTCCGACTTGAGCGCGACCACCTTGACGTCGGACGGGGCCACGCCGTGCGACACCAGCAGCGCGTCGAGGAAATATTGGGCATTGGTGCCGGCCACGCTGGCTACCGTCTTGCCACGCAGGTCGGCCACCTTGGCGATGCCGCGCTTGCGCCAGCCCAGCACGGCAATGGCGCTGCGCGAGCCGAACACGGTGGCCACGGCGGCCACCGGTTCGCCCCTGAGGGCGGCGAACATGAAGGGGGTATCGGCCACCACGGCCAGATCGGCCCGGCCCTGCAGCACGGATTGCAGGGCATCTTTACCGAGCTGAAATTTCTGAATTTCCAGCGTCACCTGATGTTGTTTGAACAAGCCCAGCTGATTGCCGACGAAGGTGGAGCCGGACGACAACTGTAGCGGAAGCGCAACGCGCATGACGACCGGCGTCTCGGTGGCGGCCTTCTCGCGCGAACAGGCGCTCGCAGCCAGCGCGCAGGCGCACAGCGTCAGCCGGGAAATCAGCCGGAGAAATCGGGGGAAAGCACGCATCATCACAGGTCCATCGGAAGCGAAAGGGCGAGGCTTCGGCCCTGTGAGCGTTTGCTTGTCAGCGATGATTCAGTGGCGATCCGCCAGCCATGCAGCTGCTGTCGGGCCAAAACCCCAGCCAGATTGCAGTACGTGAGGACAGCACCATGCTGATCGGTGTGACAACAAACGGGTTCGTTCCGGAGGCGGGGATGTGGCGTCCGGGCCGCGACGAGCGGCAGTAATGACGCTGATCGTACCACCAGAAACGTCGCCTGGCAG
The DNA here is from genome assembly GCA_943372275.1 of Janthinobacterium lividum. GTDB lineage: Bacteria > Pseudomonadota > Gammaproteobacteria > Burkholderiales > Burkholderiaceae_D > Telluria_A > Telluria_A lividum_A. The sequence goes on from CALRYE020000133.1 coordinate 14,492, forward strand.
CAACTTTTTACGTTGTTGCGCTGTCCACTACGGGTTCGTCAAGCTCGGTAGCCGACGCCGTAGCCGCAGCAGGGGCCGGATCGGGAATCGGCGTCGTGTTCGCTTCCGCGCCGGCCGCTTCGTCTTCGTCGCCGTATTCGGTGTCAAAGCCGGACGCGTCCAGCCCGACCTGGCGCAGCCAGCGCACCATGACGGGAATCGAGCCGTGGGTGACGATCACGCGCGGCGCTTCAGTGGCGCGGATGGCGCTCATCAGGCCGGGCCAGTCGGCGTGGTCGGACAGGATAAAGCCCCGGTCCACCCCGCGCCGGCGGCGCGCGCCGCGCAGCTGCATCCAGCCGCTGGCGAAGGAATCGCTGTAGTCGCCGAAGCGTTTCATCCAGGTGGTGCCGGCCGCCGACGGCGGCGCGATGACGATGGAGCGCCGGATGGCCGCCTTGTCCACGTCGGTGACCAGCACCGTGGGCGGCAGATCGACCCCGCCGGCCCGGTACACCCGGTTCAGCGGCTCGGCCGCGCCGTGGCAGATGATGGTGCCGATCGACGGGTCGAGCCCGGACAGGATGCGCTGCGCCTTGCCGAACGAATAGGCAAATACGACGCTGGCGCGGCCTTCGTCGGCATTCTTGCGCCACCAGGCGTTGATGTCATCGAAGATTTCACGTTCCGGGCGCCAGCGGTAGATGGGCAGCCCGAAGGTCGATTCCGTGATGAAGGTGTCGCAGCGCACCGGCTCGAACGGCACGCAGGTGCGGTCCGGTTCGACCTTGTAGTCGCCCGAGGCCACCCACACCTCGCCCTTGTGCTCCATGCGCACCTGCGCCGAGCCGAGCACGTGGCCGGCCGGGTGCAGCGAGATCGTCACGCCGTTGTGCACCAGGCGGGTGCCGTATTCGATGCCGTCGATATGGATCTCGCCCAGGCGCGAGCGCAGAATATCGACGCCGCTGGCCGCGGACAGATAGTGGCCATGGCCGACACGGGCATGGTCGCCATGGGCGTGGGTGATCACGGCGCGCTCCACCGGGCGCCACGGGTCGATATAAAAATTGCCTGGCACGCAAAACAAGCCTTCCTTGCGCACGACGACCATGTCACCCGATGAGCTAGCCACTGGCGCGCCCCTCACGCCGGCGCGACGAAGTCGGCCAGGAAGGTTTTGACGCCGTGTTCCGGGAATTCGATGGTGATCTGGTCCCCCGCCACGGATTGCACCGTGCCCACGTCGAACTTGGGCACGCGCACCTGCGCCCCCATTTCGAACAGGGGACCGATGGGTGCCGGCTCTTCCACGCGCTCGAATTCATCGTCGCGGATGACGATTTGCGCCACTTCCGGCGGATGGAGACAGTTGTCGCACTTGCAGCACTTCTCGAAACCTTCCACCTCGTCGGCGAAATAGTCGAGCAGCACTTTCCAGCGGCAAAAGCCACTGACGGCGTAACCGACCATCTGTTCCAGCGCCTCGCGGTCGCGCTCCTGCTTTTCGGCATAGGTGGCGGCCAGCTTGTCGTACAGGGCACTGGTGGCGTCGGTGGCGGTGACCACGTATTCCAGCTTGCGGTTCTGGCGCAGCAGCTTGCCGTCCTTGAGCAGCTTCAGGCAGATTTTCAGCTTGCCCGATGCCAGGTCTTGCAGGGCGTCGTCGAGGCGGTCGAACATCAATGGACCTTGTTCGGTCAAGCTGCAGGCGGCATCGTAGACGGCGCGCAGGTCGTTGGCAGTCGGATAGTGCTTGACCAAGAAGAACTGCTGCACCCGCTTGTCATCCTGAAAATACAACAGGGTGCAGGTGGCGTCCTCGCCATCGCGCCCCGCGCGCCCGGATTCCTGGTAATACGCTTCCAGGTTGGCCGGCAGTTGCAGGTGAATCACAAAGCGCGTATCGGGCTTGTCGATGCCCATGCCGAACGCATTGGTGGCCACCATCACGCGCCGCTCGCCATCCATGAACAGGTCCTGGTTGGTCTTGCGCTCGGAGGCCGACAGTTTGCCGTGGTACAACGTGACGCTCTCGCCCGCTTCTTCCAGCACGGCCACCATCTCTTCGGCCGCCTTGACGGTGGCCGAATAAACGATACCCGTGCCCTGGCTCTGCTGCACCAGTTCCAGCGCGCGCGTGTAACGCTCGTCCTTGTTGGTGATCTGCACCACGCCGTAGTGCAGGTTGGGGCGGTAAATGCCCGTGTTGACCACGTGGATGCGCGAGCGGCCCAGCTGCTTGCTGATATCCTTGACCACGTCGTCGGTGGCGGTCGCGGTCAGCGCCAGCACGGGCGGCTTGCCCAGCGCATCGATGGAGGCGGCCATTTCGAGGTAGGCCGGGCGGAAATCGTGGCCCCAGTGCGAAATGCAATGGGCTTCATCGATGACCACCAGGGCGATCTTGACCTGTTTGAGCACGTCCAGGAACGCCGGCTGGGCCAGCCGCTCCGGGGTGCAGAATACGATCTCGTGATACTGGTCGCGGATGCCGGCCAGCGCGGCTTCTTCTTCCTCGCGGTTCAGGCTGCTGTTGACCTGGGCGGCGCGGATCCCCAGTTCCTCCAGCTTTTCCAGCTGGTCTTTCATCAGTGAAATCAGCGGCGACACCACCACGGTGGTGCCTTCCAGCAGGCGGGCGGGAATCTGGTAACACAAGGACTTGCCGCTGCCGGTGGGCATGATGGCCAAGGTGTCCTTTCCGTCAAGAACGCTGTCGATCACTTGTTGTTGGCCATCGCGCAGTTGCTCGACGCCGAACACGGACGCCAGCAGCTTCTTGATGGAATGGCGACGCGCTGCGCGGGCGCCGTTATGCAGGAGGGAGGTATTGAGCGTAGTCATAGCCCACAATGTAAGCCGCACGCCAGAGCTTCGCCATAGGACGCAGCCTACATAAATCGTAGGATCACGGCATCACGAAAAACCACAAGCCAATGTCCTACAGTGGCTCGGACGGTTGACCGATAGTTGCCGAACGCAACAGTGAATATAGTGGAGGCATACAAAGACAAACCGCCAAGCACCCCAAGGAGAACTACCATGACACGCCTTCCAATGACCTGGGCCGCCCTGCACGTCGCACTGGCCAGCGCCGCAACTTACCTGCTGGTCGCGACCGAAGCGCTGGGCTCCGCCAACGTGTTCTTGATTCACTAAATTTCCGATACGCCACCGCCGCTGCTCAGCTGAGCGGCAGCGTCGCCTTTACGGGGCCGCAACGCCAACGTTTGCCATTTCGGCATGTTACTGGCGGTTCGGCCCCGAAATTCATTCAGCATTGCCTTCCTGCCCGCTTGGTGCCTTTCCGAAAAAAGCCTGTAAGTATGGCGCGGTCGCACTGCGCTTCACAGTAGCCAATTCACGCGGCGGCGCCGCCCCGACTACCATGCCGCCCTCCTCACCCGCCCCGGGACCGATATCGATGACCCAGTCGCTGGCCGCCACCACGCGCATGGTGTGTTCGACGGCAATCACCGTGTTGCCGGCATCCACCAGCCGGTTCAGCTGCACCAGTAGCTTCTCCACGTCGGAGGGATGCAGGCCGGTGGTCGGTTCGTCCAGCACGTAGAGCATATTGCCGCGCGCGGCGCGCTGCAACTCCGTGGCCAGCTTGATGCGCTGCGCTTCGCCGCCGGACAATTCGGTGGCCGGCTGGCCCAGCCGCAGGTAGCCCAGGCCGACGTCGCGCAGCACGTCCAGCGAGCGCGCCACGCTGGTTTCTTCGGCAAAGAACTGCGCCGCGGCGTCGACCGTCATGCCCAGCACTTCAGCGATGTTCTTGCCGTTGTAGGCCACTTCCAGGGTCCTGGCGTTGTAACGCGCCCCCGCGCAGGTCGGGCACGGCGCATACACGCTGGGCAGGAACAGCAGCTCGACCATCACCTGGCCCTCGCCTTCGCAATGCTCGCAGCGGCCTTTGGCCACGTTGAAGGAAAAGCGCCCGGCGTCGTATTTGCGTGCGCGCGCCATCTTGGTGGCGGCGAACAGCTTGCGCACATGGTCGAACAGGCCGGTGTAGGTGGCCAGGTTGGAGCGGGGCGTGCGCCCGATCGGCTTCTGGTCGACCCGCACCAGGCGCTTGATGGCGTCCATGCCGCTGACGATACGCCCTTCGGTGACGATGGTGTCGGCCTGTTCCAGTTCGTCGCCCTCCTCCGCTTCGGGCGCGAGCGCCTGCCCCAGCGCCGCGCCGACCAGGTCGACCAGCACCTGGCTGACCAGCGTCGACTTGCCGGAGCCGGACACGCCCGTGACGCTGGTCATCACGCCCAGCGGGAACGCCACGTCCAGATTGTGGACGTTGTTGCGCGTGACGCCGGCCAGCTTGAGCCAGCCGCTCGGCGCGCGCGGCGTGCGCACTGGCGGCTCGGCGGCGTCGAACAGGAAGCGCCGGGTATGCGATGCGGCGATTTTTTTCAAGCCGTCCGGCTTGCCGCTGTATAGGATATGGCCGCCCTGCTCGCCCGCCTCCGGCCCCACGTCGACGATCCAGTCGGCGTGGCGGATCACGTCGAGCGCGTGCTCGACCACGAACAGCGAGTTGCCCGCCGCCTTGAGCTGGGCCAGCGCCGTCAGCAGCGCCTCGGTATCCGCCGGATGCAGGCCGGCCGACGGCTCGTCCAGCACATACACCACGCCAAACAGGTTCGAGCGCACCTGCGTGGCCAGGCGCAGGCGCTGCAGTTCCCCCGGCGACAGCGTCGGGGTGCTGCGCTCGAGCTGCAGATAGCCCAGTCCCAGCGCCAGCAGCACGCCCAGGCGCGCCACCAGGTCGGCGGCGATGCGCTGGGTAACGATGATTTTTTCGGGATGGGCGGCGGCGGCCTTGGCGTTGTTGGGGGCGCTGCCATCGGCAAACGGGCGCAGCAGATC
>CALRYE020000134.1:0-19319 GCA_943372275.1 Janthinobacterium lividum
GGCTCCACGCTTGCCTGGCAGCGTCGTCCACGCCCAGGGTGTCGGTCAGGTATTTCAGTACGCGCAGGTTGCCCAGCGGGTGAATATCGCAGGCGATGGTTTGCGCCAGCGCCCGCACGCGCGCCCGTCCCGGCGCATCGGCTGGCAACAGCGGCGCCTGCGCATGGCATTCGTCGAGATACTCCATGATGGCCAGCGATTGGGTCAGCACGGCGCCGTCGTCGTCCAGCGCCGGCACCATGGCGCCGGGGCTGATGGCGCGGTATTGCGCCGACAGCTGTTCACCGCCGTTGTTGAGCAGGTGCACGGGAAAGGCTTCGTACGGCAAGCCCTTCAGATTGAGCGCGATGCGCACGCGGTAAGCGGCCGAACTGCGGAAGTAGGTATAGAGTTTCATCGCCGCCTTCATGTTGCACGGGCCGGCAGCACGGTGCCGGCCACTTCGCCAAAACCGATGCGCGGCAATCCGGCGCGCTCGGTCCAGCCACGCATGACGATGGTATCGCCATCTTCCAGAAAACTGCGCGCTTCGCCGTTCGGCAGGGAAATTTTTTCTTTGTTGCCTTTGGTTAGTTCCAGCAGCGACCCTGCTTCGCTGTCATCCGGCCCCGACTGGGTGCCCGAGCCGAGCAGGTCGCCGGCCTGGAGGTTGCAGCCATTGACGGTGTGGTGCGCCACCAGTTGCGACACGGTCCAGTAGGAGTGGCGAAAGTTCGACAGTGAAATGCGCGTGGGCGCCTGGCCGTCGCCACGCATGGCCGGCGTTTGCAGCAGCACTTCCAGTTGCACATCGAAGGCGCCGCTGGCGCGCAGTTGCGGATCGTCCAGATAGGGCAGGGGTTGCGGATCGGCAGCGTCGCGGTGCCAGGCGCTGCGGTACGGCGCCAGTGCTTCCAGCGTCACCACCCAGGGTGAGATGGTCGAGGCGAAATTTTTTGCGAGAAAGGGGCCGAGCGGCTGGTATTCCCATGCCTGCAAGTCGCGGGCCGACCAGTCATTGAGCAGGCACAGGCCGAATACGGCCTGTTCGGCGTCGCCGATGGCAATGGCGTCGCCCAAGGCGTTGCCGCGGCCGATAAAGATGCCTACTTCCATTTCGTAATCGAGCCGTTTGCACGCGCCGAACACGGGTGCGGCGCTGCCGGGCGGGCGCGTCTGCCCCAGCGGACGGCGGAATTGCTGGCCCGACACACCAATCGACGACGCCCGGCCGTGGTAGCCGATCGGCACCCATTTATAGTTCGGCAGCAAGGGTTCGTCAGGACGGAACAGTTTGCCGACTGCGGTGGCATGGTGGATCGAGCTGTAGAAGTCGGTGTAGTCGCCGATGCGGGCAGGCAGGGCGTATTGCGCATCCGACTGGGCAACCAGCAGCGCATCTTGCCCGGCCGACGGCGCGCCGTCACGCAACAGGCGCGACACGGCCAGCCGCACCGCCGACCATGCCGCCGCGCCCTGTTCCATCAACCCGTTCAAACTATCGCCCCGCAAGGCCTGGCGGGTAGCGTCGGGCAGGTGCGCAAAGGCATCGGCGGCCGCCGTCAGGTCGACGATCTGGTCGCCGATGGCCACGCCGATGCGCAACGCTTCGTCGGTGCCGGCGCGGCGGAATACGCCGAACGGCAAGTTCTGGATGGGAAAGTCGGTGCTGCCCGTATTGGCCGAAGGCACCCAGCTGCGCAGGGCGCTGTCGTGGGTTTCGTTCAGGTGCGTGGCACTGGTCATGGGGTCTCCGGATTGAAATTTTTCTTGATGCCGCTCCAGCAGGCGAAATAGTCGGCCTGCAACAAGGGCGTGTTGAGCGCATGCGCGGTGGGGCAGATCACGTTCCTGGTCTCGAACATGAAGGCCATGGTGTGGTCGATCTTGTGCGGCTGGCGCGTATCGGCGGCGCTTGCCTTGTCGAACGTGGCCGCGTCGGGACCGTGGCCGCTCATGCAATTGTGCAGGCTGGCGCCGCCCGGCGCGAAGCCATCGGCCTTGGCATCGTACTGGCCCGTGATCAGGCCCATGAATTCGCTGGCCACGTTGCGGTGAAACCAGGGCGGGCGAAAGGTGTCCTCGGCCACCAGCCAGCGCGGCGGGAACACGACGAAGTCCAGCGTGTCCACGCCGGCCGTGTCGCTGGGCGCCTGCAGGACCAGGAAAATCGACGGGTCGGGGTGATCGTTGCCGATCGAGCCGATGGGGCTGAAGTGGCGCAGATCATATTTATAGGGCGCATAGTTGCCGTGCCACGCCACCACGTCCAGCGGCGAGTGGCCGATGGCGGCCGACCACAGGTTGCCGTTGAACTTGGCGACCAGCGCGAACTCGCCATCCAGATCCTCGTAGGCGGCATGCGGGGTCAGAAAATCGCGGGGGTTGGCCAGCCCGTTGGAGCCGATCACGCCCAGGTCCGGCAGGCGCAGCAGGGCGCCATAGTTTTCGCAGATGTAACCGCGCGCTGCGCCATCGGGCAGCGTGACCTGGAAGCGCACGCCGCGGGGAATCACGGCAATTTCCTGCGGTTCCAGTTCGACCAGGCCGAATTCGGTGGCGATGCGCAAGCGCCCCTGCTGGGGGACGATCAGCAGTTCGCCATCGGCGTTGTAAAAATACCGCCCGGCCATGTCGGCATTGCAGGCATACAAGTGGAAGGCGTTGCCGCTTTGGCCGCTGGGGTCGCCATTGCCGGCCATGGTGACCCAGCCGTCGATGAAGTCGGTGCGCGTGGCGGGCATGGGCATCGGGTCCCAGCGCAATTGATTGGGCGGCGCGGGCTGATCGAAGCGGCTGACGATGGCGCCGTTATCGATACGCTGGAATGGCTGGTGCATGGCGGCCGGGCGGATGCGGTACAGCCACGAGCGCCGGTTCTGGCTGCGCGGCGCGGTGAACGCGGTGCCGGACAGTTGCTCCGCGTACAGACCGTAGGCGACGCGCTGGGGCGAGTTGCGATGGGCGGGCAAGGCCCCTGGCAGCGCTTCGCTGGCGAACTCGTTGCCGAAGCCAGTTTGATAGCGGCCCGTACGGGGGTTCATGCTTGCGCCTGTGCCCGGCGATGCGGTTGGGTTTGTGCTCGGATCCATACCTCGTTACGCTCCTGATGCTGTTACTGCGCTACTGTAGCCCTCTCCACCAAATCGCGCACGGTGAATACATAAATGTAAAATATTGATTTGGTAAATAAAGGTGCGCTATGGTCGAGCCGCGCGAGATGGACCTGAATCTGCTGGTGGTGTTTCAGGAGGTATTTCAGGAACGCCAGATATCCTCGGCTGCGAGGCGCCTGCAGCTGACCCAGTCGGCCGTGAGCAATGCGCTGGCGCGCCTGCGCCGCACCTTTGGCGACGAGCTGTTCGTGCGCACCGCCGCCGGCATGCAGCCCACACCGTATGCGGAACAACTGGCCGAGCCGATCGGCGCCGCGCTGGCCAGCGTGACACTGGCGCTGAACCGGCAGGAACGCTTCGATCCGCTATCGAGCGAACGGCAATTCAGCATCGCCATGACCGATGTGGCCGAGGTGTATTTCATGCCGCCCCTGATCGAGCGCTGCATGGCCGCCGCGCCAGGTATCCGGCTGGCCACGGTGCGGCCAGCCAGTGTCGAACTGAAAGCGGAGATGGAGGCGGGCCGCATCGATGTGGCTATCGGCGCTTTCGATCAGGTATCGACCGCCCTGTATCAGCGCCGGCTGTTCCGGCAGCCGTATGTGAGCATGTTCCGCGCCGGCCATCCGTTGGGCCAGGGCGTGCCGACGCTCAAGCAGTTTTTGTGCGCGCAGCACCTGATGGTGGCAACGCAGGAAAGCCCGTATGAGCGCATTAATCAGCTGCTGGAAAAGGCTGGCGTGCAGGTGCACACGCGCTACCGCGTGCCGCATTTCACTGCGGTGCCGTATATCGTCGGCAGCACCGATCTGGTGGTGACGGTGCCGCAAAAGCTGGCCGAGCGCGCGGCTGCGCCATTCAATCTGGCTTATCTGCGGCCGCCTCTACGTTTGCCGATGTTGCAGACGAATATATTCTGGCACCGGCGGTTCAATCAGGACCAGGGCAACCAGTGGCTGCGCGCTTTGATCGGCGAGATTTTTGCCGAGTGAAGGGGCCTGTCCGGGATTGGCGCCCAGTTTAGCCGTGCAGCGAAACCGGCCGCCGCTCGATCACGCGGCGGCCGTCCAAGGTTACCTACTTACGCTTACCGGTTGCGCTTGCCAGCGCCGCGAAAGGCGCCCAGGGTGATCAATCCCAGCAGGATCATGGCGATTGAACCGGGTTCCGGCACATCCGCATCCACCACCAGCGAGTCGATGATCAGATCCGCGCTGGCCGACAGGCTCAGGCTGGTCAGCCCGTTCCAGTCGGTGAATGCGTAGCTGGACAGTTCGGCCAGCATGATCGTCAGGTTTTCCTGAGTGTTATTCTCAAAGAAACCCGTGATCGACAGCGTCCCGGATGCGGCTGGATCGAACAGGCCGGCATCCAGCCCGGCAAAGCTGAACGGCGCGCCCATTCCGGCGGCGAGCGTGATGGCGTTGTCGGCGAACAGCGCCAGTCCGGCGCTCATGTTGGTGCCGACACCGTCGAGTTGCAGAAACGTGCCTGCGGTTCCCGTAATCGCGAAGCCGGCTTCGTTGTAGGTGCCGGCGCCGGTGTTATTGTCGATGTCGATCAGCGCCGGGGTATCGAAGTTGATCACGCCCGCGTGGGCCACCGAGCAGGCGCCCAGGGCCACGGCCAGCGCCAGTTGATGCAGTACTTTTTTCATGAGATTTTCTCCGGTTGGTCGTGGATGATTTATTGCGCGCCAGGCAGCGGCGTATTCAGATACGGGAAACCTGCCAGGAATGGCACCACCGCCTGATCGACCGCATCGTGCAGCTTGAATGCCGTGTTACCCAGCGGTACTTTGCTCGGATTGCAATCGGTACCGAAACCGAACGCGTTGTTATTCCCGTTGGCCAGGCACAGACCGCCCATGGCGACCACCAGCGAGATATCGACCACGTCGTCTTTCGGACGGCGGCCGTTCGGGTAACCGGCGTTGTCGGTGCCGCCAGCGAGCACATTGCCGACTATGCCAAGCCGGTTTTGCTGGGCGAACGGCACGGCGGGAATGGCGGTATTCAAACGCAGCATTTCCGACGGCGTGGGATTGAGCGGACGGTTGACGTTGGCGATACCGGTGAGGAATGCCGTGACCAGATCCAGACGCGGCAGGTTGGTCGGCGCGGCGCTGCCGGCCGGCAGGCCCATGGCGATTTCGACCAGACGCGGCAAGGTCGGATTGGTCACGTAGGTGCCGAACTGGCCATCGTTTTGCGGCAGCGCGCTGTTAAAGCGATCCTTGTCCGGCAAGCCGATAATCACTTCGTTCACCAACGGCATACCCAGGCGCGACACTTGCACGTAGCCTCCGCCATAGGTCACCGTGGTCTGATGGCCGGCCGGTGGATTGGCGTTGACCAGCTGGCTTTGCCGTACGCTGGCCGTGGTCCAGGTACCGATGACGGGATCGGCCGTGCTGGCCGACACCAGGCAGCTCTTGTGAATTTCCAGCGCCAGCGTGGTGACGTTTTTGTTGGCCAGTTGGTTCGGCGCGGCGTTGATATTGGCCGAATTGGTAATCACCCCCAGCGGCGCGTTGATCAGGTCGAAAATAACGCCCAGATTGACGGCGAAACCTTCGCGGCGCTGGCCCACGAATACCTTGCCCGGCGTGGCGCAGCCGGGGATGGCCACCGCATACACGTGCTGGGCAGCATAACCGGCGTAATCAGGTATCGTTTTGGTGCCGATATTATCGGACGGCTTGTCGAAGCTGGCGGTGCCCGTTCCCATGCGGGTAATAGCGGCCGACTGCCCGCTGCGGCGGTCGCCGCGGATCACCGACACGGTGAATTTTTCGTTGACGTTCAGCGCCGGCGCGTTCGGCGTGCTGACTTGGCCGGCCTGGGTCAGGGGAATGGCCACATTGGCCGCGCCGATCGGCAGGGTGATGCCTTTGAAGTTGTTTTGAAAGCGGAACTGGAACGTGAGATCTTCCTTGGCGTCGCCGTTGTTATCGACGTGGATCTCGTAGAGCGCATTCGGGTCCATCTTGAAGTAATTCGGCCCGCCGTAGGCGTCCTGCAATGGCTGGTAGTTGGCGATCAGCGTGACATAACTGGCACGTCCGGTTTCATAACTGTTGAATGCGTAAAAATCGGTACCATCGATCTTCGGTTGGGTGGTGACAAATGGCGCCTCGCGGTGGCTCGATGCCTGTGCCGGCAAAGCCGTCAACAGGGCCAGTAACGGACAGCTTGCGGCAACGAGGGCGTTGCGAATGTTCACCCGACGAAAAGTTTGAACGACCATGGTAAATCTCCTGGATCACTACAATAAGTGGCGTATCGGACAGCATCACGAGAGGGTTGGGTGATTGTGTCCGCCAGCCAGATGGAACGGCGCGTACTGGGGCTATGCCCGATGGCATAAGGATTGCCGCATTCGAAGGCTGGGAATGGGCAGCTGTTTTACATGGCTCCTCCGTTGTGGATGGACGGCGATTACCCTTGATTACTCTCTGCAATATTCAATTCCTGCAGAATAGATAATCCTAGGGGCGTCCGCTCTTGAATCAAGAGCGGCTGTCCCTATTACGCACGGCAAAGCAAAACGGATTCGCGAAAGTTAAAATAAAAATATCGCAGCTGGGCGAGTGGATCCATTCGGCTGGGGAGGGATGGTTTTTTATCTTCAGAGTGAAGAAATTCGATAACGATGGCAGACACCAAGGCCGTGCGTTACCATTGTTGCGCTGTAATCGGATTGGCCAGCGCGCTTATGCACCACCAATTTGCCAGCATGCGTTGGGCAATGTGCCCCGATCCGCATCTGCGCGCTTGCTTCCGCAAGCGAGCTCATGAACGAACGCCGGATCTGACCCCAGTGCTCTGGATCTGACCCCAGTGCTCTCTTAACGCCCCGCTGCCAACGGTCGCGCCGCGACCCCAGCCGCCGTCAGCGTTACCGGCCGGATCGTGCCGTCGGCGTTGAACTCGAGCTGTTCGATGGCCAACTCGCGGTGGTTGCCGTCCTTCTCCCCCAGCGGCCGGCGGTGATAGGCAATCACCCAATCGTCAGTGCCCGGGATATTGAGCACCGAGTGGTGCCCGGCGCCGGTGGCCACCAGGCCGTCCTGCTGCAGGATCTTGGCCACCCGCTTGAACGGCCCCAGCGGCGAGTCGCTCATCGCGTACGCCACGCTGTAGTCCGGCCCCGTCCATTCGCCTTCCGACCACATCAAATAATATTTCCCATTGCGTTTGGCCATGAACGGACCTTCGACATAGGCAGGGTCCGGCGTGATTTCCTTGTAGGTCGTGCCGTCCGCGAACGCCACGGTGCTCAGCAGGTCGGGCGCCAGCCTGACCACGTTCAGGTGCCGCCAGCCGCCGTAGTACAGGTAAACCTGGCCATCGTCATCCTTGTACACCATCTGGTCGATCGGCTGGGCGCCGTTATGCACCGCGCCGATCAGCGGCTTGCCCAGCGCATCCTTGAATGGCCCTTGGGCGCGCGCGCTCACCGCCACGCCGATGCCGCCGAGCTGGCCGTTGCCCTTGATGTCGTTGGCGCCGAAGAACAGGTAGTACTTGCCCTTGTGCTCAAGCGCCGACGGCGCCCACATGGCGTACGCGGCCCAGCGCACATTCTCCACGTCGAGCACCCGCGCATGCTTGGTCCAGTGCACCAGATCGGGCGAGGAGTATGCGTCCAGGAACGTCTGCTTCAGAAAGGGCGCCCAGATCAGATCGGAGCGCGCGCGCATGCTGGCTTGCTCGGGTGTGAACTTGCTGGCGCGCGCCGGCGCGCCATGGTCGGCGGAATACGTCGGATAGATCCAGTAGCGTCCGGCGAAAATGCGGATTTCTGGATCGGCATACCAGCCGGGCACGATGGGGTTGCCCGCCTGCGCGCCAACGCTGGCGACGGCTGACGACAGAATAACTGCAATGCACGCCAAACGGCTGAAGCTGGTTTTCATGATGGTCTCGCCTTAGGGGTATCGCACCGGCTTGCCGGGAAGTTCAGGCAGCGGAATGAATTCCGTTTCGCCCGGTACCCGGGGAAACTTCTGCTCGCGCCAGTCCTGCCGTGCCTGCTCGATGCGTTCCGCGGAACTGGACACGAAGTTCCACGACAGGTAGCGCGGACCCTCCATCGGCTCGCCACCCAGATACACCGCGCGCGCGCCATTGCTACCAGCGGTCAGCCGGATGGCACGCCCAGGTTTGAGCACCAGCAGCTGACCGGCCGCGTGCACGCCATCCTCGCCCAGGTCCAGCTGGCCTTCGACCACGTAGACGGCGCGCTCGGAATAGTCGGGCGCTAGCTCGACCGTGGCGCCGGCCTGCAGCGTGAGGTCGACGAAGAACAGGGGCGACAGCGTGGCGACAGGGGAGGTGTGGCCTTGATACGCGCCGGCCACGATACGCGCCGACACCCCGTCGGCCTCGATGAACGGTAACTGCGCCACGCCCGTATGCACGAAGGCGGGATCGCATTCTTCCTGGTCCTTGGGTAAGGCTACCCAGCATTGCAGCCCGGACAGCACCGAGTCATGGGTACGGGCCTCGGGCGCGCTGCGCTCGGAGTGAACGATGCCGCGCCCGGCCGTCATCCAGTTGACGTCGCCGGGCTGGATGGCTTGCACGCTGCCGACGCTGTCCCGGTGCAGGATTTCACCGCTGAACAGGTAGGTCACGGTGGCCAGACCGATGTGCGGATGGGGCCGCACGTCGAGGCCTTTGCCGCCGGTGAACAGGTGCGGCCCCATTTCATCGAGGAACACGAATGGCCCGACCATGCGCTTCTGGCGCGACGGCAGCACCCGGCGCACCTTGAAATTGTCGCCCAGATCGTGGGAACTGGGCACGACTACCACTTCCAGCGCGCCTTCCGGCAGCAATGGCTCCATGGCTATTCCTCCTGTGTGACAATGGTCATGGTGCCCGACAACACCTTGTGGATCGGGCACTTGTTGGCGATCACGGTCAGGCGCGCGCGCTGATCGTCGTCGAGCTGCCCCACGTAGTGGATGTGGCGGGTGAACACATAGGCGTCGCCTTGCTGGCCATGTTCGATGCGCACCTGCACGTCTTGCAGGTCATAGCCCTTGTGGCGGGCATACAGCGTCACGGTCAGCGCCGTGCAGGCGCCTAGCGAGGCGGCCAGCAGGTCGTGAGGAGCCGGCCCGGTATCTTCGCCGCCGATCGCGGCCGGCTCATCGGTCAGAATCTGGTGCGGCCCGATGTCGATGACGTGCTGCAGTTTGCCGACGCCGCGGTGAACGTGAATGTCCATGTGAACCCTCGCTGTGGGAAAAACAGCAAGGTAGCACATCGTGCAGCGTTACGGGACCCCGCCCTCGCGCAGGCGAGGGGCCATGGCACCCATGAGCACAGGTGGTATGGGTCCTCGCCTTCGCGAGAACATGGGGTTGCGGGCGATACCTGCAGCGCTTAGCGCACCAGCGTGCCGCGCAGCTTGCTGGATGTTCCGCCCGCTTCGGCGCCGATACTGCCTTTCCCGCCCTTGACCCGCACCAGCACGCTGGCAATGCCGGCCTCGGTCGCGGCCGTGTCGGCGCCGACGATCTCGTAGCCATCCCTGGCAGTGAACTTGATCTGGCGGCCGCTTTCCGGCACCAGCGTGCCCTTGGCGTCGATCAGGCTGGCGCGCATGAACACCATGTCGCGCGCCGCCGGCGTCACGCCCAGGTCGTCACGCATCACGCTCAGCTTGACCGGCGCGCCGGCCGTGCGCACCACGTGCGTGGCGACTTGCTTGTTGCCGGTGAACGCGATCGCTTTCAGTTCGCCCGGCACGAAGCTGCCCGTGTCGAATTCCAGCGGCGGATGCTTCAGGTTCGGATAGGCCTTGGACGGCGCGCTCTTCTGACGCGCCACCAGCTTGCCGTTCAGGCGCAGTTCGACTTCGTCGGCGTTTGAATACACCCGCACCTTGGGCGACGAACCGGCAGTCCAGTGGCTGGCGATGGACACCATCGGCCCGCCGCCCCACTTGGCCGAGCGCTCCAGCGCCGGCCGCTGCGAGCGGAAGAAATCGAACGAGAACTTTTTCACCCGGTCGATGCTCATGATGCCCGACGCTTCCAGGTCGTCGGCGTAGCCGCGCGCGTAGTCGAACATGACCCAGTAGCCGTCGGCGAAGGCGGGCGTGGTGAAGTTGTCGTCGTGCGCGTCGGCGATGTTCTTGCTTTGCTGGAGCAGGCGCGTTTCGCCGCTGCCGAGCAGCTGGCGGCTGGAGCGGTCGTCCGGCTTCAGGTCGGCCCACGCGGTCTGGTTGAAGCCAGCATTCATGGCGTAGTACTCCCAGTCGCCGTATTCCGACACGATCAACGGCTTGTTCGGCAGCGCGTGCTTGGAGTCGATGCGGTGCTGGCGCGCCTGCAGGTAAATATCGTAGGTCTGCGGCAGCCAGCCGGCCGAAAAGGCCTGGTCGCCCGGATACTCTTCGTGCACCGTGCGGTGCAGCGTGTCGACCAGCGCGGGCGGCATGTCGGTTTCGTTCAGCGAGCACTCCCAACCGAGCACGCTGGCGTGATTGCGGTCGCGCCGTATCATGTCCTGGCACGTCTTGACAGTCTGGCGGCTGAAGGCCGGATCGGGATTGAAGTACTGCCAGCCCGGTATGCCCGGCAGCACCAGGATGCCCAGTTCGTCGGCCGCCTTCATGAACGACGGCGAGTGCGGGTAGTGCGACAGGCGAATGTAGTCGAAGCCGGCCTGCTTGATCAGCAGCGCGTCGCGGTAGTTGGCCTGGTCCGAGATCGCATAGCCCACGTACGGGTATTCCTGATGGCGGTTCACGCCGCGCAGGAACATGGTCTCGCCATTGACCATCAGCTGGCCCTTGTCGAACGCCAGGCGGCGAATGCCCACCCGGTTATCCACCGTGTCGGCGCTGCCGGCGCTGTTGACGGTGGTCTTGAGGTCATACAGATACGGCGACCTGGGCGACCATAACGATGGCTTGACAACTTTCAGTTCGCTCGTCACATGGCGCTTCTCGCCGCCGGCCAGCTGGATTTGCTCGCTGCCCCTGGCGATTTGCTTGCCCTTGCTGGACAGACTGTTGGTGATGGTGACGGTGCGCGCCTGGCTGGAGGTGTTGCTCACTTCCGTCTTGATACGGACCACAGCTTGCGCCTTGTCGGCTTTTGGGTAGGTGACGAACACGCCGCCGCCGCCCGGCGTGGCCGACAGCATTTCGTCGGTCACGTGCACGGCCGGCTTGATGGTCAGCTGCACGCCCCGGTACAGGCCACCGTACTGGATGTAGTCCAGGTCCTTGGCCGGCTTGGGGCCGGTGATCTTGTTGTCGTCGTTATTGATGCGCACCACGATCTCGTTGGCGCCGGACGCTTTCATGTGCTCGGTGATATCGAACGAAAACGGCAGGTAGCCGCCCAGATGCTGGCCAAGGTGATGTCCGTTGATCCAGACGTCGGCCACGTTCATGGCCGCTTCGAAGCGCAGGATGGCGCGCTCGCCCGTGCGCAGGCGGGTGTCGAACGTCTTTTTATAGAACGCGGTGCCGTGCCAGACGTCCTTCGGCAAGCGCGCCTCGGTGCGCGCCACGTGCGGCAGATTGACGCTGATCCAAGCAGAGGCGGGTACCTTGTCGGCCGTGTCGATCGCGCGCGCGTCGTCGCGGTAGAAGCGCCACGATTGGGTCATGTCGAGCGTGACCGCGAAGGCGGAGCTGGTGGCAAGGGTGAGCAGGCAGGTAGCGGACAGGGTACGGAGCGTGGCGGGCGAAGATGTCATGGTGCGGTAGATCCTGGATTGAATGTCTCTAGTTATGTGGACAACGGGCTAAGCAATCATAATAATTGATAAGAAATGGACTTACCTATATCGTTTTGGCATGTCAGTTTCTCAAAATCAAATAGATGAGCGAAAAACTGCCTTGACCCGGTGTAGGCTGCGCTGTTTCGGCAGCGATATCGGGCGAAGGCAGACCATGGCGTATTTGTATGCGTAGTTACAGGAGATTGTGCGGGCTGTTGCTGGCAGCGGCTGCCAGTGGGTCGGCGAGTGCGGCCGATATTGCATTGGCCGATGTTGCATTGGCCGATAGCAGCGCCGTCGCCAGCGTGGTGCATCAGGACAGCAGCAGCGCGACATTGGCCGCGCAGCTGCTGGTGCGCGATCTGCACGCGGTCAGCGGCCGCTCCGCGCCCCTGGGCACCGCGCTGTCCGATTGCGCCGCCACCTGCATCGTCGTCGGCACGGTCGATTCGGCGCTGGTGCGGGGCGCGGCCGCCGATGCGGGCCTCGCGCCCGCGCAATTGGACAGTTTGCGCGGCGAGTGGGAACGCTATCGCCGGATCGTGCTGCGCTCCCGGTCGACGCCTTCGCGCACCTATGTGCTCATCGCCGGGTCGGACGCGCGCGGCGCCGTCTATGGCGTGATCGACCTGACGCGCGAAATCGGCGTGTCGGCCTGGGAGTGGTGGGCCGACGTGGCGCCGGCGCGTGCGGCGCGGGTGACGATCGGGGCCGCGCCGGTGACCTCCGACGCGCCCACCGTGCAGTACCGCGGCGTGTTTCTCAACGACGAGGACTGGGGCCTACAGCCGTGGGCGGCCAAGTCCCACGACCCGGCCACGGGCGACATCGGCCCCAAAACCTACGCGCGCATTTACGAACTGCTGTGGCGCCTGAAGGCCAACACCATCTGGCCGGCGATGCACGATTCGACCAGGCCGTTCTACCAACTGGCGGGCAACCCGGAGATGGCGCGCGACTATGGCATCGTGGTGGGCACCTCGCATGCCGAGCCGATGATGCGCAATAACGTGCGCGAATGGACCAAGGAGGATGGCGACTTTAACTTCTTCACCAACCGCGAGCGCATGGTGCGCTACTGGGAGCGGCGCGTCGGCGACGTCAAGGGGTTCGAGAACGTCTACTCGGTCGGCCTGCGCGGCAAGCACGATTCGGCCATGGAAGGGGCCAGGTCGATCGAGCACGCGCGCGACGGCGTGAGCGAAGTGATAGACATCCAGCGCGGCCTGCTCGCCGCAGCGCAGGGCCGCCCGCCCCAGCAGATCCCGCAGGTGCTGACACTGTATAAAGAGGTACTGGACGTGTACATGGCCGGGCTGAAGGTGCCGCAGGATGTGACGCTGGTTTGGCCGGACGATAACTACGGCTATCTGCACCAGTTGAGTACGCCGGCGGAAGCCCGGCGCCAAGGCGGCGCCGGCCTGTACTACCATATTTCGTACTGGGGACGGCCCCATGATTACCTGTGGCTGGGCACCACCCATCCGGGCCTGATCCGCGAACAGCTCGAGCGCGCGCTGCGCACCGGCGCGCGCAGGACATGGATCGTCAACGTGGGCGACATCAAGCCGGCCGAGTATCTGACTCAGTACTTCCTGGATATCGCCTTCGACGGCAAGGTGGCTTCGCGCACCCCGCGCGAGCACCTGCGAGCGTGGATGGGCCAGCAGTTCGGCGGCGCGCATGCCGCCGCGCTGGCCGACATCATGATGGCCTATTACGACCTTGCCTGGGAGCGCCGTCCCGAGTTCATGGGCTTCGGGCAGACCGAACCGACCACGCCGAACGGCATCAACAGCTATCTGCGCTCGGGCGGCGAGGAAGCGCAGCGGCGCATCGCCAGCTATGAGGCATTGGTGCGGCGTGCCGAGGCGCTGAGCCTGAACATCGCCGCGGACCGGCGCGATGCCTACTTCGAGCTGGTGCTGTACCCGGTGCGCGCCAGCGCCAACCTGAATGCCCGCATCCTGAAGCTGGAGCTGGCCGCCGCCATGGCGCGCGAGCAGCTTCCCGGCGCCCAGGCGCATGTGGATGCAGCGCGCGCCGCGCATGGCGCCATCGTCGCCGACACCGCCCACTACAACCAGCTGGGGCAGGGCAAGTGGCGCCACATGATGGACATGGCGCCGCGCCGGCTGCCGGTGTTCGACGAACCGGTGTATCCGGCTTATCCGGCGCCGGCCAGGCCGCGCGCCGCGCCGCCGCGCAAAGGACCTGCCGTCGTCAGCCTGGACGCGCACAGCGCCGGGGCGCACCCGCTGTGGGAAACCGTGCCGCAGCTGGGCAGCCGGGGCACCAGCCTGCGCACGCTGCTGTCGGCGCCGTCGGTCGACGCAGCCCGCGTGGCCCAGGTCATGCCGCTGTCGTTCAGCTTCAGGCATGCGGGCACGGGCGCGGCCAGCATCAGGGTGGTGGCCGTGCCGGTGCATCCGCTCACGTCGGCCAACAAACTGCGCGTGGGTGTGAGCATCGATGGCGGACCGATCGAGGTGCTGGACTTTCAGACCCATGGCCGCAGCGACGAGTGGAAGCGCAATGTGCTGAGCAATAGCGCCGTACGCACGCTGGTGCGCCCGCAGCTGGCGGCCGGCAGCCACCGGATCGCGCTGTATGCGATGGACCCGGGCTTCCTGCTGGACCGCATCGATATCGTGCCGGACGGCGCGCCCGACACTTACGGGGCACCGCTACGGCCTTGATCGGACCGGGGTACCGATTAGGTCACAGGGGTTAGCTCAGCAAGGGATTGCGGCGCAGCTCAGTGGTACAGGGTGCCGGGCAGCTCGGGCGCCACGGTCACCACGCGCACGCCGGCGCGCTCGAGCATCTGCACATCCAGGTCGGCGGCGCCGGTGTCGGTGATGATCGTGCCAACGCGATTGAGCCGGCACAGGATCAGGTCCGCGGTGCGTCCCAGCTTGTCGCTGTCGGCCAGCACCACCAGTTCCTGCGCCATGCGCGCCAGCTGCTGTGCGGCCTGGATGCGTACCGGATCGGCTTCGGTCAGGCCGTGCGCGCCGATCGCGAACGCCCCCGTGAACAGCTTGGAGGCGCTGCGCGTGCGGAAGCCATCGTCGAAAGGGCTGAGCACCACATCGTGCTCGCGGTGCACCGTGCCGGCCATCAGCTCCACATCGTTGTCGCTGAACTGCAGCATTCTGCTGGCCATGCGAAACGAGTTGGTGATGATGCTGACCTGCTTGTGAATCAGGAACTCACCCATCATGGCCGTGGTGGAGCCGGCATTGATGGCCACCACTTCACCAGGCACGACCAGGTTGCTGGCATAGCGCGCGATGGCGCGTTGGTGCAGTGCGCGCGCGCGCGGCGGGAGGCGCAACGCGGCGTCGGCGGCCGCGGCCGGTTTGTCAGGCTTGTGGGGCTTCATGTTTTTCGTCGTCTTTCAAGCGCGCGCGCCGGTTCCGCTATTCGGTTTTGGAATAGCCGATCATATTTTTGATATAGGTGCGGCGTCAACCGTTGAGTGACCAAAATAATGACCGTTTCACAATAAATCACCGGCTTGACCGATCGCCGGCGCGCCCCGTGTGCGCAACGGCGTGCGCCCATCCCGCTCAAATGAATGATTGACCCGCCTTCTGTTTCGCTGATATATTTATCAGCGATTGATCATTCACCGCAGCTCGGCAGCGGGAAGCATAAGGAAGAGACAACACATGAACGCCCAACTTCAAGCAGCCGAGCATGCGGCGCGACCCTGGCTGTCCGCCTACCCCGCCAGCGTGCCCGTGACGATCGACCCGACGCGCTACCGCTCGCTGGCCCACCTGATCGGCGACAGCTTCGCGAAATATGCGGCGCGGCCGGCCTATGTGTTCATGGGCCGGGAGTTCAGCTACCGCCAGATCGATGAACTGAGCCAGGCCTTCGCCTGCTATCTGCAGCAGCTCGGGCTGGAGCAGGGCGCGCGCGTGGCCATCATGATGCCCAACGTGCCGCAGTATCCGGTGGCGGTGGCGGCCATCATCCGGGCCGGTTACGTGGTGGTCAACGTCAATCCCCTGTACACCCCGCGCGAGCTGGAACACCAGCTGAAGGACTCGGGCGCGGTGGCCATCGTCATCGTCGAGAACTTCGCCGCCACGCTGCAGCAGTGCGTGGCCAACACCGCCATCCGGCATATCGTGCTGGCGTCGATGGGCGACCTGCTGGGGCCCGTCAAGGGCCGCGTGGTCGACTTCGTGGTGCGCAAGGTCAAAAAGCTGGTGCCCCCGTTCCGCCTGCCGGCGGCGGTGCGCTTCAACGCGGCGCTGGCGCGCGGCCGGGCCAGCCATCCGAAGAGCGTGTCGATCGACGCGCACGATGTGGCGGTGCTGCAGTACACGGGCGGCACCACGGGCGTGTCGAAGGGGGCGGTGCTGTCGCACTACAATCTGCTGGCCAACGTGCTGCAATCGGAGGCATGGTTCGGCCCGGCGATGAACAAGGTGCCGGCCGATCAGCAGGTCACGGCCGTGTGCGCGCTGCCGCTGTACCACGTGTTCGCATTCACGGTGGGCATGATGCTGTCGCTGCGCACCGGCAGCAAGCTGATACTGATACCCAATCCGCGCGACCTGAAAGGGGTGCTCAAAGAGCTGTCGACCCAGACCATCCACAGCTTCCCGGCGGTGAACACCTTGTTCAACGGCCTGGCCAGCCACCCCGATTTCAACACGGTCGACTGGCGCCACCTGACCATCTGCATCGGCGGCGGCATGGCGGTGCAGGCGTCCGTGGCCAAGCTGTGGCTGGACAAGACCGGCTGCCCGATCGTGGAGGGCTACGGCCTGTCCGAAACCTCGCCCGTGGTCAGTTGCAATCCGACCGACAGCAGCGCCTACACCGGCACCATCGGGCTGCCGCTGCCGGGCACCAGCATCCGGTGCCTGGACGACGACGGCATCGAAGTGGCAGTCGGGACCGCGGGCGAACTGGCCGTCAAGGGACCGCAGGTGATGGCGGGCTACTGGCAGCGGCCGGGCGACACGGCCAAGGTATTCACGGCGGACGGCTACTTCAAGACGGGCGACATCGGCATCATGGATGCGCGCGGCTATTTCAGGATCGTCGACCGCAAGAAGGACATGATCCTGGTCTCGGGCTTTAACGTGTACCCGAACGAAATCGAGGAAGTGGTGGCGGCCATGCCCGGCGTGATGGAGTGCGCCGCGGTCGGTGTGCCCGACGCGAAGACGGGCGAAGCGGTCAAGCTGGTCATCGTCAGGCGCGACGATGCGCTGAACGTGGAGCAGGTGCGTGCGCACTGCCGCACCAACCTGACCGGCTACAAGCAGCCGCGCTTTATCGAATTTCGCACCGATCTGCCCAAGACGCCGATCGGCAAGATCCTGCGGCGCGAGCTGCGCTAACGCGGCGCGTGCGCGCGTGCACGCGTGCGCACAAGGCGCACAAATACGCTAAAAAATACGCAAAAAAATACGCTAAAATACGGCCCGAATTTCGACCACCGAATCAGAAAGATCAGGCCTTTTGCGTATCCGAACAAGCAGTGTGTTAAGCCGTCTCTTCATCGCGGCGCTCATTTTAGTCAGTCCTTCAACCCAGGCCACCTTTTTTCAGGCGGCCGACCAAAGCGGCTTCGACGACTGCCGCGGCCTGTTCGCCGAGCGGCGCGCGCCCGTGCTGCGCGCGGGCGGCCCCGGCAAACTGCGCGCGCTGTGCTACGAATCGTTCGCCGTGCTCCACTCGGGCACCACCAAGACCCCGTTGTACGTGGCCGAGCGTATGCGCAAGGCCGACCTGCTCGACGCCCGCGGCGAGCCGCGCGCCACGCGCTTTTTCGCCGATGCGCGCCTGCCGCGCGCCGAGCGGGCAGCGCTGGAAGACTACAGGAACAGTGGATTCTCGCGCGGCCACATGGCGCCGGCCGGGAACATGGCCAACGCCGAGGCGATGGCCCAGAGCTTTTCGCTGGCGAACATCGTGCCGCAGGCGCCGCGCAACAACCAGGGGCCGTGGGCCAGCATCGAAAAGGCCACGCGCAAGTACGCCATGCGCGCGCGCGGCGATATCTACGTGATCACGGGACCGGTGTTCGACGAATCGGGAGAGACCATCGGGGCGGGGCGGGTGCGGGTGCCGCGCTACCTGTTCAAGCTGGTGTACGACCCGGCCTCGAACCGGGCCTGGGCGCACTGGCTGGAAAACACCGAGCAGGCGCGGGTAGGGCGCCCGATCGGCTATGCGGAGCTGGTGCGGCGCACGGGTATCGACTTTCTGCCGGGGCATCAGGGTGCATTGAACTGATGGCAGCCGCCGGCTGGCCCGCTAAAGGGGCAGAGCGCCCGCGCCCGCTGTCGAACCTAGACCGGCGCCACGCGCAGCGCAGTGGCGCTGCGGCCGGCCTTACCCGGTGACCGCAGCGCGGATTTGGCCTGCGCGGCCACGCCGCCACGCTCGTCCAGCTTGAACAGGCCGACCACCCTGGCCAGTCCGGCGGCCTGCTCGCGCATTTCGTAGGCGGCAGCCGAGGCTTCCTCCACCAGCGCGGTATTTTGCTGGGTCATGCTGTCCATCTCGCCGATGGCGCCGTTGACTTCTTCAATGCCGCTGCTTTGTTCCGCGCTGGCCACGCTGATTTCGCTCATGATCTCGGTGACCCGCTTGACGCTGGCGACGACTGCCTGCATCGTCGCGCCGGCCTTGTGCACCAGCTCCGATCCCGAGCTCACCTTGGTGACCGAGTCGTCGATCAGGGCCTTGATTTCCTTGGCCGCGGCGGCCGAACGGTGCGCGAGGTTGCGTACTTCGCTGGCCACGACGGCAAAGCCGCGCCCCTGTTCGCCGGCGCGGGCCGCTTCCACCGCCGCGTTCAGCGCCAGGATATTGGTCTGGAACGCGATGCCGTCGATGACGGAAATGATGTCGACGATTTTCTTCGACGAGTCGTTGATCGAGACCATGGTCGCGGTGACTTCCAGCATCACTTCGCCGCCCTGTTCCGATACCGACGACGCCGATTGCGCCAGCGTGTTGGCTTGCTGAGCGTTGCCGGCGTTTTGCTTGACCGTCGAGGTCAGTTCTTCCATGGCGCTGGCCACTTTTTCCAGCGACGCGGCCTGATGCGCCGTGCGCGCGGACAGGTCGTCGTTGCCGCTGGCGATTTCGCTCGACGCACTGCCGATGGCGTCGGTACCCTGGCGTACCTGGCCGACGATGGCCGCCAGGCTGTCGCGCATGGTCTTGATGGCAAACAGCAGGCTGGACGCGTCGCCCGCCTTGACGTCGACGGCAATGGCCAGGTCGCCGCGGGCGATCTTGTTGGCGATGTCGCTGGCGTAGGCAGGCTCGCCGCCCAGCTGCTTGAGCAGCAGGCGCTTGATCAGCACCGCAATCAGCGTGCTGAGCACGAACGCGGCCACCGTCAGGATCAGCGTCAGGCTGCGCGCCTGGCTGGCGCGTTCTTCGGACAGCAGCGTCGCCTGGGTCATTGCATGCTGGGTTTTTT
>CALRYE020000135.1:0-19086 GCA_943372275.1 Janthinobacterium lividum
CCGGCTTGGCGAACTGCACCTGGTACTGCATGCCCGGGGTCAGGTTGGCGAACAGGTAGGCGCCGTCGGTGCCGGTCACGGTGGTGGCGCTGGTGTTGTCGGCCGCGGTCGAGATCAGGCCGTCGGCGCCGCCGCCGATCAGGGTGACGGTGGCGCCCGCGATGCCGGTGGCGCCGTCATCCTGCTGGCCGTTGCCGTTGGTGTCGACCCACAGGCGGTCGCCGATACTAGCCGGGACGTAGATGCCGGCGTCGATGGTGCGGTTGCTCTCGCCCGAGACCAGCTTGACGATCTGCGACAGGCCGCTGGCCGATGCATCCGAATCGGTGGCATCGAGGCCCGTGTTGGCGCGGGTGAAGACGGCGTCGGCCGGTTTGGCGAACTGCACCTGGTACTCCATGCCCGGGGTCAGGCCGGCGAAGTTGTAGGTGCCGTCGGCGGCGGTGGTGGTGGTGACGCTGGTGTTGTCGCCCGTGGTCGAGATCAGGCCGTCGATGCCGCCGCCGATCAGGGTCACGGTAAGGCCGGCTGCGCCAGCTTCGCCCGTATCCTGCTGGCCGTTGCCGTTGGCGTCGAGCCAGACGCGGTCACCCAGGCTGGCCGGGGTGTAGACGCCGGCGTCGATGGTGCGGTTGTTTTCGCCCGAGGCGAGGGTGACGATTTGCGACAGGCCGTTGGCCGACACGTCGGAGTCGCTGGCGTCCAGGCCCACGTTCTGGGCGGTGAACACGGTGCCGGCAGGTGCTGCGAACTTGACCTGGTACTCCATGCCCGGGGTCAGGTTGGTGAAGGCGTAAGCGCCGTCCGCACCCGTGGTGGTGGTGGCGCTGGTGTTGTCCGTCGTGGTGGCGATCAGGCCGTCAAGGCCGCCGCCGATCAGGGTCACGGTGGCGCCCACGACGCCGGCTTCGCCCGTATCCTGCTGGCCGTTGGCGTTGGTGTCGACCCACAGACGGTCGCCGAGACTCGCGGCAACGTACACGCCGGCGTCGATGGTGCGGTTGGTCTCGCCCGAGGCCAGCTTGACGACTTGCGACAGGCCGGCCGCGTTGACGTCCGAATCGCTGGCATCGCTGCCCTTGTCCTGGCTGGTGAAGACGCTGCCTGCAGGGGAGGCGAACTGCACCTGGTACTCCATGCCTGGCTTGAGGTTGGAGAACAGGTAGGCGCCGTCGGCGCCGGTGGTGGTGGTGGCGCTGGTGTTGTCCGCCGTGGTGGCGACCAGTCCATCCGCGCCGCCGCCGATCAGGGTGACGGTGGCGCCCACGACGCCGGCTTCGCCCGTATCCTGCTGGCCGTTGCCGTTGGCGTCCGCCCAGAGGCGATCGCCCAGTGCCGCGGCGACGTAGACGCCGGCGTCGATGGTCTTGTTGGTTTCGCCCGAAGCCAGTTTGACGATCTGCGACAGGCCGCTGGCGGCGGCGTCCGAATCGGTCGCGTCGTTGCCGATATCCTTGCCGGTGAAGACGGCGTCGGCCGGCTTGGTGAACTGCACCTGATACTCCATGCCCGGGGTCAGGCCGCTGAAGTTGTAGGCGCCGTCGGCGTCGGTGGTGGTGCTGACGGTGGTGTTGTCGGCGGCGGTGGCGATCAGGCCATCCTTGCCGCCGCCGATCAGGCTGACGGTGGCGCCGGCCAGACCCGCTTCGCCGGCATCCTGCTGGCCGTTGCCGTTGGCGTCAACCCAGACGCGGTCGCCCAGGCTGGCCGGCACGAACAGGCCGGCGTCGATGCTGGTGTTGGCTTCGCCGGAGGCCAGCTTGACGATCTGCGAACGGCCGCCCGCGTCGGCGTCGGAGTCGGCGGCATCGTTGCTGCCCGCGTCCTTGCCCGTAAAGAGGCTATCGGCAGGTTTGCTGAACTCGACCTGGTATTCCACGCCCGGGGCCAGGTTGGCGAAGTTGTACGCGCCGTCCACGCCGGTGACGGTGCTGGTGCTGGTGTTGTCGCCCGCGGTGGCGATCAGGCCATCCGCGCCGCCGCCGATCAGGGTCACGGCCAGGCCGACAGCGCCCGCTTCGCCGGTATCTTGTACGCCGTTGCCGTTGGCGTCGATCCAGACGCGGTCGCCCAGGCTGGCAGGGGCGTACACACCGGCGTCGATGGTGCGGTTGTTTTCGCCCGAGGCGAGGGTGACGATCTGCGACAGGCCGTTGGCCGACGCGTCCGAGTCGCTGGCGTCCAGGCCCACGTTCTGGGCGGTGAACACGGTACCGGCAGGTGCTGCGAACTTGACCTGGTACTCCATGCCCGGGGTCAGGTTGGTGAAGGCGTAAGCGCCGTCCGCACCCGTGGTGGTGGTGGCGCTGGTGTTGTCCGCCGTGGTGGCGACCAGGCCGTCAAGGCCGCCGCCGATGAGAGTCACCGTGACGCCGGCGATGCCGGTGGCGCCATCGTCCTGCTGGCCGTTGGCGTTGGTGTCGACCCACAGACGGTCGCCGAGACTTGCGGCGACGTAGACGCCGGCGTCGATGGTGCGGTTGGTCTCGCCCGAGGCCAGCTTGACGACCTGCGTCAGGCCGGCCGCGTTGACGTCCGAATCGCTGGCATCGCTGCCCTTGTCCTGGCCGGTGAAGACGCTGCCTGCAGGGGCGGCGAACTGCACCTGGTATTCCATGCCTGGCTTGAGGTTGGAGAACAGGTAGGCGCCGTCGGCACCGGTCACGGTGGTGGCGCTGGTGTTGTCCGCCGTGGTGGCGACCAGGCCATCCGCGCCGCCGCCGATCAGGGTGACGGTGGCGCCCACGACGCCGGCTTCGCCGGTATCCTGCTGGCCGTTGCCGTTGGCGTCGGCCCAGAGGCGGTCGCCCAGTGCCGCGGCGACGTAGACGCCGGCGTCGATGGTCTTGTTGGTTTCGCCCGAAGCCAGTTTGACGACCTGCGACAGGCCGTTGGCGCCAGCGTCCGAATCGGTCGCGTCGCTGCCGATATCCTTGCCGGTGAAGACGGCGTCGGCCGGCTTGGTGAACTGCACCTGGTACTCCACGCCCGGGGTCAGGCCGCTGAAGTTGTAGGCGCCATCGGCGTCGGTGGTGGTGCTGACGGTGGTGTTGTCGGCGGCGGTGGCGATCAGGCCATCCTTGCCGCCGCCGATCAGCGTGACCGCGGCGCCGGCCAGACCCGCTTCGCCGGCATCCTGCTGGCCGTTGCCGTTGGCGTCGACCCAGACGCGGTCGCCCAGACTGGCTGGCACGAACAGGCCGGCGTCGATGGTGTTGTTGGTTTCGCCGGAAACCAGCTTGACCACCTGCGACAGGCCGCTGCTGCCGGCATCCGAATCGCTGGCGTCGTCGGCGGCGTCCTGCGCGCTGAAGACGGCGTCGGCCGGCTTGGTGAAGGCGACCTGGTATTCGACGCCGGGAGCCAGGTTGGTGAAGCTGTAGGCCCCGGTGGCGCTGGTGACGGTGGTGCTGCTGGTGTTATCCAGCGTGGTGGCGATCAGGCCGTCCGCGCCGCCGCCGACCAGGGTCACGGTCAGGCCGGCTGCGCCAGCTTCGCCGGCATCCTGCTGGCCGTTGCCGTTGGTGTCCATCCAGACGCGGTCGCCCAGGCTGGCCGGCGCATGGACGCCAGCGTCGATGCTGCGGTTGTCTTCGCCCGAGACCAGCGTGACGATCTGCGACAGCCCGGCGGCGCCGACGTCGGAGTCGCTGGCGTCGCTGCCCTGGTCCTGGCCGGTGAAGACGCTGCCTGCGGGAGCTGCGAACTGAACCTGGTACTGCACGCCCGGGGTCAGACCGGTGAAGGCGTAGGCGCCGTCGGCGCCGGTGGTGGTGGTGACGCTGGTGTTGTCCGCCGCGGTGGCGATCAGACCGTCGGCGCCGCCGCCGATCAGGGTGACGGTCGCGCCCACGACGCCGGCTTCGCCCGCATCCTGCTGGCCGTTGCCGTTGGCGTCGAGCCACAGGCGGTCGCCCAGGCTGGCCGGGGCGTACACGCCGGCGTCGATGCTGGTGTTGGTTTCGCCGGAGTTGAGCTTGACGATCTGCGACAGGCCGGTGCTGCCGGCGTCGGAGTCGGCGGCGTCGTCGCCGTTGTCCTGCGGGCTGAACACGGTGCCGGCGGGTTTGCCGAACTGGACCTGGTATTCGGTGCCCGGGGTCAGGTTGTCGAACAGGTAGCTGCCATCGGCGCCGGTGGTGGCGGTCACGCTGGTGTTGTCCTGCGCGGTGGCGATCAGGCCGTCCGCGCCGCCGCCGATCAGGGTCACGGTCGCGCCGGCCACGCCGGTTTCGCCGGCATCCTGCTGGCCGTTGCCGTTGGCATCGAGCCAGACGCGGTCGCCCAGGCTGGCCGGCAGATAGATGCCGGCATCGATGGTGCTGTTGTATTCGCCTGAGACCAGCTTGATCACTTGCGACAGGCCGCCGGCGCCGGCGTCGGAATCGCTGGCGTCCGGGCCCTTGTCCTGACCGGTGAAGCTGGCGCCGGCAGGTTTGCCGAACTGAACCTGGTACTCCACGTCGGGCGTCAGGTTGTCGAACTTGTAGCTGCCGTCGGCGGCCGTGGTGGTGCTGATGGTGGTGTTGTCCAGCTTGGTGGAGAGCTTGCCGTCGGCGCCGCCGCCGGTCAGGGTCACCGTCACGCCGGCCGCGCCGATTTCGCCGTCGTCCTGCTGGCCGTTGGCGTTGTTGTCGATCCAGACGCGGTCGCCCAGGCTGGCCGGCAGGTACACGCCGGCGTCGATGGTGTCGACCTGCTGGCCGGACACCAGCGTGACGACCTGGCTCTTGCCGGCCGCGTCGGCGTCGGAATCGCTGGCGTCGTTGCCGACATCCTTGGCGGTGAACACCGCGCCGTCAGGTTTGCTGAACTCGACCTGGTACTGGCCGGGCGCCAGACCGTTGAACTGGTAGCTGCCGTCGGCGCCCGTGGTGGTAGTGGCGCTGGTGTTGTCGGCCGTGGTGGCGAGCAGGCCGTCGGCGCCGCCGCCGGTCAGGGTCACGGTGGCGCCCACGATGCCGGCTTCGCCCGTATCCTGCTGGCCGTTGGCGTTGGTGTCGACCCACACACGGTCGCCGATGCTGGCCGGGGCGTACACGCCGGCGTCGATGGTCAGGTTGTTCTCGCCCGACGCCAGCTTGATGATCTGGGTCTGGCCGTTGGCGGCGGCGTCGGAGTCACTGCCGTCCGCTCCCAAGTCCTGCCCGGTGAAGAAGGTGCCTGCGGGCGCGGCGAACTGCACCTGGTATTCGGTGCCGGCCACCAGGTTGGTGAACGCGTAAGCGCCGCCGGCCTGGGTGGTGACGGTGGCGCTGGTGTTGTCGCCGGTGGTAGCGAGCAGGCCGTCGGCGCCGCCGCCGGTCAGGGTAACGGTGACGCCGTCGATGCCGGCCTCAAAGCTGTCCTGCTGGCCGTTGCCGTTGGCATCGAGCCAGACGCGGTCGCCCAGGCTGGCCGGGTTGACCACGCCGGCGTCGATGGTGCGGTTGTTTTCGCCCGAGGCCAGCTTGATGATCTGCGACAGGCCGCTGCCGTTCACGTCCGAATCGGTGGCGTCAGGGCCGCTGTCGGCGCGCGTAAAGCTGGTGCCGGCCGGCTTGCCGAACTGGACCTGGTACTCGGTGCCCGGCTTGAGATTGATGAAAGCGTAAGCGCCGTCGGCGCCGGTGGTGGCGGTGGTGCTGGTGTTGTCGGCGGTGGTGGCGATCAGGCCGTCGCGCCCGCCGCTGATCAGGGTCACCTGGGCGCCAGCGATGCCGGCTTCGCCGTTGTCCTGCTGGCCGTTGCCGTTGGTGTCGTGCCACAGGCGGTCGCCCAGGCTGGCCTGCTTGTAGAAGCCGGCGTCGATGGTGGTCAGGTTGTCGCCCGGCGCCAGCAGCAGCAGGTTGGACAGCATGGCGTCGCTGTTGCTGCCGGAGAGGTGGCCGTCGACCAGGCGCGGGCTGACCGCGTCGTACCCGGCCGGCAGCGAAAACTGGACCTGATAGTGCAGGCCGGGGGTCAGGCCCTTGAACGAATAGGCGCCGGCGGCGTCGGTGGTGGTGGTGGCGATGACTTCGTTGGCGTCGTTGAAGTCGCCGTCCAGGTTCTGGTCGCGCACCAGCTTGACGGTGGCGCCGGCGATGCCGGTTTCGCTGCTGTCCTGGCGGCCGTCGGCGTTGGCGTCGTGCCACACATAGTCGCCGATGGCGGCCGCCTTCATTTCCATGATCAGCGGCTGGCGGTGGGTGCTGCCCTGCATCGGGTCGAGGATGACGCCGATCTTTTCGCCCGCCTGCGGCACGTAGCCATCGTTCGCCATGGCCATGGCCACCAGCGCGTCGATCTTGGCCTGGCTTTGCGGACCCACGTAGTCGACGATGACGGTGCTGCCCATCATCTTCCAGATGGCGCCCTGGACGTCGCCGTAGGCGGCGTTGGCGCCGTCGTAGTAGTTGAGCAGCCAGTTGATGTTGTCCAGGTTGGCCAGCATCTTGCTGCCGGCCAGGGTCGGCACGGACTGCACCAGCGCACCGAGCTCGTAGGAGGAATACAGGAAGGCGGCGTAGGTGGCCGGCACCGGCAGGTCGATGTGCTCGATCAGGCACCACGCGTCGTAGATCGTCCCGCCGCTCGGATACTGCGGATTGATGATGCTGGTCGATTTGATCGTCACGTCAAGCAGGCTAGGCTCTCCAGCAGAACCAGGGTAGGTGATGAAGGTAGTAATACTTGGCGTGGCGGTCATGAACAGTTTTCCGTATGGTTGGCGTGGGTGGTGCGATCGGTGATGCGGACAGCGGCGGGCGTACGGCGGCCGCGGGACCCCGGTAAGGGTCTTTTTCTAGGGTGTTGCCGGAATGAGGGGGACGCGCCTGGCGGTTCGCCGGCGCGTCCCGAAACGGAATTACTTCCGCTTTTTAGCGATGACGGCCGCGACGGCGATGGCCGCTACGATCATCAACGGCAGCGTGCTTGGTTCTGGAACTTCGCACGCTGGCAGTGGGGATGCGCCGCATGGACGGGCAAGTGCTTCGCCGCACACGACGTACAGTGCGGTTGCCGACATGATCAGCTTTTGAACGGTCAATTTCATAGTAATTCCCCAGATGTGACGGTCACGCGCCAGCGGCGGACCGTGTTGCAGCATCAACTCTATGTTTGATCTGACACAACAGTATGCCTAAAAGCAAGTCTCATGCCAGTTTGCAATTTCCGAGCAAACGTTTTGTTAATCAAGAGCTTACATAAGTTGCATGGAAGTAACGTGAGGTGGTGTGTAAAGTTTTCCGACAGAAACCTTGCTGTAGGTGGTGTCCTACATGCAACACATGTGCGATTTGTCCGTGGTCGCAGAAAAGTCAGATGGCAGGGGCGGGTTTGCTACACTGCGCTTTTTACTAGCGGACAGGTAAGACGATGGAGCCATTTACCGAGCTGCGCAGGCGCGCATTGCACTGCCTGCTGGAGACCGATCCGGCGCTCAAGATGGTGGCCATCGGCGCCATGGCCGAGGCGCACGGGGTTGGTACCCTGGAAACCGATGCAGGAGCAGTCCTACGCGATCCCGGCGGCATCCCGGGACGTCCGGCCCACCCCTTGCTGGTGGCGCCGCGCCTGGTCGGGCGGCGTTCCATGGTCACCGTCGAAGGGCGCGCCATGCTCGTCCACGCGCTGGCCCATATCGAGTTCAACGCCACCAACCTGGCGCTGGACGCGCTGTGGCGCTTCGCGGACATGCCGGCGCTGTACTACACCGACTGGCTGCGTGTGGCCAAAGAGGAGGCGACGCATTATTCGCTGCTGGCGGCGCACTTGCAGGTGCTGGGCTATCGGTACGGTGATTTTCCTGCGCACGACAGTTTGTGGGAGATGGTGGAAAAGACCCGCGGCGACGCACTGGCGCGCATGGCACTGGTGCCGCGCACGCTGGAAGCGCGCGGGCTGGACGCCATCCCGCCGCTGCGCGCCAAGCTGGCGCAGGCCGGCGACATGGCGGCGGCGGCCATCCTCGACATCATTTTCCGCGACGAGATCGGCCACGTGGAGATCGGCAACCGCTGGTACGGCTACCTGTGCGCGCAGCGCGACCTGGAGCCGCGCGCCACCTATGCCGAACTGGCGCTGCGCTATGAGGCGCCGGTGCTGAAGGGACCGTTTAATATCCCGGCGCGGCGGCTGGCGGGGTTTACGGAAGCCGAGTTGAGCGCATTCGTTTAGAAAACCAAGACCAGCGTTGATACGCCGCCGACCAACGATTCACGGGGAAATATGTATAAAGTTAAAGCCGCCATCTGCTGCACATTGATGTCATTAGGCGCCCTGGCGCCTGCCCACGCCACCGCTGCCAAGGACGCCACAGTTGCACCCACGCCGATCAAGGTACTGGTTGTCAGCGGCGGCTGCTGCCACAACTATCCGGCCCAGCGCGAGCTGATTAAGCAAGGACTGGAGCAACGCATCAACGCCACCGTCAGCCACCTGTTTTACGATCCCAAGCCCGGCGAACAGGCGACCCGGCCCGCGCTGCCCATCTATGGCAATCCCCGTTACGCCGACGGCTACGACGTGGTGATCCACAACGAATGCGCCGCCGACGAAAGCAGCCCGGAGAGGCTCGACGCGGTCCTGGCGCCGCACCGGGCCGGCACGCCCGCCGTGAACCTGCATTGCGCAATGCACAGCTACCGCTCGGGCGACTGGCGCCAGGCCGTCAAGCCGGACGCGGCCAACGCCAGGTGGTTCGAATTCACGGGCATCCAGTCCACCGGCCACGGCCCGCAATCCCCCGTGCATCTGGCCATGGCCGGCGCCGCTCACCCGATCAGCGCGGGCTTCGTGCCCTTCGTTACCGCCAACGAAGAGCTGTACAACAACCTGACCGCCTTCGACGTGACGCCGGTATTGACGGGCACCCAGCCGGAGGCCGTCAATCCGGCCGAGCGCAGCGCGCGCTACAACGTCGCCTGGACCCACCGGTACGGGCCCACGCGGGCGCGCGTGTTCAGCCTGACGCTGGCGCACAACGAGGCGGGCGTGGCCGATGGCCGCTACCTCGACCTGGTGGCGCGCGGCGTGCTGTGGGCCACCGGGCGGCTGGACGACAAGGGCGCGGTCCAGCCAGGCTACGGGCGGGGGCAGGGTCCGGGCCGCTAACGTTGCTGCTCGGGCGGGCGTACGATGGGGCGCGGCGCCGGGAACTCGCTGGAGCGGATGCGCTCTTACCTGTGACCCGGCTCACGCTTTCAGGAGATCGCCATGCCCCCAGACGATGCCGACGCGGCACGCGCCAGCGAGATCGACGCGGATATCATCCGCAAGCTGAACGCACTTCACTATCCGGCCAGCGCCGATCCGCGCGCCGCGCTGGAGCGCTTTCGCACGGATCACAAACTTAGCGACCTTACCGACGGCCAGAGCACGTGGCAGGCGCTTAGCAAGGAGGCGGGCAGCACCTTCGGCGAGGTGTTCCAGTTCGAACTGGATGCGCTGGGCGGCATGCTGGCGATCCGCTACACGGATAAGCTCGAGCAGCACGCACCCGCGCCGCACGCACTGTCGCCGCAAGCCGGGGCAGCGGCGCAGACCACGGCAGCGGCGCACCCGGTGCAATACGAGCGCCGCGTCGTCGACCTGGGGGAAGAAGCGCGCTTCGGCACTGCGGCGGGCGAGGCGCGCATCACGGCCGAGGCCCCGCCCGCCGGGGAGCGGGGGGAGCGGGGCGAGGGTGCGGGCACTGCATGGGCGGCGCCCGCCGTCGAGGCAGGCTGCGGCCAGGCCGCGCCGCGCCACTATGAGCTGCCGCTGCAACCGGCCCCGCTTTGCGATGTGCTGCGGCGCGCCAACAGGGCCAATCTGGTGGGGCTGGCGTTTTCCGGCGGCGGCATCCGCAGCGCCACCTTCAATCTCGGCGTCATCCAGGCGCTGGCGCAGCTGCGCATGCTGCGCGAAGTCGACTATCTGTCGACCGTGTCGGGCGGCGGCTACATCGGTGGCTGGCTGTCCAAATACATCAGCGAGAAGGGCGGCAGCGTCGAGGCCGTCGAGGAAGAACTGGCGCCGTCGGAGCGGTTCAGGCAGCCCCGCTCGGAGCCGTCGTCCGTGCAGTTCCTGCGCCAGTACAGCAATTACCTGACGCCCAAAAAAGGCTTGTTCTCCGCCGATACCTGGACCATCCTGAGCACGTATGTGCGCAACACGCTGCTCAACCTGACCATGCTGGTCGCGTTCCTGTCGGTGCTGCTGCTGGCGCCGCGCGTGGCCGCGGCCCTGGCCGACACCATGCTGGCCACGCCCACGGCGCTGGCGGTGGTGGCCATCGGCCTGTTTCTGGTCGCCGTGTTTTCAATCGCGCTGAGCATTTCGCGCACGGGGCCCACCATCGCCAAGGAGCCGCTGAGCCAGACGCAGGGCGCGATCCTGCTCACCGTGTGCTTGCCGCTGCTGCTGGCGGCGTTCTTCGGCAGCCTGGCGGTGTGGAGCTTCCAGGTTCCGATGGCGGATTTCTGGAACGGCTTGCCGGCCAACCTGCTCACGCCCGAGGCCCTGTGGCTGTTGCTGCCGGGGCTGGTGTACTTCGCCGTATGGGCGCTGGGCTGGAAAAAGGCGCAGCAGCTCAATCACCTCGACGCCGAGTTCGCCGCCCCGGCCTCGCCACCCACGCCAAGCCGGGCCGAACGGGCCAAGTGGCGCGCCCAAGCCCGGGCCGTGCTGGGCGAGGGCGGCGCGCATTTTGTGTGCGCCATGGGCGCGCTGGCGCTGGGCACCATGGCGCTGCTGAAACTGGTCGCGCTGGCGCAGCGGCCTTACGCGGCCGGCAGCCTGAATTTCGGCCCGGTGGACGTGATCATCCTGGGCGGACCGTTCATGCTGGCGTTGTTCGCGCTGGTCGTCACGCTGATGATCGGTCTGATCGGGCGCCACTACTCGGACCAGAGCCGCGAGTGGTGGGCGCGCCAGGGCGCCTGGATGGGCATCCTGGCCAGCGCCTGGCTGGTGCTGTTTTGCAGCGTATATTACGTGCCGCCGCTGGTGCACTGGGCGCTGGACCAGCGCCTGCCCGTCAACAGCGTGGTGACCGCCCTCAGCGTTGTGCTCACTTACCTGGGTCTGCGCTCGGGCAGCAGCGCGCAGACGGGCAAGCGCAGCAACGGCAAGCGCGGCGCCGGCAAGCGCAGCACCGACAAGCGCAGCGCACCGGTGCGCCCGGAACGGCTGGCGCAGTTGGCGCCGTACGCCTTCAGCGTGCTGCTGATCGGCGCGCTGACGGTGCTGCTGCAGCTGGTGGCCACGGGGTTTCCGCTGGCGGTGCGCGACACCGCGGTGGGCGAAACGCTGGCCTTCAGCGACTATACGTTTGCCTACACCACGGCCCCGCTGCAGATCTACCTGGGCTGGACCGTGCTGACGTGCCTGCTCACGGCGGCGGTGCTGGGCGTGCGGGTCGATATCAACAAGTTTTCCCTGTACATGATGTACCGCCTGCGGCTGGTGCGGGCCTACTTCGGCGCCACCAGCAAGAAGCGCACGCCCCATCCGTTCACCGGCTTCGATCCGGCCGACGACATTCCGCTGGCGTCGCTGCTGCAGCGCCGCGGTGGCGGCGCCGCCCAACTGCAGCGCCCCTATCACATCATCAACATGGCGCTCAACCTGGTCAAAGGCGACGAGCTGGCCTGGCAGTCGCGCAAGGCCGCCAATTTCGTCATGACGCCGGCGTTCTGCGGCTTCGAGATGCCGGTGCTGGCCGGCGCCGACCGCGTGGCCGTGTGCCCGCAGCGGGGCGCGTTCCGGCCGACCACGCAGTACGCCTCCAAGACCCTGTATGCCTCCATCACGGAGGACGACAGCGTGCATGACAGCGACGACGATATCAAGCTGGGCGCCGCCGTGGCCATCTCGGGCGCGGCGGCCAGCCCCAACATGGGCTACCACTCGTCGCCCCCGCTGAACTTCCTGATGACGCTGTTCAATCTGCGGCTGGGGCGCTGGTCGCCCAATCCCATGAAGGGGCATGGGGTGTGGAAGCGGGCCTCGCCCGATTCCGGTTTGTGGAGCATTTTCGCGGAACTGTTCGGCTGGACTGACATCAAGGCCAATTTCCTGTACCTGTCCGACGGCGGCCACTTCGAGAACCTGGGCATGTACGAGTTGGTCCGGCGGCGCTGCCGCCTGATCGTGGTGGTCGACGCCAGCAGCGACGCCGAGCAGAGCCTGGACGCGCTGGGCAACGCCATCCGCAAGTGCCGTACCGACTTCAATATTCCCATCGAACTGGATGCGCGCCAGATCAAGCCGCCGGCGCAGGAAGCGCTGGGGGCCAACTGCGTCACCGGACGGGTGTGCTACAGCCATGCCGACGCCGCCTGCGAAGACGGGCTGCTGATCTACGTGAAACCCATGATGGTCGGCAACGAAAACGCGGATGTGGTCAACTACAGCCGCGGCCATCCGGAATTTCCCCACCAGTCCACCAGCGATCAGTTCTTCGACGAAGACCAGTTCGAGAGTTACCGGGCGCTGGGGTATGCCACGGCGCATGGGGCGTTTTCGACCATGCTGGCGGGGCTGCGCGCGTCGGCGGCGGCGCCGCGCACGCGCAGCCAGCGGGTCGATCAGGTGTCGAAGCACTATCTGGCGCGGCTGGTGCATGCCGACGTCCGGGTACCGGCGCTGTAGGGGCGGGCCGGCGGGCGGGGACCGCCTGCCTACCGGACGGCACGGGCCATCCTTTGCGGCCAGCCGCGATCGCGAGGCGCCGCGCGCCGGGCATCATCGCGCGGAATACCCGACATCACCAATCGAAAGCAGACTTGCCGGCGTGCTGGCGGTATAGTGGCCAGTCGTGCGCCGCGTCCACGACGTTCCGCGTTTTTGTCCTGTCTTCGTAAAGTTTCCATTTTGATCAAAAAAAGCCTGGTACCGCTGGCCCTGGGCGGGTTCGGCATTGGCATGACCGAATTCGTCATGATGGGCATCCTGCCCGACGTGGCCAACGGCCTGGCCATCACCATTCCCCAGGCCGGCTACCTGATTTCCGCCTACGCGCTGGGCGTGGTGGTGGGCGCGCCCACGCTGGTGGGCTTGCTGGCCCAGCGTCCGCCGCGCAGCGTGCTGATCTGGTTCATGCTGATGTTCGCCGCGTTCAACGCCTTGTCGGCCTTCGCACCCAATTTCTACCTGATGATGATCAGCCGCTTCATGGCCGGATTGCCGCACGGCGCCTTCTTCGGTGTCGGCGCGGTGGTGGCCAGCCGGCTGGCCGACGAGGGCAAGGCCGCCGCCGCCATGGCGACCATGTTCGCCGGCTTGACGCTGGCCAACGTCATCGGCGTGCCGTTCGGCACCTGGCTGGGGCACAACGTCAGCTGGCGCGCCGTGTTCCTGATCGTCGCCGCCATCGGCCTGCTCAGCGCGCTGAGTCTGAAAATGTGGGTGCCGTATTTCGAACCGAACCGGGGCGGCAGTCTGCGCCAGGACCTGCGCATCTTCCGCAAACCCGGCCTGTGGCTGGCGATCGCCATCACGGCCATCGGCACGGGCGGCTTTTTCGCCTGGTTCAGCTACATCACCCCGCTGCTCACCGACGTGACCGGATTCGCCTCGACCAGCATTCCCGCCATCATGACCGTTGTGGGCGTGGGCATGACGGTCGGGGTGGTGGTGGGCGGCAAGCTGGCCGACCGCTTCTCATCGCTGCCGGCCGTGCTGATCCTGCTGGTGAGCATGACCGTGCTGCTGCTGCTCAACGGCCTGTTCGCCACCTCGCCGGCGGCCATGGTGGTGCTGGCGTTCGCCACGGGCGCCAATGCGCTGGCACTGGGGCCGCCGATCCAGCTGCTGCTGATGGAGCAGACCCGGGAAGCTGAAATGCTGGGCTCGTCGATGGGCCAGTCGGGTTTTAACATCGGCAATGCCGCCGGCGCTTTCCTTGGCGGGATTCCCCTGACGCTGGGCTACTCCTACATCGCGCCCCAATGGGTGGCGGCCACGCTGGCCGTGTGCGGCGTGGGGCTGACCGTGCTGATGCTGGCGCGGCGACCCGCAACGCGGGCCGCCGCAGCGTGAACGCCGCAGCCTGAACGCCGCAGCTGAACGCAATCTAATTGAACGCGTAGTTCACGCTCGCATACAGGCGCCGTCCGCGCGGGTCGGTGTAAGTCGGGTCGTACCCGGACAGGAAGTAATACGCCTGGTTCGAATACGGCGGCGCCTCGTCGAGCAGGTTCTTCACCCCGGCGCGCAGCTTGAGTTGCTTGGTCAGCGAATAGGCCAGCGACAGGTCCCACAGTGAATACGCCTTGACCCGGTTCGGCGCCACCACGCTGCCGTCGTCGATATTGATGGCCGAGTTCTGGTCGTCATACGCGGCCGAATACGTGTTCGACAGGCTGGCCGACAGGTCGCCCAGTTCCCAGTCGAAGGTGACGGTGTGGCGCCAGCGCTGCACCACGCTGTCGGTGACGAACTTGCCAGATTGCTGATGTAGGCGTCGCCGGGGCTGGTCTGGATCTTCGAATTCAGCACATAGGTGCCGTTCAGACGCGCGCCCAGGCGGCCGAAGGGCGTATCCACCCGATGCAGGTCCAGCATCAGATCGATGCCGCTGGCGATCTGCGCGCCGCGATTCTCCTTGTGCAGCTCGATGTAGTCGATGTAATCGTCCTCGTCGCGGTGCACCAGGCTACCGTACTTGGCCAGGTTGCCGAGAATGATATCGTCGCCGATTTCGCTGATCAGGTCGGTGCGCTTGATGCGCCAGTAATCCACGCTGGCGGTCAGCTGGCGCAGCGGCTCGAACACCATCCCGGCCGACACCTGGCGGCTGCGCTCGGGCTTCAGATCGGCATTGCTGTAGCGCCGCGTATCCCAGTTGTCGGCGCAGTCCCAATAGTTGTTCTCCACCGTGGCGCAGTAGACCGGATCGGGCAGGGTGGCGGTGGCGCCGTAGACGGTCGGGCGGTACAGTTCCGACATCGAGGGCGCGCGAAAGCCCTTGCCGGCCGACGCGCGCAGCATCAGCGAGGTGGTGGGCGTATAGGCCAGGCCCACCTTGGGGCTGAGCGCGCCGCCCACCTGCTGATAGCGGTCGTAACGGGCCGAGAGCTGGCCCTGCCACTGCTTGCTGAAGGGCGCCAGCAGCTCGGCGAACACGGCGTTCACCCGGCGCTGGTCGCTGGTGGCCTTGCCGCCTTCGGGCGCGGCATCGTTGTTGATGTTGTCGCTCATGAGCAGCGCCGACGGATTGAAATCGGTGCGCTCGCGCCGCAGTTCGCCGCCCACCGCCAGCGCCAGGTCGCCGCCGCCCATGGCCATCAGCGCGCGCGACGCCTTGACGTCGACCGAGTCCATGGTGCCGCGCGCGCGCCGCACCACATCGTTGACCTGGATGCTGTCCAGCAGCGCCACGCCCTGGGTGCCGGATGGCCCGAACGGGTTGATCACGCCGTCGGCGATGCCCTGCATCAGCTGCTCGTACAGCACGTAGCCGTGGGTATCCTTGTCTTTGACGGTATTGACGCTGTGGTTGTAAGCCACGTCGTAGTCCCAGCCGGCCGCCATGCCGCTCACGCCGACGACGTAGCGCTGGCTCTCGCTGGTCAGTTCGCTGGTGCGCATGCCCGCTTCCGACAGGCGCGTGCGCACTTCGATTTCGCCGGGTATGTCGTCGTCGAGCTGGTCGAGGCCCGTATTGGCCAGCGCCGGAATCTTGCGGTAGTCCAGATACCCGGTCACCCGCGCCGACGAGTGCTCTGGCGGGCGCGCCGTCGTGCTGGTCGTCTCGCGTAGCGCCTTGTTATTTCTGACAAGTTTTACTTTACTCAACCGTGTATTCAAGAGCAATGTTTTTCATGTGCCCGGCCGACAACGCGCGCTGTGCGTGCCCAAAATGCGACACCTGCCCATGGCGCCGCGAAAAACTTTTTTTAATTGAAACACGCGCCATCGCCGATAATAGGCGCTGCTTCCTTTCGA
The DNA here is from genome assembly GCA_943372275.1 of Janthinobacterium lividum. Lineage (GTDB taxonomy): Bacteria > Pseudomonadota > Gammaproteobacteria > Burkholderiales > Burkholderiaceae_D > Telluria_A > Telluria_A lividum_A. The sequence goes on from CALRYE020000135.1 coordinate 15,898, forward strand.
AGATGCCTATGCCCGCCAGCGTGACCGAGCGCGAATCCCATCGCGATTTGCATCACGACCTTGAGTCGACCGCCACCGCGCCCCGTGAGCGCTATACGCCTCCCGTTCTGGCGCTGATCGTGCTGATCATTGCGCTTGTGGCAACCTATTTTGCCTGGCGCTCCGCCGGCGACGAGCTGTTGCGCCAGCAGACCGGCGAGTTCGCCTACCAGACGCGCCAGATGGAGCGGCGCATCCTGCAGCGCATGGCCACCTATGAGCAGGTCCAGCGCGGCACCCAGGCATTCCTGCTGGGATCGATGAAGGTCGAGCGCGACGATTTCCGCACCTTTGTCGCCTCGCTCAAGCTGGACGAGACCTACCCGGGCATCCAGGGCATTGCGCTGGTGGAGATCGTCCAGCCCAACGCGCTGGCCGCGCACACGGCGGCGCTGCGCGGCGCCGGCGATGCGGATTACCACATCCACCCCGTGGGCGTGCGCCCGGTGTTCTCGTCGATCACCCACATCGAGCCGTTCACGGGCCTGAACCTGCGCGCGCTCGGCTTCGACATGCTCACCGATCCCACCCGGCGCGAAGCCATGCAGCGCGCGCGCGACACGGGTCAGCCGGCCGCCTCGGGCAAGGTGCGTCTGATCCAGGAAAACGGCAAGGACGCGCAGCCCGGGCTGGTCATGTACCTGCCGGTGTTCCGGCGCGACGCGGCCACCAACAGCGTGACCCAGCGGCGCCAGAACATCATCGGCTGGGTCGGCGCGCCGTTCCGCATGGGCGACCTGATGGCGGGCCTGGGCGGCGAGCGTTCGCAAGACCTCATTTTGTCGATCTACGATGGCGAGACGGTCGACGACGGCGCGCGCCTGTACCGCTCGGCCCTGAACACGCCGGCCGAACTGCAGCGGGTGGCGCAGTTCGATGCGACCCGCGGCATCGTCGTGGCGGGGCGCAAATGGACGCTGCACATGCGCTCGATGGCGCTGTTCGAAGCGCGCCTGCGCTCTGACCGTCCGCAGATCATCCTGCTGGTGGGGCTGGGCGCGTCGATGATACTGGCGCTGCTGGTCTGGACCTTGGCGTCGGGCCGGCGCCGCGCCGTGGTGCTGGCGTCGGACGTGACCAACCAGCTGGGTGAGAGCGAGTTCCGCTGGAAGTACGCCCTGGAAGGGGCCGGCGACGGCGTCTGGGACTGGAACCGCGGCACCGGCGTGATCGACTATTCGCGCCGCTGGAAAGAAATGCTGGGCTACCAGGAGGGCGAAATCGTCAACGCCTTTTCAACCGTCGAGCGCCTGATGCATCCGGACGACGCGGCGCAGACGTTCGCCACGTTCGACGCCTATTCGGCCAGTACCAGCGGTACCTACGAGGCCCAGTTCCGGCTGCGCTGCAAGGACGGCAGCTGGCGCTGGATACGCGCGCGCGGCATGGCCGTCACGCGCGACGCGGCGGGCCTGCCGCTGCGCACCATCGGCACCCACACCGACATCAGCAGTTCGAAGCAGGACGAACAGACCCTGCTCGCGGCCAACGCGCGGCTGGCGGCGGAGCAGCACCGCGTCAAGGTCATCCTCGACCACACCCACGATGCGTTCATCGCGGTGGCGCCGAACGGCATCATCACCGACTGGAACGCCAAGGCGCAGGCCATGTTCGGCTGGCCGGCGCAGCTGGCCATCGGGCGCGACCTGGCCGCTTTGATCATTCCGGCCGACGCGCGCGCGGCCCATCGCGCGCTGCTGCGCCGCTTCGTGCGCAGCGGCGCGGACAACCTGATGCGCAGCGTGATCGAGGCGACCGCGCTGCACCGCGACGGCAGCGAAGTGCCGATCGAACTGGCCATTGCCGGCTTCCCGCAGCAGTCCGGGCTTGCGGTGAGCGCGTTTGTGCGCGACATCTCCGAGCGCAAAGCGGCGCAGCGGCTGGCGATCGAACGCAGCAAGGCGCTGGAAGACGCCCGCAACGCGCTGCAGCACTCGCAAAAGCTGGAAGCGGTCGGCAAGCTGACCGGCGGCGTGGCGCACGACTTCAACAATGTGCTGCATGTCATCGGCGGCAATCTGCAGCTGATGCAGCTGTGGCATAAAGACGATGTGCGCCTGCAGGCGCGCTTGCGCAGCATGCAGTCGGCCGTGGACAAGGGCGCCAAGCTGTCGTCGCAGCTGCTGGCGTTCGGGCGGCGCCAGCCGCTCCAGCCGCTGGTGCTCAGTCCCCGCCAGACGCTCGAAGCGATGGACGACCTGTTGCAGCGGGCACTGGGCGAAACGGTCAGCATCGAGATCGATGCCGGCGTGGGCGGATGGAACACCCTGGTCGACCCGGGCCAGTGGGAAAACGTGATTTTGAATCTGGCCATCAACGCGCGCGACGCCATGGCCGCCGGCGGGGTGCTGCGTATCAGCCTGCGCAATGTGACGGTCGACGCGTACCAGCGCGCGCCGCTGATCGACATGGCGCCGGGCGACTATATCCAGTTCAGCTTCGCCGATACGGGCGCGGGCATGAGCGCCGAGGTGATGGCGCACGCGTTCGAGCCGTTCTTCACCACCAAGCCGGTGGGGCAGGGCACGGGGCTGGGCCTGTCGATGGCGTATGGCTTCGTCAAGCAGAGCGGCGGCCACATCGCGCTGCATAGCGAGCCAGGCGCGGGCACCACGGTGGTGATCTACCTGCCACGTTCGCTGGACGAGCCCTTGTTCAAGCCGACCCCCGTGGTGCAGAGCGTCGACGGCGGCAGCGAGACCATCCTGGTGGTCGAGGACGACGCGGAAGTACGCGCCACCGCGGCCGGCACGCTCCGGGAGCTGGGGTACCAGGTGCTGGAAGCGGAGGACGGCGCCAGTGCGCTGACCGTGCTGCGCGGGGGCGTCAAGATCGATCTGCTGTTTACCGATGTGGTGATGCCGGGGCCGGTGTCGAGCACCGAGATGGCCACGCTGGCCCAGCGCGAATTTCCCGGCATCGCCGTGCTGTACACGTCCGGCTACACGCGCGACGCGCTGACCACGGGCGGGCGGCTGGACGCCGGTGTGCGACTGCTTGGCAAACCATACCGCCGCGTGCAGCTGGCCCAGCATGTGCGCGACGCGCTCAGCCGCCAGTCCGAGGAACTGCGCGGCGGACGGCCGGGGCGGCCATGCCGGCATGCGCCTGGCGCCCCTGCGCACGCCTGAGTGGCACGGCGGTGCCGCT
>CALRYE020000136.1:0-18863 GCA_943372275.1 Janthinobacterium lividum
CCATTTGCTCCGTCATCCCCGCGAAAGCGGGGACCCATGCTGAGCATGCAGCACTATGGAAGCCGGCTCAGCATGGGTTCCCGCATGCGCGGGAATGACGGTTTTGAAGTTGGTGGCCTAGAGTTACGGTACCTTTCGCGACACCCTCGCACGCGAGGACCCATAGAACGATGGCTTCGCTACACGGTCTATGGGTCCTCGCGTGCGCGAGGATGACGTCGGTTTGGAGCGCGGGCTGTTCGAACCGGCGACTTCGGGTCGGCTGGCCGTTAATCGCGAGCGACTTCGGGACGGCTTCCCGTTAATCGCGAGCGACTTCAGGAACGCTTCCGGTCAACCGCCAGGCGGCGCCGGATCAGCCTTCGCTACCCGCCGCCTTCTCATTCGGCGCCACCTGCGCGCTGGCCTTGGCGATCTGCTGCTCGACTACCTCCACCGCCTGGCGCGTGGCCTGCGTCACCTGCTCATAGCCCTTGAACGCATTGTCGATCGCCGTCTTGATGATGGTGACCGCGTTCTCCGTGCCCGGCTTGACGTTCTGGGTCAGGTCATAGATCAGCGCCGTCAGCGTGCTCTTGGCTTCGGCCAGATGCGCGTCGGCCGCCTGATTGAATTCGCTGCGGATATCGTCGATGATGACCTTGAGCTGCTCGCCATACACCACCGCACCCGACACGTCCGGCTTGCGGGTCGCCGCTTCCATGGCCGCCTTGGCGTCGGCCGCCGCGGCGATTTCCTTGCCCTTGGCGATCGAGCCTTCGACCGAATTTTTTGCTGTCGCCATATTCAGCGCCACTACTTGCTCGACCCCTTGCACCGCCTTGCTGGTGAGGGCGTTGAAGGTCATCATCTGAAGTTCAAACAGCGTCTTGGTGGCGGATGCAAATTGTTCGGGATTCGTAAACATTAACTTCTCCTCAGTTTATATGGTTGCCGCGGACCAGATCCGGGTGTCTCCTTCGGTAGAACAGTTACTTTGCAGCTGATTGTCGTTCGCAATGACTGTCCCGGTACGGGCCGCCGGCCTGTTCCCAGCCTGACCCGAGTGCCGTTTGCGCGCACACCAGTTTGCCGTCGAGCTTGCTGCGCCACTTGAACCAGGGCGCCGGACCCGCGACGACGGCTGCAGAGATGAGCAACAGTGCGCACGCCAGACAAGATTGTGAAAGATTTTTCATATGCTAAGTCGAGCATAGCGGGTTGGCGCAGCATGTCAAGCGCGCTCCAGCCACCGGAACGCCGCCCAAAGCAAAAACGCCGCGATCCGGTGAGGGATGCGGCGTTGTCAGCTGCTGCTTAATACTTGACTACTGCTTGCTGCTAATTCGGCGGGAATATACTAACCCGGTAGAGTGGTGCCCACGGAGGGACTCGAACCCCCACACCTCGCGGCACATGGACCTGAACCATGCGCGTCTACCAATTCCGCCACGTGGGCACTGATGCTACTCAATCAACTACATTACTGCGTTACTGCATTTACGACGATTACTTTTGCGGAAATAACTTCCGGTAGAGTGGTGCCCACGGAGGGACTCGAACCCCCACACCTCGCGGCACATGGACCTGAACCATGCGCGTCTACCAATTCCGCCACGTGGGCACTGATACAGCAACTTCTTTTCACTACAATTTACTACAATCTACTACTGTGCGACGTTGCCGCCGACTTCTGCTATCATACTCGCTTTTGGAGTTTTGCGCCAGACTAACTTTCGTTACCCTCGGTGCTAACCTCGAACAAATACGCTGCATTTTCTTCCGCTGTAAGCTTGGCTTGCCGCGAAAGACCAAAATTATAGCGGAACAAATTGAAATGTCAAAGCGCTACTCGGATTATCTTCAGAACTTGAATGCGCACCCCGCGCCGCGTACCCGCTAGCGCACGCCACGTTAGGCGATTTGCATGGTCCTCCGTTACACTACGCCTATCACCGTGTCAATATTCACTGTGTCAGTCACCCGGTTTGACATTCCCGTGGTCACTGCCAAAAACAAACCACAGAAAAACATTTGAACCAAATTACTCATACCATCCCCAGCCGTGAGGACATTCTCGGCATTTTCCGCAACGCCACTGCGGCCATCGATCTCGAATCGCTGGCGCGCACGCTGAAGGTCAAGCCAGACGCGCTGGAGGTGCTCACGCGGCGTCTGAACGCCATGGAACGCGACGGGCAGATCCGCTCCGACGCGACCGGCAAGTACGCGCTGGCGGACCATTCCGGCTTTGTCGCCGGCAAGGTCAGTGCCCACCGCGACGGCTTCGGCTTCGTGATCCCCGATGAACCGGGCGAAGATCTGTTCCTCTCCGATAAAGAGATGCAGAAAGTGCTGCATGGCGACCGCGTACTGGCGAAAGTCACCGGCACCGACCGCCGCGGCCGTCAGGAAGGCACCATCGTCGAAGTCGTCACGCGCGCCAACAGCCACGTGATCGGCCGCCTTCTCAATGAGAACGGCGTCTGGCTGGTCGCCCCTGAAGACAAGCGCATCGGCCAGGATATTCTGCTGGCCGGCCCGCCGGGCAAGGCCAAGGCAGGGCAGATCGTCAGCGTCGAGCTGGTCGAGCAGCCATCGCGCTTCAAGCAGCCCACCGGTAAAGTGGTGGAAGTGCTGGGCGAGCTGGACGACCCCGGCATGGAAATCGAGATCGCCGTGCGCAAGTTCGGTGTGCCGCATATCTTCTCCGCCGCCGCGCTCAAGTCCGCCGCCAAGCTGCCCGCCGAAGTGCGTGATGCCGACCTGGTCGACCGTGTCGACCTGCGCGACGTACCATTGGTGACCATCGACGGCGAAGACGCGCGCGACTTCGACGATGCGGTGTACTGCGAGCCGGTCAAGGTCGGCCGCGCCAACTGCTTCCGCCTGATCGTGGCGATCGCCGACGTGAGCCATTACGTCAAGCCGAACGACGCGCTGGACGTCGACGCCATCGAGCGCAGCACCTCGGTGTACTTCCCGCGCCGCGTGATTCCAATGCTGCCAGAGAAGCTGTCGAACGGCCTGTGCTCGCTGAACCCGGCCGTCGACCGCCTGACCTTGGTGTGCGACGCGGTCATCTCCGACAAGGGCGAGATCAAGGCGTACCAGTTCTATCCGGCCGTGATCCACTCGGCCGCGCGCCTGACCTATTCGGAAGTGGCCGACATTCTCGGCAACACCGCCGGTCCCGAAGCGCAGCGCCGTCCGGCCATCGTGCCGCACCTGCTCAATCTGTACGACGTCTATCACGCGCTGCAAAAAGCCCGTCAGGAGCGCGGCGCGATCGACTTCGAAACCACCGAAACGTACATCGTCTGCAATGCGCTGGGCAAGATCGAAAAGATCATCCCGCGCACCCGCAACGACGCTCACAAGGTGATCGAGGAATGCATGCTGGCCGCCAACGTCTGCGCGGCCGACCTGCTGATCCGTCACAAGCACCCCGGCACCTACCGCATTCACGCCTCGCCGACCAAGGAAAAGCTCACGCAAGTGCGCACCTTCCTGGCGCAGGTCGGGCTGAACCTGAACGGCGGCGACAAGCCGACCGCGGGCGACTATGCCGAGCTGATGAAGAAGGTCAAGGAGCGTCCGGACGCGTCGCTGCTGCAGACCATGCTGCTGCGCTCGATGCAGCAGGCGGTCTACAGCCCGGACAACATCGGTCACTTCGGTCTGGCGTATGAGGCGTATGCCCACTTCACCAGCCCGATCCGCCGCTATCCCGACTTGCTGACGCACCGCGCCATCAAGGCGATTTTGCTGGGCAAAAAGTACGAGCCGAAGGGCATCGATCTGACGGCGCTCAACACCACGGTGTCCAACGCCACCCGCAAGCAACAGGCGAAAGACAAAGCGGCCGGCACCCAAAAGAACGAAAAGGATCTGACGATCTGGGACGCGCTGGGTGTGCATTGCTCGGCCAACGAGCGCCGCGCCGACGAAGCCTCGCGCGACGTCGAAGCCTGGCTCAAGTGCTACTTCATCAAGGACAAGCTGGGTGAGGAATTCACCGGCGTGGTGTCCGGCGTGACGACCTTCGGCATCTTCGTACAGCTGGACCAGCTGTTCGTCGAAGGCCTGGTGCACATCACCGAACTGGGCACGGATTACTTCCAGTACGACGATGCGCGCCATGAGCTGCGCGGCGAACGCACCGGCAAGCGCTATCAGCTGACCGACCGCGTAACGGTGCAGGTGGCCCGCGTCGATCTGGAAGCACGCAAGATCGATCTGGTGCTGGCCGGCGGCAGCGTGGCAGCGGACACCGGCGCCGGCAAGCCGAAGAGCGCCGCGCACAAGGCGCTTGACGCCAAACCGGCCAAGGGTCGTGGAGGCAAAGGCGGTACTGGTGGTGGCAGCGACGAAGCCCCGTCGCGCTACCAGCTCGATACGACCGAAGACGCTGCGGCCAAGCCGCGTCGTTCCAAGGGCGGTTCCGGCTCGGGCGGCGGCAAGCCGGCATCGCGCGCCACCAAGCCGGCGGCCAAGCAGGTCAAGTCCAACAAGGGCAAGCGTTAAGCCGCCCGCTGTCAGTAATCGACATTCAGCAACACGCTTCAGGCACAGGGCCTGAAGCACAACATCCTAAAAGCAGTAGAAGAAGCGAATACAATGAAGAATAAAATGATTTTCGGGTTCCATGCGGTGACCTCGCGTTTGCGTCATGAGGCCTCGTCGGTGGAAGAGATTTTTGTCGATGCGACCCGTCAGGACCGCCGCATGCACGACCTCGTCGCCAACGCCAAGGCGTTGGGCGTGCGCGTGATGCCGGTCGATTCGGCTCGTCTGGACAAGATCGTCGGTACCCGCCGCCACCAGGGCGTGATCGCCTTTGCCAGCCAGCTGGCACTGGCACGCAATCTGGACGAACTGCTGGACGCCATCGAAGGTCCGCCGCTGCTGCTGATCCTGGACGGCATTACCGACCCGCACAATCTGGGCGCTTGCCTGCGCGTGGCCGACGGTGTCGGCGCGCACGCGGTGATCGTACCGAAAGACCGCGCCGTGGGCTTGAACGCCACCGCCGCCAAGGTGGCCAGTGGCGCCGCCGAGACCGTGCCTTACATCACCGTCACCAATCTGGCGCGCACCATGCGCGAACTGAAAGAGCGCGACATTCTGCTGATCGGCACCACCGATGACGCGGACAAGGGCTTGTACGAGGCCGACTTCAGCGGGCCGGCTGCGCTGGTGATGGGTTCGGAAGGCGAGGGCATGCGCCGCCTGACGCGCGAGACGTGCGATGTGCTGGTGGGCATTCCGATGTTCGGTTCCGTAGAGAGCTTGAACGTGTCGGTCGCGTCGGGCGTTTGTTTGTACGAAGCACGCCGTCAGCGGATTTCCCGCGAGGTGTAAGTCGGCAAACGCGCTTACCCGCACACTCAAATCCGTCGTCCTCGCGCAGGCGAGGATCCATAGAACAGCTGATTGGAGTTTCACTCAAGCGCAGACGTTCTATGGGTCCTCGCGTGCGCGAGGATGACGGATCGCAGGTTGGTGGTGCGATCACGCGCTGACTGTGCTCCGCAACCGCACGCCGGCGTCTCTTCGCGATTTGACCCCGCCATCAGCAGACCTCTCTCGGCCATTTGACCCCACCATCAGCAGCCCCGGTGCGAATACGCTACCATGGCTAACTCGCAACTGCTCTACCTTTCATTCTATGTTCCACAACTTGCGCGACGATATCAAGAGCATCATTGAACGCGACCCGGCAGCACGCAACGCCTGGGAGGTACTCACTTGTTATCCGGGCTTCCAGGCGATCATGATGCATCGCTGGGCGCACGCGTGCTGGCTGCTGAACCTCAAGTGGATCGGCCGCTTCATCTCGTATGTCGCGCGGATTATCACGGGCATCGAAATCCATCCGGGCGCCACCATCGGCCAGCGCGTGTTCATCGATCACGGCTTCGGCGTGGTCATCGGCGAAACCGCCATCGTCGGCGACGACTGCACCATCTACCAGGGCGTCACCCTGGGCGGCACCTCGCTGCACAGCGGCACCAAGCGCCACCCGACGCTTGAGCGCGGCGCCATCATCGGCGCCGGCGCCAAGGTGCTGGGCGCGTTCACCGTGGGCGAATACGCCAAGGTCGGATCGAACGCGGTCGTCATCAAGCCGGTGCCGGCCGGGGCCACCGCGGTGGGCAACCCGGCCCACATCGTGCAGAAAGACATGTCGTCACGCAGCGCCACCCTGTTCTCGGCCTACGGCGTCACCCCCAACGGCGACGACCCGCTGTCGAAAGCATTGCACGGCCTGATCAACCACGCCGCCCGCCAGGACGAACAGATCGAGCGCATGATGGCCACCCTGAAGGCGGCCGGAATTGCCTGCCCGCGCATGCCCGAATGTGATAAATTGGACTCGGCCGAGCTCAACAAACTGGTCGAATAAGGACACCGCATGACAACTGAAACATCTGGCGGCGCAGACAGCGCCGCCATGCTGGACCCGTTCGAAATCCGCGTACTGGCGGTGCTGGCAGAAAAAGAAGGGCTCACGCCCGACAACTACCCGATGTCGCTCAACGCCATCACCAACGGCTGCAATCAGTTGTCCAGCCGCGACCCGGTGATGCAGCTGTCGGACGAAACGGTGCAGGATGTGCTGCAGCGCCTGATGCAGCGAAAGTTCGTCAACGGCATCACCCAGGCGGGCGCGCGCGTGACCAAGTACGAACACCGCATGCGCATCAAGTGGACGCTGGAGCAGGACAAGCTGGCCGTGCTGACCATCCTGATGCTGCGCGGTCTGCAGACCGCCGGCGAAATCCGCACCCGCAGCGGCCGTCTGCACGAATTCAAATCGGTCAACGACGTCGAAACCTGCCTGCAATTCTTGATCGACAAATATCCGCCGCTGGTGGCCCGCCTGGCGCTGGCGCCCGGCACCAAGGAGCCGCGCTACGGCCAGCTGCTCGGCGGCGACGCCGCGCTGTCCCAGCAGGAGTCGTCGTTCGGCACCGTGAGCGCGCCGGCGCAGGGCAGCCGGGTCGCGCAACTGGAACAGGAAGTGGCCGCCCTGCGCAGCGAAGTCGACGATCTCAAGGCGCAGTTCGACAGTTTTAAGAAGCAATTCGAGTAAGCGCTCTTTATCCGTCTGCAGAAGATAAAAAAACGCTCCGCGGGGCAGACCGCGGAGCGTTTTTTACGTCGATCGACAGCTAGCGGCGCGCTATCAGCCTTCGTCTTTCCAGCGGCGCAGCTTGATCGCTGCGTAGATCATGGCAGCACCGACCACGGCGCCGATCCAGATCTGCGGGCGGCTCAGCATCATGTACGATTCCACCAGGATGCCCGAGATATTGATCGTGTTCTCGCCGGCATGCACCAGCAGTCGCACGTTGATATCGTCGGCCGCCATCCAGATGCCAGGCACCAGTCCGCCCAATCCCCTGAACAGCACGTTCTCCAGGTACCAGCGGATGTCCAGTCCCGGCGGCGCCACAAAGCGGGTCCACTGCACCACGATGGCCAGCAGAATTGGCACGCCCACAGCCCACAAAAACACTTTCGACCTGGCCCACGCCGACACCATCAGCAGCCAGCCCACGGTCGGCAGCGCCCACAAGATATAGATCGGCAGCAGGGCGATGATGGTCAGCGGCGTCAGGTACAAGGCCGGTGTGGCGGCCAGCAGCCCGAACAGATTGACGCCCTTGAACGCCAGCAGCAAGGTGCCCACCAGCAGCAGGATCACCGACATGACGATGCCGATAAAGACCGTAATCGCGGGCGCCACCACCAGCGCAACGAGTACCTTGGACAGCACCGTCGACTGGTCCGAGATGGGCAGCGACTTCCAGAACAGGATGCTGCGGTCGCGCCGCTCTTCATACAACGCACCCAGGCAATAGAAGAATACCACGCCGGTCAGCACGATCAGCAAGGGTGCGGCAACGCTAAGATAGCCGCTGGCGACGGAGCGCGCGATCCCGGCGTGTTCTTCGGGCGTCATCCGGGCTATCTTGTCGGCGAAACTGACCGTCACCCCATCAATATGCACGCCGGCATTGGCAAATTGTCCGCTGAGTACTCCATACGACGCGGTGAACGAGACAAACAGCACGATCAAGGCCGCCACGATCAGCGGCGCCCACAACAGCGAGCCCTTGTTCTCCCACATCTCCCGCGATACCAGCCATTTCATGGTTTTCATGCGTAGCTCCCTTTCATTGTCGCAACGAACAAATCGGCGACGCTTGGATTGCGGGTTTCCCCCAGTGCCGACAACTGCGCGCGCGACACGCCATCGAACAGCATCACCGACTTGCCGAACACCGTGCGCTGGTCGATCGGCGCCAGGGCGTTGGCAGCGACGAGCTTGTCGGCGCCCACCATCACTTCGGTGAAGCGTTCGCCGACCTCATCCATCGACGCGGCCAGCACGATGCGGCCTTCGCGGATGAACATCAGGTCGGTCAGGATGTGTTCGACTTCCTCCACCTGGTGGGTGGTGATGACGATGGTCTTGCCTTCGTCAAAATAGTCTTCCAGCAGATTCTGGTAAAACTGCTTGCGGTACATGATGTCCAGGCCCAGGGTCGGCTCGTCGAGCACCAGCAGCTTGGCATCGATGGCCATCACCAGCGCCAGATGCAGCTGGACGATCATGCCCTTGGACATTTGCTTGACCTTGAGCTTCTTGTCCAGCTTGGTGTTGGCCAGATAACGCTCGGCCTTGTCGCGGTTGAAGCGCGGATGCACGCCTTCCACGAAGTCGATGGCGTCGCCCACGCTGAGCCAGCGGGGCAGGATCGCCACGTCGGAAATAAAGCACACTTCCTGCATCAGGGCGTCGCGCTGGGTACGCGGATCGAAGCCGAGCACGGACAACTCGCCGTCGAACGGAATCAGACCGAGCACGGCCTTCAGGGTCGTGGTCTTGCCGGAGCCGTTGGGGCCGATCAGACCGACGATCTTGCCCGATGGGATGTTGAACGTCAGGTTGTCGACGGCCACGCGCTTGCCGTATTTTTTGATCAGGCCATTGGCTGCGATGACGCTGCCTGCTGTGCTGCCAGTCAGCTTGTCGCCAGTCAGCTTGTCGCTATCGGCCATCAGGCTATCCACCGCGGCGCTCATGGCGCACCTGCCGGTTTGGCCGAGTGCAGCAGCTGGTCGATATCCAGGCCCAGACGGCGGATGCGTTCTACCATGGCCGGCCATTCTTCGCGCACAAAGCGCTCGCGTTCACTGGCGAGCAATTTGTCGCTCGCGCCTTCGGTAACGTACATGCCAATTCCCCTTCTTTTTTCTACGAGATTGTCGTCCACCAGTTCCTGGTAGGCGCGGGATACGGTGATCGGGTTGAGCTGATAGTCGGCCGCCACCTGGCGCACCGACGGCAACGGATCGCCCGGTTTCAAGGCGCCGTCGAGCATCATGCCGATGACGCGGTCTTTGAGCTGCTTGTAAATGGGAGTGGTGTCGCTCCAGTCGCCGCTCATGGTCGGCCTCCGGACGGGTCTCTGCTGCGGTAACGCATGGCGCCTCCTGGTTGGTGAACTATCTAAGTGGTGTTGTAGTGAAGTATAACACCAGTTTCGAGCTTGTCAACGGCGAAATCGACGCAGGGTTTAACAGGTGTTGGTGGGCTTGGGGATCAGCGGACGATGCTGCCGTCGAGCTGGTGGCGAGTGATGGCGCCGTCGGCGCTCACGGCGATCCAGCCGCCGCGCGTGGTCTCGTCGTCCAGCTCCCAGTCGGGCAGCACATAGCGGGCAAGTTGCCCGTCGTGGTGCAGGGCGGGGCGGTGCGTGTGGCCATGGATGATGATGTCGGCCCCGGTCTGCGCGTGCAACTGGGCAACTGCATCCGGAGTGACATCCATGATCTCGTAGGACTTGGTGGTGTGCGCTTCGCGGCTGCCTTCGCGCAGCCCGGCGATGATGGCCTTGCGCTGCGCCAGCGGCATGGCCAGGAACTGCGCCTGCCAGGCCGGGTCGCGCACCTGCTGGCGGAACGCCATGTATTTGACGTCGCCTGTGCACTGGGCGTCGCCGTGAACCAGCGCCACGCGTGTGCCACCCAGATCGACCACGTGCGGCTCGGCCAGCAGCGTCAGGCCACACGCCGCGGCAAAGTCGGCGCCGACCAGGAAGTCGCGGTTGCCGGCGATCCAGAACACGGCTACGCCGGCGTCGCTGACCGCGCGCAGGGCTGCCACGATCACTTGATGGAAGGGGGAGGTAAGGTCGTCGTCGCCTGCCCAGTATTCAAACAGGTCGCCGAGCAGGTACAACTGCTGCGACGCCATCGCCCGTTCCTGAAGAAAAGCAAGGAACGCCGCGCAGGTGCGCGGGTGCGATGGCTGCAGGTGCAGATCGGAGATGAAGAGCGCGGGCATGTTCAGCGGCTGTTCAGCTGTGAGTCAGCAGGTGCATGCCCGGTCGACACTTAGATGACTTCGACTTTTTCGATGATCACTGGCTCTGCCGGCACGTCGGCGAACATGCCGCTGCGGGTAGTCTTGACCTTGCGGATCGCGTCGACCACTTCGGTGCCTTCGGTGACTTTACCGAACACGGCGTAGCCCCAGCCGTCCTGGCCTGGATAGTCGAGGAAGCTGTTGTTCTTGACGTTGATGAAGAACTGCGCCGACGCCGAATGCGGGTCCGAGGTGCGCGCCATGGCCAGGGTGTACGGCTCGTTTTTCAGGCCGTTCTTGCCTTCGTTTTCCACGGTCTGCTCGGCGCTCTTTTGCTTCATGCCTGGCTCGAAACCGCCGCCCTGTATCATGAAGTCAGCGATCACACGGTGAAAAATGGTGTTGTTGTAGTGGCCCTTGGCGACGTAGTCGAGGAAGTTGGCAACCGACTTGGGCGCTTTTTCGGCGTCCAGTTCAACGGTGATATTGCCCAGATTGGTGGTGATAAGTACGGCCATAGTGTGATCCTGTCGTGTGAATAATGGTGTTGAATGGGGAGCCTGAATCAGGCCCGAAGTCCGGTGATGCGGTTGATGCTGTTGTCTGGTCCTGCTCTGGTCCTGCTCTATTTCTGGTCTGGCTTTATTTTTTGACGACGGTGACGGATTTAATCACGATCGGCACCACCGGCACGTTCTGCTGGCCGCGCATGTCGTCCACCACCACGCCCTTGATCTTGTCGACCACTTCCTGGCCTTGCACGACCTTGCCGAAGACAGCGTAGCCGCCGCCCATGTTCGGATAATCGAGGCCGGCGTTGTTGGCCACGTTGATGAAGAACTGCGAGGTGGCGCTGTCGGGGTTATTTTCACGCGCCATCGCCACGGTGTAGACGTCGTTGTGCAAGCCGTTATCGGCCTCGTTCTTGATCGGTTTGAGCGTGGTGCGGCCGTTCATCTTGGCATCCATGCCGCCGGCCTGGATCATGAAGCCGTCGATCACGCGGTGGAAGATGGTGCCCTTGTAGAAGCCCGACTTGACGTATTTGAGGAAGTTGTCGACCGTCTTGGGCGCCTTTTCCGGGTCCAGTTCGAGCACGATTTCGCCCATGGTCGTCTTGATGGACACTTGCGGCGCTTCCGCGGCGAACACGGCGCCGGCCAGCGTCAGACCGGCGAACAGCGTCACGGCGCGGGTGGCGATGCCGGTGGCCGAAGGCAAGCGGAGGAATGGGACCAATCGGGTTGCGGACATGGTGCTTGCTAACATTGCGGGCTTCCTTCGCTCAATGCGGTCGTGTAAGGGGTGGTTTGCCTGTCAAGGCATACGCGCAAAAATAAACCTGAATCAGATGCGGCCAGCCGGGATTTTATCAATGCTATACTTTGCGCAGAACGTCCCATTCTATCAAAGAAGAACAATACAGAGGGTACTGACGATCTCGATGCCATCCCCGACCTGCCGGTGCGCGCCTCTGCGGCGCCCGCGCCTGCTCAGGGTATTGCCTGATCGTAGTGCAGTCTGTTTACGAGTATCAAGTCGATGAGCCAACTAAAGATTTACAACACGCTTGCGCGTGACAAGCAGACTTTCGTCCCGATGGAACCTGGCAAGGTGGGCATGTATGTATGTGGTATGACCATCTATGATTACTGCCACATCGGACACGCGCGCATGATGATGGCGTTCGACGTCATCTACCGTTGGCTCAAGGTGTCCGGCTATGAAGTCAATTACGTGCGCAACATCACGGACATCGAAGACAAGATCATCAAGCGGGCGGTGGAGAATGGCGAGTCGATTCTTGCGCTGACCACACGCTTCGCCAAGTACATGGACGAAGACACGGCGGCGCTGGGCATCCTGCCGCCGGTGCACGTGCCGCGCGCCACCGAATACGTGCCGCAGATGCTGTCGATTATCGACCAGCTCGAAGCCAAGGGCCTGGCCTACAAGAGCGACGACGGCGACGTCAATTACGCGGTGCGCGGCTTCGAAGGCTATGGCAAATTGTCGGGCAAGTCGCTGGACGATCTGCGCGCGGGCGAACGGGTCGACGTCAACACCGGCAAGCGCGATCCGCTCGACTTCGTGCTGTGGAAAGCCTCGAAAGAGTCCGAGCCGGAGGAAGTCAAGTGGCCATCGAAATGGGGTAGCGGCCGCCCGGGCTGGCACATCGAGTGCTCGGCCATGGCATGCGCGCTGCTGGGCGAGCAGTTCGACATCCACGGCGGCGGCGCCGATCTGCAGTTCCCTCACCATGAGAACGAGATCGCCCAATCGGAAGGCGCGTTTGGCCATTCGATGGTCAACTACTGGATCCACAACGGCTTCGTGCGCGTCGATAACGAGAAGATGTCCAAGTCGCTGGGCAACTTCTTTACCATCCGCGACGTGCTGAAAAAGTACGACGCGGAAGTGGTGCGCTTCTTCATTCTGCGCGCGCACTACCGCAGCCCGCTGAATTATTCCGACGCCCATCTGGACGACGCCAAGGGTGCGCTCACGCGCCTGTACACGGCGCTGGCCGATGTCGATCTGGGCAGCGAAGCCTGCGTAGTCGACTGGAACGAGGCACACGCCGCGCGCTTTAGCGAAGCGATGGACGACGACTTCAACACGCCGCTGGCACTGGCGGCGCTGTTCGATCTGGCGACCCAGCTGAACAAGAGCAAGTCGGTGGCCGATGGGCGCCAGTTCAAGGCGCTGGCCGCCGTGATCGGCCTGCTCGAGCGCACGCCCCAGCAATTTCTGCAAGGCGCCTCCGAGCAGTCGCCCGACGGCATCGAAGCGCTGATCGAAGCGCGCGCCGCGGCCAAGCAAGCCCGCAATTTTGCCGAGTCCGACAAGATCCGCGCCGACCTGCTCGCCGCTGGCATCGTCCTGGAAGACAAACCAGACGGCACCACCAAGTGGCGCCGTGCATGATGGCCCTGCAAAAGGATAGCGCGGGGACCACCTCGCTGATACTCGAAGTGCCGGCATACTGGGAACAAGCGAAAGCTGAACTCATGAAGCGCGACCGCATCATGAAAAAGCTGATCCCCCAGTTCGGCGACCTGCATCTGGTCGGCAACAGCGATCCGTTCAAGACGCTGGCGCGCTCGGTGGTGGGGCAGCAGGTGACCACCAAGGCGGCCGATGCCGCGTGGGACAAGCTGATGCTGGCCTGTCCCAAGATCACGCCCAGCCAGGTGCTCAAGGCGGGGGCGGTGGAGCTGTCCGCGTGCGGCCTGTCCAAGCGCAAAACCGAATACATTATTGATCTGGCCGACCATTTCAAAGCCAAGCGGGTGCATGCTAGCCAGTGGGCCGAGATGGACGACGAAGCCGTCATTGCCGAGCTGGTGCAGATTCGCGGCATCGGCCGCTGGACGGCCGAGATGTTCTTGATTTTTAATCTACTTCGGCCTAACGTATTACCGTTGGATGACCCCGGCCTGATCCAGGGTATCAGCCAGAATTATTTCTCCGGCGAGCCTGTGTCGCGCAGCGATGCGCGCGAGGTGTCGGCCAACTGGGAGCCATGGCGGACGGTGGCGACGTGGTATTTGTGGCGCAGCCTGGATCCTGTCGCGGCCGAGTAGACGGACGGAGACGCGGCGCAGGGGCAGGGCGCGCGTGCGCCGCTTGCCGCGCCATGTTTCCTGCGGCACAGCGGTTCAAGTAGAATAACGCCCTAGATCGGCCGCGCGGCGGATGGTGTCGCGGTCAGTAATAAACCCGGAGGTACAATGATTAAAACAACTTTCCTCAATTTCGAGCAGCCCATTGCGGAGCTCGATTCCAAAATTGAAGAGCTGCGCTTCGTCCAGGACGACTCGGCGGTGGACATCTCCGAAGAGATCGAGCGGCTGGCCAAGAAGAGCCAGCAGCTGACCAAGGATATCTACGCCAAGCTCACGCCGTGGCAAGTGTCGCAGATCGCGCGCCATCCGCAGCGTCCGTACACCATGGACTACGTGAACGAAATTTTCACCGATTTCCACGAACTGCACGGCGACCGCTCGTATGCGGACGACCTGTCGATCGTCGGCGGGCTGGCCCGGTTTAATGGTCAGGCGTGCATGGTGATCGGTCACCAGAAGGGCCGCGACACCAAGGAGCGCGCCCTGCGCAACTTCGGCATGCCCAAGCCGGAAGGCTACCGTAAGGCGATGCGCCTGATGAAGGTTGCCGAGAAATTCGGTCTGCCGATCTTTACGTTCGTCGATACGCCCGGCGCGTTTCCTGGTATCGACGCGGAAGAGCGCGGCCAGTCCGAAGCCATCGGCCACAATCTGTACGTGATGGCTGAGCTGAAGGTGCCGCTGATCGCGACCATCATCGGTGAAGGCGGTTCCGGCGGCGCGCTGGCCATTGCCGTGGGCGACGCCGTGCTGATGCTGCAATACGCGACGTATTCGGTGATTTCGCCGGAAGGCTGCGCCTCGATTCTGTGGAAGACGTCCGAGCGGGCGTCGGACGCGGCCGATGCGCTGGGCCTGACGGCGCACCGCCTCAAGGCCATGGGCCTGGTCGACAAGATCATCAACGAACCACTGGGCGGCGCGCATCGCGATCCGAAACAGATGGCCGTGATGCTCAAGCGTGCGCTGGCAGATACGTTGCGCCAGTTCACCGGCATCAAGACCAAGGATCTGCTGGAGCAGCGCCATCAGAAGCTGATGAGCTATGGTAAGTTCAAGGAAACCACGCCGGCTGAAGAGTAAGGAAGGTATTGCGGGGGGGGCAGCCATGCTGCTGGAGAACGGGGCGATGCACGCGCGTTAGAAAGCGATGACAGCAGATCCGTTTCCCCGCGGAGGCGGGGACCCAAGCACCTCGGATCAGTGTTTCTGCATTTTGTAGCATGCGGCTCCTCAAGCGTGCTCTGGGTCCCCGCCTTCACGGGGACACGGTGGTGGCGGCTTTAAGTGATGCGCGAAGTAGCCGCTTTAAGTGGTGCGCGAAATAGCCGCTTTAAGTGGTGCGCGAGATAGCCACTTGAAGCGGTGCGCGAGGTGGCAGCTTGCAGTATCGCGGCTTGTCACGGCCCGGCTGAGCGCTGAAACCCAACATCAGTCACCGCAGCTTGTCACCCCGGTGATTAATCCTATCATCTACATCAACCTCTTTACATCGAGCCCGCAACAGTGAAGCATCCAGCAGCCGCCAGCGTCCCGGCCACCTTCGAGCGGGCATTGGCCGCGCTCGCCGCACCCGTCGGCGCCCCCATCGCCGTCGCCTTGAGCGGCGGACTCGATTCGTCCGCCTTGCTTCAGCTGGCGGTGCAGTACGGCCGTCAGCACGGCATCCCCATCCTGGCCTTCCACGTTCACCACGGCATCAGCCCGAACGCCGACGCATGGCTGTCCCATTGCGAGGCCGCCTGTGCCACCCTCGGCATCGGCTTCGATGCGCGTCGCGTGGAACTGGCCAAATCAAAATCCGGCGTCGAAGCGCAAGCCCGCAAGCTGCGCTACGCCGCCCTGGGCGCCATGTGCGCCGAGCACAAAGTGCATCTGCTGCTAACCGCCCATCACCTCGACGACCAGGCCGAAACCGTTCTGCTGCAACTGCTGCGCGGCTCGGGCACAGCGGGCTTGTCGGGCATGGACGGCGCCAACTCGGCGCCTGAACTGCTGGCCAACCCCGATCTGGTCATGGCCCGCCCCCTGCTCACGCTGGGCCGCGACGCACTGGAAGCCTACGTGGCCGAACATGCGATCAGCTACGTCGACGACGAATCGAACACCCACCCGCGCTACGCCCGTAACGCCTTGCGCCACCAGGTGATGCCCGCGCTGGCGCAGGCCTTCCCGGGCTACCAGGAACGCTTCGCCCGCAGCGCCGCGCATTCGCAGTCGGCCCAGCGCCTGCTGACCGAACTGGCCGTGCTGGATCTGGCCACCTGTTTGACCGACGACTGCGTGGACGTCGCCAAGCTGCGCGCCATGAGCCACGACCGCGCCAACAATATGCTGCGCTACTGGTTCGCCCAGCGCGGCCTGCGCATGCCGTCCACCGCCTGGCTGACGGAAATGGTCACGCAATTGGTGGAAGCGCGCCACGACGCGCAAGTGCTCGTCACGCACCCCGAATGCCACATCCGCCGCCACCGCGACCGCCTGTACATCACCCCCAAACTAGCCGATCTGCCCGGGCAGCGCGACCCTGACGACGAAGGCGTGTTCGTCAAGGAAGGCCAGTTCTTCCGTTGGAGTGGCGAAGCCCAGCTGGAGTTCCCCGATTACGGTGGCGTGCTGTACATCGAGGCGGCGGAGCATGGCGTCGATCCGGCCTGGCTGCGCGAGCAGAAGCTGCAGATCGACTTCCGCAAAGGCGGCGAGCGCCTCAAGCCCGCCCACAACCGGCCCACGCGACCGCTGAAGTACCACTACCAGGCCAATGACGTGCCCGCGTGGGAACGCGAGCGCCTGCCGGTCGTCACGTCCGGCAAGGCGCTGCTGTTTGCCGCCGGCATCGGCATGGATTGTCACCATTTCGGTACCGGCGAGGGGTCGTTCTTGGTCCTGCGCTGGGAATCGAAGGCGGGCTGAGGGCGATTCGTGGGCAAGGTGGCGCACAGCCAGCACCTTGCCAGCAACTTGCCACCATCCTCGAAACGGCCTGATCGATAGGCGTTCTCGTAATTACCTTATACCAATACGGTATAGCTTTACGCGCCATGTGCCTTGTTTTTTTGCACCACGGCATGTAGAGTAAAGCCCTTCATTTTATTCTCTTCTGAGCGGAAACTTCACTCTTATGGCTTTAATCGTCCACAAATATGGCGGAACGTCGATGGGCTCGACGGATCGCATCAAGAACGTTGCGGCACGCGTCGCCAAGTGGCATGACGCAGGGCACCAGATTATTGTGGTGCCATCGGCAATGTCGGGCGAAACCAACCGCTTGATCGGCCTGGCCAAACAGATCATGGACCAGCCTGATCCGCGCGAACTGGACATGATTGCCGCCACCGGCGAGCAGGTGTCCGTGGGCCTGCTGGCGATGGCCCTGATCGCCATCGGCAAGCAAGCCGTGTCGTACGCCGGCTGGCAGGTCGCCGTCAAGACCGATTCGGCCTACACCAAGGCGCGCATCGAGTCGATCGACGACACCAAGGTCAAGGCCGATCTGGCCGCCGGCAAGATCGTCATCATCACCGGTTTCCAGGGTGTGGACAGCCACGGCAACATCGCCACCCTGGGTCGCGGCGGCTCGGACACCTCCGCCGTGGCGATTGCCGCGGCGATGAAGGCCGAAGAGTGCCTGATCTACACCGACGTCGACGGCGTGTACACGACCGACCCGCGCGTGGTGTCGGAAGCGCGCCGCCTGAAGACGATCACGTTTGAAGAAATGCTGGAGCTGGCCTCGCTGGGCTCGAAAGTGCTGCAAAGCCGCTCCGTCGAGTTCGCGGGCAACTACCGGGTTCCGACCCGCGTGCTGTCGTCGCTGACCGATCCCCTGATGCCGCTCGAAGAAGAAGCCAGTTCGGGCACCCTGATTTCGTTTGAGGAAGATAAACACATGGAACAAGCCGTCATTTCCGGCATCGCATTCAATCGCGATGAAGCCAAAATCACCGTGCTGGGCGTACCGGACAAGCCAGGCGTGGCGTACCACATCCTGGGGCCGGTTTCCGACGCCAACATCGAAGTCGACATGATCATACAGAATCAGTCGGTCGAAGGAAAAACCGACTTCACCTTCACGGTCTCGCGCGGCGAGTACGTCAAGGCGATGGCCGTGCTGGAAGGCCAGAAGGACGAGATCGGCGCGGCCAAGGTGCTGGGCGACGCCAAGGTGTCGAAGGTATCGGTGGTGGGCGTGGGCATGCGCAGCCACGTGGGCGTGGCGTCGCAGATGTTCCGCACCTTGTCGGAAGAGGGCATCAACATCCTGATGATTTCCACGTCGGAAATCAAGATTTCCGTGCTGATCGACGAAAAGTACATGGAACTGGCGGTGCGCGCGCTGCACAAGGCGTTCGATTTGGAAAAAGCGTAAGATTTTTCAAAAAAAGTGCTGGTGTTTCATTGACCTAACCCGGGATCAGCCGGTATGATCTTGGTCTTCTGATCTGGCAAATGCTGGGTAAGAAAGGAGACGTGGCCGAGTGGCCGAAGGCACATCCCTGCTAAGGATGCATACGGCTTATACCTGTATCGTGAGTTCGAATCTCACCGTCTCCGCCAGAACAAACAGAAATGGCCTCCCCTGCGGGAGGCCATTTTTGTTTGTCTGGACGGAAGACGGTGAGTTCGAAGGGTTTGCGCGTACCCGCGCAAACCCTCTCCGAATCGCCCATCTACCGCCGCAAAGCGGCGGGGCGCCTAAGGCGCCGGTCTCCGCCAGAACAAACAAGAATGGGCTCCCCTGCGGGAGGCCATTTTTGTTTGTCTGGACGGAACGCGGGTGCCCCGTGCGTCATTCGAAGGGTTTGCGCGTACCCGCGCAAACCCTCTCCGAATCGCCCATCTACCGCCGCAAAGCGGCGGGGCGCCTAAGG
>CALRYE020000137.1:0-18654 GCA_943372275.1 Janthinobacterium lividum
TAACGCAATGACGGCGACGGCGATGGCGACGGCTGCCGCGGCCCGCCGGTATCTACTGGGCACTGTTCACGACCGCATCGCGCACCACGCCGATGATGCCTTGCCAGTTGCCGTTGCCGTAGTGGTTGTAGTCTTCACCATCGTCGCGAAACACCACCGAATGGTAATTCCACTTGGCGCGTCCGCCCTGGTTCGGCCCGGCGCCCAGGGTCAGGTCGTTGCAGAACCAGTCGCGCGGATTGCAGAACGACGAGCCGGAACTGCCCGACACGCCGCCGCTGCTGTGGTAAGCCACGACTTCGTCGTCCTGCCCCGGCAGCAGGCCCGAGTACAGCGTGCCGCGCGCGCCGGCGTACATGTAGAACCAGATATCGCGCGTGTTGTTGTGGTCGTACATGGCGCGCGCGGTGCTGGTTTTCAGGTCGCTCACCAGCGGCTCGGAAGTGGTCCAGGCGCCCGCGTCGGACAGCTCGGTGCCGCCGGCCGCCCCCGCCGCCGCGCGCACCCACTTGATGTTCCAGCCGGTCTGCGCGCTGCCGTCGCTGTTGCCGCATTCGCCGCCCGCGTTGGGCGTGGCGTTTTTCTTGAATCGGCTGGAGCCGCCGTAATTGGCCAGCGTGTAGCCGAGCATCAGGTCGCCCGCGCTATAGGTGACCAGGTAGCACCAGTTGGTCCCCGTGCAAAAGCAGTCGAGCGCGTTGCGCAGCTTGCCGTTTTGCGAGGCGATGCTGTTGTAGCCGTCCCAGTTGACGGCTTTTTTATTGACCCCGGCGGGCACCGTGGCCGGCCCCCAGTAGGCGAAATTGTCGTAGTCGCCGGCGCCGGCTTCCCCTTTGCGGCCGTTGACCCACAGGGTGTAGTTGGCGGCGTTGGCCAGGCTGCCCAGGGTGGCCAGCAGGAGCGCGTACAGCGTGACAGCGGTGCGGCGAAAACTGCGCGAACAGGTGTTCATGATTCCTCCAGACGCAATGAGCGAGAAGAACGAGAAGAACGATAGAAACCGAGATGTCCAGCCTACGCGGCAGTATTTTGACCGTCAATCGAGCGCGATTGAAAAATAAAGATGGTGCGGATATGCGACAGGGCGCCGCAATTCCGCGCTGAATGTCGCGCTGAATCTCGCACTGGATTTCGCGCTGAATGTCGGGTGCGGATCAGATCTCGGCCAGCGCCTTGACGTGCGCCACCACACTGCGCCCCAGCGCCGACAGGTTGTAGCCGCCTTCCAGGCAGCTGACCACGCGGCCATTGGCATACAGCCGGGCGATCTCGAGCATCTGGGTGGTGATCCATGCGTAATCGGCCTCGACCAGCGCCATGCCGCCCAGGTCGTCGTCGCGGTGGGCATCGAAGCCGGCCGAGATGAACAGCATCTGCGGCTGGAACGCGTGCAGCGCAGGCAGCCAGTGCTCGGTGACCAGCGCGCGCACCACGTCGCCCTTGCTGCGCGCCGGCACCGGAATGTTCACGCAGGTGGCGGTAATCGGCTCCGGCTCCGTGTATGGATACAGCGGATGCTGGAAGAAGCTGGCCATCAGCACGCGCGGGTCGCCCTGGAACGATTCGGCGGTGCCGTTGCCATGATGGACGTCGAAGTCGATGATGGCCACGCGCTCCAGCCCGCCGGCGGCGAGCGCATGGCGGGCGGCGATGGCGACGTTGTTGAACAGACAAAACCCCATCGCCGCGGACGGGCGCGCGTGGTGGCCGGGCGGGCGGATCGCGCAGAACGCGTTGTCGCATTCACCGGCCAGCACCGCGTCGGTGGCCGCCACGGCGGTGCCGGCCGCGCCCAGCGCCGCGTGGTAGCTGTGCGCGCACAGCAGGGTGTCGCCGTCGAGCGGATACAGCTCGCCGGGCAGCGCGGGGATGTTGTCGCGCACCAGCGCGATGGCGCCCGCGCTGTGGTTGCTCGCCAGCGCGGCCGGCAGCGCATGCTGGCCCACGCGCCGCTCGATCAGGCCGTCCAGGCGCGCCAGGATCAGTTGATCTTCGATGGCCTGCAGGCGCGCCGGCGACTCGGGATGCCATTCACCCATGTCGTGGCGGATGCAGTCGGGGTGCGTAAAGATAGCTGTGCTCATGGGTGTGGGTGCAGTCGCGAGGTCATCAATGTTGCCTCAGAAGAGCCGTTCTCGCTTAGAATCAATAATGCCGCTACGTGTCGGGTACCGCCTGCCGCAGAAACGTGACGAAGCGCTAATTTACCACGCCGCCCGCAACCGCCTTCACGCATAAAGCTAAATCGAACATGTTTAAAAAAATGCACGCCGTAGCCCATCAAGTCGGCCAGATCGTGGTCGGCAAGGATCTGCAGGTGCGCCAGGCGCTGACCTGCCTGCTGGCCGGCGGCCACCTGCTCATCGAAGACGTGCCCGGCGTGGGCAAGACCACCCTGGCCCATGCGCTGGCCATTTCGCTGGGGCTGAACTTCAACCGGGTGCAGTTCACCAGCGACCTGCTGCCGGCCGACGTGTCGGGCATTTCGGTGTACGAGCGCGAAAAGAACGGCTTCGTGTTCCACCCCGGCCCCATCTTCACCCAGGTGCTGCTGGCCGACGAGATCAACCGCGCCACGCCCAAGACCCAGTCGGGCCTGCTGGAGGCGATGGAGGAGCGCCAGGTGACCGCCGACGGCGTCACGCGCGCGCTGCCGTCGCCGTTCTTCGTCATCGCCACCCAGAATCCGCTGCACCAGGTGGGCACGTTCGCGCTGCCCGAGTCGCAGCTGGACCGGTTCCTGATGTGCCTGTCGCTGGGCTACCCGGACGCCGCCGCCGAGCGCGCCCTGTTAATGGGCGAAGACCGGCGCGCCATGCTGAAAGCGCTGCCGGCGGCCATGCAGCCGGCCGAACTGGCGGCCGCGCAAGCCGGCCTGCGTCAGATTCACGCCTCGGGCGCGCTGATCGACTACGTGCAGGCGCTGGCGCAGGCGTCGCGCCAGAACGGCATGTTCGCCGAAGGCCTGTCGCCGCGCGCGGCGATCGCCCTGCTGCAGGCGGCGCGCGCGTGGGCGGCGCTGGAAGGACGCGACCACGTGGTGCCGGAAGACGTGCAGGCAGTGCTGGTGCCGGTGTGCGCGCACCGCCTGCGCCCGCTCAAATCGACCCATGGCACGGCGCTGGCCAGCCGCGACCTGGTGCTGCAGCTGCAAAAATCGGTGGCCCTGTAAGCGGCGCGATGACTGCGATGCGCGCCGCTTTCCTCCGGCTCCGGCGCCGCGCCGAACTGTGGCTGTTCGGCCAGCGCGACCTGGAACCGGGCGAGGTATTCCTGCACCAGCGCCGGGTGTTCATTTTGCCCACCCGGGCCGGCATGGGCTATTGCGCGCTGCTGCTGGTGCTGATGATCGGCTCGATCAACTACAACCTGGGCCTGGGCTTTGCGCTCACCTTCGCGCTGGCCACCTGCGGTGTGGTCGACATGGTGCTCACCTACCGCAACCTGGCGCACCTGCACCTGCGGCCGATCCGCGTGCAGCCCGTGTTCGCCGGCGAGGAGGCCCAGTTCGAACTGCAAATCAGTAACCGCACGCGGGTCGACCGCTACGCCGTGTGGATCGATTTCGCCACCGTGCCGTCCGCGCGCCAGGTCAGCGATGTGGCGTCGGGCGCGGCCAGCCAGGTCACGCTGTCCACGCCGGCGAGCGTGCGCGGCCTGCTCGACGCGCCGCGGGTGCGCCTGCACACGCGCTTTCCCCTCGGCCTGTTTCGCGGCTGGAGCTACTGGCAGCCGGACCTGCGCGCGCTGGTCTACCCCTACCCCGAACCGCTGGCGCCGCCCCTGCCCTCGTCCGGCAGCGCGTCCGACGAAGGTCACGGCGCGCCCGGACAGGAGAACTTCGCCGGCATCCGCAGCTACCAGCCGGGCGACCCGATGCGGCATCTGGCGTGGCGCCAGATCGCCCGCCTCGATCCGTCGCTGGGCGGGCAACTGGTGACCAAGCAGTTCGACAGCGGCGCCATCGACGAACTGGTGCTGGACTTCGACGCGCTGGCGCCGCAGCTCGACCTGGAACTGCGCCTGTCGCGCATGACGCGCTGGGTGCTCGACGCCGAGCAGCGCGGCCTGACGTACGGCTTTCGCCTGAGCGGGCAGGTCTATCCCAACAGCCACGGCGCGGCGCACCAGGCGGCGTGCCTGCGCGCGCTGGCCTTGTACGGCCTGGCGGAGGCGCCATGAACGCGCTGGCCCGCATGCGCATGACGCTGTCGCGCGACAAGGCCGACACCCTGCTGCTGATCGGCGCGGCCGTGCTGGTGCTGGCGCCCCACACGGCGCACCTGCCGCCGTGGGTGTCGGCGGTGTGCGGCGCCACCCTGGTGTGGCGCGCGGCGGTCACGCTGATGGGCAAGCGCATGCCGCGCTCGCTGCTGCTGCTGCCGCTGGCTTTGGGCGCGATGGGCGGCATCTACCTGACCTATTCGACCCTGCTGGGGCGCGACGCCGGCGTGGCCATGCTGGTGCTGCTGGTGGCGTTCAAGATGCTGGAGATGCACGCGCGGCGCGACCTGTTCGTGGTGGTGTTCCTGTGCTTCTTTCTGGCGCTGACCAATTTCTGTTATTCGCAGAGCTTCGGCACGGCGCTGCTGATGATCGCTTCCATCGTGGCGCTGCTGACGGTGCAGATGACGTTCCAGTTCACCGGCGCGGTGCCGCCGCTGCGCCGGCGCGTGCTGATGGCGGCCAAGATGCTGGCCCTGGCCACGCCGGTGGCGCTGCTGCTGTTCTTCGTCTTCCCGCGCATCCAGGGTCCGCTGTGGGGCATGCCGGGCGACGCCGCCGGCGGCAAGACCGGCCTGTCGAACACCATGGCGCCCGGTAACCTGTCCAGTCTGGCCCAGTCGAACGAGCCGGCATTTCGCGTCAAGTTCATCGATCCCGTGCCGGCCCAGTCGAAGCTGTACTGGCGCGGCGTGGTGCTGGGCGACTTCGACGGGCGCACCTGGACCCAGGTGCATACGCCGGGCGGCGGCGCGGCGGAGCGCATCGATGTGACCATCCGCGGCGCGCGCGTGCGCCATCAGGTGACGCTGGAGCCGTCCAGCAACCGCTGGCTGTTCGCGCTCGACCTGCCCGAGCAGCTGCCGCACCTGCCCGGCAACCGGGTCAATGCCTCGGCCGAGCTGGAGATGGCCGCCGAGTATCCGCTCGAGCAGCGCGTGCGCTACGACGTGGCCTCGTACCCGGATTACGCCTTGCAGGCCGGAGCCACGCTGGCCGGGCGCGAGCGCTGGCTGACCTTGCCCGCCGGGTTCAACGCGGGCACCCTGGCCGCCGGCCGGGCCCTGCAAGCGAGTCAGCGCGATCCGCTGGCGCGCGTGCTCGCCGTGCTGCGCCACTTTTCCAGCGCCGGCTTCAGCTACACCATGGAGCCGCCGGTGCTGGGGCGCGACTCGGTCGATCAATTCCTGTTCACCACCCGCGCCGGCTTTTGCGAGCACTACGCGGGCGCCTTCGTGGTGCTGATGCGCGCCGCCGGCGTGCCGGCGCGGGTGGTCACCGGCTACCAGGGCGGCGAGCCCAATCCGGTGGACGGTTTCGTCACGGTGCGCCAGTCCGACGCGCACGCCTGGGCCGAAGTCTGGCTGGCCGGGCGCGGCTGGCTGCGCGTCGACCCCACCGCGGCCGTGTCGCCCTCGCGCATTTCCCAGCCGGTGCCGCGCGCGCGCGCGCCGCAGGACGGCTTCGGGCTGGCCCAGCTGGGCAACCTGATGGACTTCGGCAGCGATCCCAATTCCTGGGCCGCCAGGCTGCGCTTTCAGCTCGGCGCGCTCAATAATGGCTGGAGCCAGTGGGTGCTGAACTACACGCCGGAGCGCCAGCGCGGCCTGCTCGATACGGCCGGCGCGACCCTGTGGCACTGGCGCACCCTGGCCGGCGTGGCGGCGCTGGCGGCGCTGTTGTTTGTGGCGCGCGCACAGCGCCGCAGAGCCCGGAAAGACCCGGTCGATGCGCTATACTCGGCGCTGTGCGAACACATGGCCCGGCTCGGCATGGCGCGCGCCAGCGACGAAGGTCCAAACGCGTATGCCCAGCGTCTGGCCGCGTCCGATCTGCCGGGTGACAGGAAAGCTGCCGTCGCCCGATTCCTGCAACTCTACAGCGCCTATAAATATGCGCCCGCGGCCAACGCGCCGCGTCTGGCAGCCACCCTGAAACGCCTGTTATCCGACTCCCGATGAAATTACTGCATGCTGTACTGCTGGCGCTGGCGATGGGCGCTGGCGCCACCAGCGTAAGCGCTGCCCCGAGCGCCGACCAATCCACCAAGGCCGCCAAAGCCGCCAAAGCCAGGGCCGCCAACTCGTCCAAGGCAGCCAAGCCGTCCAAGGCCAATGCCGGCAAAGCTGGCAAGACCGGCAAGGCGGGCAAATCCGCCAGGGCCAAGGCGGTCGAGGCCGTCCCCAAGCGGGCGCCGTATGTGCACGTGGCGCCCAAGATCGATTACCAGGGCGAGCAGGTCAACTTTTCCGAATGGGCTGCCGTCAGCGCATTCGCCGACGAGCTGGCGCTGCGTCACGGTTTCGTGCGCAGCGAGCTGACCGGGCTGATCTCGCAGATCCGCTACATCGAGTCGGCGGTCCAGCTGGTCAAGCCGGCGCCGCCCGGTAAGCCGAAAAACTGGCAGGGCTACCGCGAGCTGACGATCGAGCCGATCCGGGTCGGCGCGGGTGTCAAGTTCTGGAACGAGAACGTGGCCGCACTGGCCCGCGCGGAAGCCGAGTACGGCGTGCCGGCCGAGATCATTGTCGGCATCATCGGCGTGGAAACCGTGTACGGCCGCAATACCGGCCGTTTTCGCGTGGTCGACGTGCTGACCACCCTCGCCTTTGCCTATCCGGAAACCCCGAACCGGGTGGCGCGCATGGCGTTCTTCCGCAACGAGCTGGAAAACGTGCTGCTGCTGGCGCGCAAGAATCGCGAAGATCCGTTCAGCGTCCTGGGCTCGTTCGCCGGCGCCATCGGCATGCCGCAGTTCATGCCCGGCAGCGTGCTGGCGTATGGCGTTGACTTCGACAACAACGGCGTGGTCGACTTGCGCAATTCGGCCACCGACGCCATCGGCAGCGTGGCCAACTTCCTGGTGCAGCATGGCTGGCAGAAACAGCACAACGGCGCGGCGGTGTTTCCCGTGCAGGTGTCCGCCAGGCGCGAGTGGGAACGCTTCATCAACCAGGGCTTGTCGGCCCGCTTCACGGCCAGGGAATTGCGCGACGCCGGCGTGGCGCCCGACGGCGAGCTGCCCAAGGGCCAGCTGTACGGCCTGATCGACCTGCAGAACGGCGCCGAACCGACCGCCTACTGGCTGGCCAACGATAATTTCTTCGCCATCACTCAGTACAACCGCAGTTATTTCTACGCCATGGCCGTGCTCGAGCTGGGCGAAGCGGTTCGGCTGATACGGGCCGAGAGCAATATTAATTAAGCTTCAGGCAAATATATTGTAATCAAGTGTAACCGGTGTAACCTTCATTGCCAGTGAACAGCGCTTGTTTTCATCTCATACCCCCGGGGAGTATGCATCACCCCGGCGGGATATTCGGCCCCTGATTCCTGCCCAAGAATAGTGCATACTCCGCAATTTCTTGCATTTCTGCCAGTTTTTAACGGAATTGTGCGGCACGCCATCCCCGATTGTCTTACACTTAAGTTTTCTGAAAACACAATTATTATTGCGTGGTTTTATGAGAGAATTGCAATGCGGCTATGTTGCGATTAGACAACGCAAACCGGTAATCTTTTTGTAATCTAATTGCTTTCAGTTACTAGATTAGAAAAGGGTTGTACAATTGTGTATATATTTTTAAAAGTAGTTACCCGGGAATAAGTCGCGGGGACACACCGGCAAGGCGCCCGCGGCGCAATGGCCGAGCGTGACCGGTGCAGTACCACTCACACAAGGAATTTTTGACATCATGACAAACCAAGTCGGCATTGATATGAACAGCGATTCGGACTCCGATGATTTGCTGCAATACAACCCTAACCGATTACTCGACACTCTCATCGAGAACCTGCGCCTGAAAAACGACGCGGCCCTGTCGCGCGCGCTGGAAGTGGCGCCGCCGGTGATCTCCAAGATCCGCCACCACCGCTTGCCGGTGGGCGCTTCGCTGCTGATCCGCATGCATGAAGTGAGCGACCTGTCGATCCGCGACCTGCGCTACCTCATGGGCGACCGCCGCAACAAGTTCCGCATCAGCGACAAGCAGTTCAAGCCGAAAGAAGGCGAACCACAGGCATAAGCCTGGCAGACCGACCGGCTGGGCGACCTTCGCGGCCGCGCGCCTGCCGGCCTGATGCAAGGTGTTGAGGTGTCGAGGCTTTGGAGCTATAAAGCCACAACCCTTCAAGCCCTGAAGCGATCAAAGCGCCGCCACCCTTTCAATGAAGGGTGGCGGCGCTTTGTCGTTGGGGGAGGCGATCAGGCCGGGAAAATGCCGGTCGACAGGTAGCGGTCGCCCCGGTCGCACACGATGAACACGATGGTCGCGTTTTCCACCGTCTGCGACACGCGCAGGGCGATCTCGCACGCGCCGGCGGCCGAGATGCCGCAGAAGATGCCTTCCTCGACCGCCATGCGGCGCGCCATCTGTTCGGCCGCGGCCTGCGACACGCTCTCGACCTGATCGACGCGCGCCTTGTCGAAGATCTTCGGCATGTACGCCTCCGGCCACTTGCGAATGCCAGGAATCTGCGAGCCCTCTTCCGGCTGGGCGCCGACGATGCGCACGTCCGGGTTCTGCTCTTTCAGATACTGCGACACGCCCATGATGGTGCCGGTGGTGCCCATGGCGCTGATGAAGTGCGTCACGCGCCCTTCCGTGTCGCGCCAGATTTCCGGCCCCGTGCCCACGTAATGGGCGCGCGGATTGTCGGCGTTGCCGAACTGGTCGAGGATGATGCCGCGGCCGTCGCGCTGCAGCTGCTCGGCCATGTCGCGCGCGTATTCCATGCCGCCCGTCTTGGGCGTGAGGATGATCTGGGCCCCATACGCGGCCATGCTCTGGCGCCGCTCGATCGACAGGTTGTCGGGCATGAGCAGCAGCATCTTGTAGCCCAGGATAGCCGCCGCCATGGCCAGCGCGATGCCGGTATTGCCGCTGGTCGCTTCGATCAGCGTGTCGCCCGGCTTGATCTGGCCGCGCTGCTCGGCCCCGCGCAGCATCGCCATGGCCGCGCGGTCCTTGACGGAGCCCGCCGGATTGTTGCCCTCCAGCTTGGCCAGGATGATGTTGTTGCGTGCCGCCGCATCGGCGCCCGGCAGGCGTACCAGACGCACCAGCGGTGTGTTGCCTATGGTCTGTTCAATCGTCAGGTAGGACATGAATACTCTTTTGCAGTTTGACAAAAATGTCATTCTAATCCACGCCGCCCTTCCACGTATGAAGGCGCGCCGCGAGCTGATAGACTAATGCCATCCCTCGATGCCGTCTTTTGCGACTGGAACCACTGCCATGGCGACCGATACCACCCCCGAGTTTGTCAGAGAAAACGCCGGCGCGGCCTTGCTCGTCGCCCGCCGCGACCAGGTGTTTCCACACCTGACAGCGGCCGAGATCGGGCGCCTGCGCCGCTTCGGCCAGTTGCGCAGCTGGGATGACGGCCAGACGGTGTTTCGCGCCGGTGAAGCCGGTCCCGGCATGCTGGTGGTGCTGAGCGGCCATCTGGCCATCAGCCAGTGCGACGGGCGCGGCCATGCGCGCCCGATCACCGAGCACGGTCCGGGTGAATTCTCCGCCGAGGTGGGCCAGCTGTCCGGGCGCCCCACGCTGGTCAGCGGCCATGCGCGCGGGCGCCTGGAAGCCATCGCCATCGGCCCGGCGCAGCTGCGTGCGCTGGTGGTGGCCGAAGCCGATCTGGGCGAGCGCATCATGCGTGCGCTGATCCTGCGCCGGGTCAACCTGATCGAAGCGGGCGCCAGCGCGCCGCTGCTGGTCAGCCCGCCGGGCAATGTCAACCTGTTCCGCCTGCAGAGCTTCTTGTCGGCCAACGGCCACCCCTACATGCTGCGCGACCCGGCGCTGGATGCCGACGCGCACGACCTGGTCGAGCTGTACCAGCCCACGCGCGACGAACTGCCGCTGGTGGTGTGCCCGGACGGCACGGTGCGCAAGAACCCCACCCTGGCCGAACTGGGGCGCTGCCTGGGCCTGCTGCCCGAACTGGACCCGGACAAGCTGGTCGACGTGCTGGTGGTCGGCGCGGGGCCATCCGGCCTGGCCACGGCCGTGTATGCGGCCTCGGAAGGCCTGTCGGTGCTGGTGGTGGAGAACCGCGCCTTCGGCGGCCAGGCCGGCGCCAGCGCGCGCATCGAAAACTATCTGGGCTTCCCCACCGGGATCTCGGGCCGCGCGCTGTCGGGCCGGGCCTTCGTGCAGGCGCAGAAGTTCGGCGCCGAAGTGGCGATCCCCGCCAACGCGGTGCGGCTGCATTGCGACACCGGGTCGGTCACTGCCGCCAACACCCAGCCGCTGCGGCTGGAGCTGGCCGACGGCAGCATGGTCAAGGCGCGCTCGGTGGTCTTGGCATGCGGGGCGCGCTACCGCAAGCCGCAGCTGGAAGGACTGGAACGGTACGAAGGCTGCGGCATCTACTACTGGGCCTCGCCCATCGAAGCCAAATTGTGCAAGGGCGAAGAGGTGGTGCTGGTCGGCGGCGGCAACTCGGCCGGGCAGGCCGCCGTGTTCCTGTCGGCACACGCCGCCCATGTGCACATGCTGATCCGCGGCCCGTCGCTGGCCGCCAGCATGTCGAGCTACCTGATCGAGCGCATCGCCGCCACGCCCAACATCACGCTGCACACCCACACCGAACTGGCCGCGCTGGAAGGCGACGCCAGCTGCCTGCACGCCGTCACGCTGCGCCACCGCAATGGCGAGAGCTGCCGCAAGGAGGTGCGCAGCGTGTTCCTGTTCGTGGGCGCCGATCCGAACACCGCCTGGCTCGATGGCTGCGGGGTCGAGGTCGACCAGCACGGCTTCGTGCGCACGGGCGTGAGCGTGATGCTGGCGCGCTGCCGCGTGACGGGCCAGATGCTCAACGCCGACGGCTCCATGCACGGGCACCTGGAAACCACCGTGCCGGGCGTGTTCGCCATCGGCGACGTGCGCGCCGGCTCGACCAAGCGGGTGGCGGCGGCCGTGGGCGAAGGCGCCGCCGTGGTGGCGCAGCTGCACGCCTACCTGTCCGTGCAGGCTTGAGCGGCGCGGCCACGGCGGCCGCTGCGCTCACACCCCGTCGGCTGATTTTGCCGCGCTGTGGTAGCGCCAAGGGTCTAGACGCTGCCTTCCCGCTCCACCACCAGGATGCGTGCTTCGCCGCGCGGATGGGCCACGTGCTCGCAGCCGACGCCGGCGAAGAACACGTCGCCCGTGTTCAGCGTGACGACATGCCCGGTCCCGTCGATCCGGTAGTGCATGTCGACGACGCCATCGAGCACCGCAAAAACTTCTTCGCCATCGTTGACATGCCACTTGTACGGCTGGTCGGTCCAGTGCAGGCGCGTGGTCACGCCGTTCATGTTGGCGATGTCCTGCGCACCCCACGGGCGCTGCGCGGTAAAGTCTTTGCTGCGGATGATGTTCACTGGTCTGCTCATGTCGGCACTGGCTCTCTGAATGACGGCTGCGAGGGAGATGATGGAAGCAGCCATCTTAACGCCAATCCGTGAAGCTGTTCGCGGATGTGCCTCGAAAGCCGGCATGCATATGTGGCTTTTAAAGCAACCCCATGCTAGTGTGCTGGGGCGTCGAAGAACGCGCTCACCACCTACCACGCAGGAGACATCGATGGCCACCAGATCACGTCGCGCAGGGCTCGCCGCAGCCATGCTGTTTTGTACCGCGGGCGCGATGGCGCAGCAAGCAGCGGCGCCTGCGCCGCCGGCCACGCCGCACACCGTGACGGTGGCCGGCCAGAAGAATGCATCGCAGTGGTTCCGGGCCGAGAGCCAGCATTTCATCGTGTTTTCCGATACCACCAACGACGATGTGTACCAGCTGCTCAACAACCTGGAAAAGCTCGACCACCTGCTGCGCATCTATACCAGGAACTACAACACCAGCCGGGGCGCCGGGCAGAAGATCACGCTGTACTATCACAACCGCATGGCCACCTTTAACGAGATCGCCAGCGGCGAGCCGGAGGAGGCGGTCGGCCTGTACAACAGCTGCGGCGCCGGGGTGCAGGGTTTCGGCGTGCACTTGCAGCGCCTGACCGCGCTGAACAACGCCACGCTGTCCAAACAGCCGCTCGACGACAGCCTGTCGTACCTGTTCGAAGCCTACACCCGCCATTTTATCTACCGCTACACCGATATCCGCTCGCCCGCTTCGTACATCGACGGCTTCGCCCAGTACTTTTCCAGCGTGCGCTTCACCGACAACCACATGGCCATCGGCCGCGCGCCGACCA
Organism: Janthinobacterium lividum; assembly: GCA_943372275.1. Taxonomy (GTDB): domain Bacteria; phylum Pseudomonadota; class Gammaproteobacteria; order Burkholderiales; family Burkholderiaceae_D; genus Telluria_A; species Telluria_A lividum_A. The sequence goes on from CALRYE020000137.1 coordinate 12,421, forward strand.
GCATCGCGCGCTACATCTACTTTCTCGACAAGGGCCGCCGCTACAACCTCACGTACCAGAACGTGATCGAACCGGCCACCGGGTACAAGGAGGTCGGTTTCGAGGCCGATACCGCCGTGCGCATGGAGTTCCTGGCCAAGTCGTGGCTGCTGACGCACTTCATGCTGTCCACGGCCGACAACCGCGCGCGCCACGACCAGTACCTCAACCTGGTGCACCACGACCGCCCGGCCGCCGCCGCGTTCAGCGAAGCGTTCGCCGTCAAGGTGGGCGACATCGACGAGTTGATCTGGCGTTACCGCATCAAGGGCGTCGAGGTCAAGCAGGTCGACCTGCCGTCGCTGCCGACGGCGCGGGTGGACTTCACCATGCTGCCGCAGGCATCCACCGAGTTTCTGCTCGCCGGCGCCACGCTGCGGTCGTGCCCGGACCGCAAGACGGGCGAAACGGTGCTGCGCTCGCTGCGCGCGCAGGCCGCCGCCGCGCCCCTCAACGAGCTGGGCAACCTGACGCTGAGCCGGGCGCGCATCGACTGGGGCGACGCGCAGGAGGCCCTCCCCTATCTGACCGAGGCGACCCGCAAGGACCCGGCCAATGTCGAGGCGGCTTATTTGCTGGGGCTGGCCCATTTGCGCATCGCCGAACAGCAGACCGACGCGGCCAGGGTACCTGCCCTGGAAGCGGCCAAAACGCACTTGAAGCGCGCACGCACGCTCGATCCCAAGTCGGGCGAGGCGGCGTTTGCGGCCTATCGGGCCGAGCTGCTGGCCAGTGCGGAGCCTGCGCCGGCGGCGGTGGAAGGCGCGCTGGCGGCCTGGCAGAATGCCCATGAGGTCAACGGCTTCGCCAGATCCGCTGCGCTGGCGTACGCGTACACGGGACAGGCGGCGCAAGCGGATCGGGCCCTGACGGTACTGGCGCACAATGAACGCGATGCGCAACTGGCCAGCTGGGCCAAGGTCTGGCAGGCGCGCCTGTCCACCGGCGTGGCGCGCGCCGATCTGCTGGCCGAGATGCGCCGCCAGCCCGCTGCGTCCACGCCGTTCAGGGAGTGGACCGTGTCCAGCGAAGACCTGATGGACAAGGTGCAGCGCGCGGCGGGGTTGTCGGATGCGCAGGGGTATCTGGATACGATGCGACTGACCGATCCGGCTGCGGCGGCGGCGGCGGGGAATGCGCCGGTCGGGCAGCTGCGGTAGGCCATCGTTGCGGTGGCCCACGGCGCACCGCAACATGCTTTATGCGTTCTATGGGTCCCGGCTTTCGCCGGGATGACGTTAACGGTGTTTGCAGGCCGCTCGCATCGGTGATTCGGTGACGCCAGCGGCGTCACGCGGGGAAGGTCAGCGCAGCGGGTTGGGATAGGTGGCCACGCTGACGTTGCCGTCCTTGTCGACCGCCTGCACGCCGAAGAAGTAGTTGTCCTTCGAGAGCTTGACCTTCGCTTCGGTCACATTGCCCACGTCGAGCGATCCTTGCCAGTTGGCCGCCGTGGTGTCGCGCCAGACGATACGATAGCCCGCCAGGTCCGGTTCGCGGTTGGCGTCCCATACCAGCGACGAATCGTTTTCCAGCTTGTCGGTGCGCAGCCCGACCTTGGCCGGCGCGGCCGGCGCGAGCGCCAGCGATGCCAGCGCGGCGGCGTTGACCCTGGTGACGCGGGCGATGTAGGGGTAGTCGTTGAACTCGGGCAGATCGCCGAACTGCACCGCGCCTTCCTTGCGCACGTTCTGGTGCTGGTGGGTGAAGTCCTCGTTCGGCTCGGTGAAGCGCAGCGCCGCGTAGCCGCGTTCCAGAAACGGCATATGGTCGCCGCCGCGCAGGTAGCGGTCGCGCCGCTGGATCACGCTGACTTTAAAGCCCGGTACATAGCGCTCGCCCACTTCCTTGACGTGGCGCGCCAGCTGGCGCGAGATCGAATCGTTCTCGCCGCCGGTGGCCAAAAGCGCGCGGCTGGTGTCGGACAGTTCCTTGGCTGCCGGCAGCGACTCGGAGAACAGGCGCACCTGCTTGCTGTCGACGCGGCCGTCGTCGGCGCGCGAACTGCCGATGATATCGTTGGTGAACATGCCGGCCACGTTCAGGTTTTTTTGTTTGGCCTGCTCGGCCCAATGGGCGGCGCCCAGCAAGCCCTGCTCTTCGGCGGCGACCGTCATGAAGACCAGGGTGGCGTCGAACTTGTGGCGCGCCATCACGCAGGCCATCTCCATCACGGCGGCAGTGCCGGAGGCGTCGTCGTTGGCGCCGGGCGAGTCGCCCTTCTCGTCCATGATGTCGGTGTTGCGCGAGTCATAGTGGCCGCTGACGACGTACAGGCGCTCGGCCGACTCGGGTTGCGATCCGGGCAAGGTGGCGACCACGTTGACGATCTCGGTGGGCCTGGAAATGCGTGCCGAGACGGGCGCCACGTGGCTGTCGAAGGCGACCTGCAAACGGCCGCCCGCCTGCGCGCCGCAGCGTTCCAGTTCGCTCTTGATCCAGCGCCGCGCCGCGCCGATGCCGACCGTATCGGAGACGGTGTCGCTCATCGTATGCCGGGTCTGGAAGCTGACCAGTTTGCGCACGTAGGCTTCGATGCGCTGGGTGGAAATGGCGCCGACGATCTGGTCGATCTGTGACTGGTGGCGGCTGGTGGCCGGGCCTTTGACCGGGGCGGCTTGTGGCGCAGTGCTGGCGCTTACCAGCAGGGCCGACAGCAACGCGGGTAAAACGTTTGCCATGGAGTTTCCTTGTGTGGAGTGAGATGGGTATCTTCTCATGCGACAAGGATATTGGGGAGACTGCACCGTCGACCAACGCCGCCCCCGCGAAGGCGGGGGCTTATAGCACGCAATACGGCGTCAGCGACAGTCGCTACACATCCGGCGTATGCCGGTCAGCTCACGCCTTCGCTGGCGCAGCGACGGATTTGGCGTTCGCCGGCGCTGCCGCAGGTTTGGCGCCCGCGGGTTTGGCGCTCGCAGGCTGTGATGCTGGCTTGGCATTGGCCGGCGCCGGCTTGGCGCTGGCCGCTGCCGCGCCATCCTTCGATTTGCCCGCCACCAGCAAGCCCGCCGTCGACAGCTTGACGGCGTTCTTGTCGCCCACGCCTTTGACGCGGGTCTGAAAGTCGTTCCAGTCCTTGAACTCGCCCTTGCTGCGCTCGGCGAGGATGGCTTGGGACATCTTCGGCCCCACGCCCTTGATCGAATCGAGCGCCGCAGCGTCGGCCTTGTTGACGTCGACCTGCGCAAACGCGAAGCCCATGGTGGCGATCAGGGTAGCCAAAGACAGCATCAGTTGCTTGATCATGTAGTTTTCTCCGTTGGATTGAGTGATTTGAGTTGGACTAAAACCCCGACAGCGGCACATGCCGCCGTCGCCTCCTTCAACGCCTCGGGAGCTGCCCTGTTGACCCGTCACGATTGAGGGCCATCAGGTGCCAATGGCTCAGTTACCGAACAATTCCGCGCGCGTGACGGTCGCCGTACCCAGTTTGCCCACCACGATGCCGCCGGCGCGGTTGGCCGTGGCAATCGCGTCGGCCATCGGCATGCCGGCGCCCAGCATGGCGGCCATGGTGGCAATCACCGTGTCGCCCGCGCCGGAGACGTCGTACACCTCGCGCGCGTCGGCCTGCATGTGCACCACGTTGTCGGCGGTGTACAGGCTCATGCCTTCTTCGGAGCGGGTCAGCAGCAGCGCATCCAGGCGCAGTTCCTCGCGCATGGCCTGCGCTTTGGCAGTCAGCTGCTCTTCGCTGGACCAGCTGCCCACGATGCGGCGCAGCTCGGACTTGTTCGGCGTAAGCACGGTCGCGCCCGCGTAGGGCGAGAAATCGTCGCCCTTGGGGTCGACCATGACGATCTTGCCGGCGGCGCGGCCGGCGGCGATCATGTGCGCCACGTTGACCAGGCTGCCCTTGTTGTAGTCCGACAGGATCACCACGTCGTAGTTCGGCAGCAAAGCATTGAAGTGGGTCAGCTTGTCGCGCAGCACCACATCGGTGGGCGCATCCTCGAAGTCGATGCGCAGCAACTGCTGCTGGCGGCCGATCACGCGCAGCTTGATGATGGTCGAGATGGCCTCGTCGCGCTGCAGATGGCTGTCGATGTTGGATTCGGCCAGCAACTGCTCGACCTGGCTGCCCGCTTCATCGGCCCCCACCACGCCCAGCAAGGCGCAGTGCGCGCCCAGCGCGGCGGCGTTGCGGGCCACGTTGGCCGCGCCGCCCAGACGCTCTTCGCGCCGTTCGATGCGCACGATGGGCACCGGCGCCTCGGGCGAAATGCGGCTGACGTCGCCGAACCAGTAGCGGTCCAGCATAACGTCGCCGACGACGAGGATGCGTACGCTGGCCATGTCGGGAGCGGACACGCCCGGCTGGCTGGCTGGCTGGAGGCTGGCGGGTTGCAGACTGGAAGGGGTCAGCGTTGCGGAAATCAGATTCGGAGCGGTCATCGGTCAGTTCATCACGTTAAGTTCTTCGGTGCGGCGCGGCGGGTAGGTTTCCCAGCGGCTGCAGCCCGGGCAATGCCAGTAATACTGGCGCGCCTTGAAGCCACAGTGGCTGCACTGATAGCGCGCCAGCTTCTGGGTGTAGCCGTGCACCAGGTTCTTGACCATGGACAGCTCTTCCCAGACGTCGGCGCGGGCGTCCATCAGGCGCGCTTCAAGCAGTTTGTCCAGCCCCAGCAGGGTCGGATTGCGGCGCAGCTCTTCCAGCACCAGTTCCTTGGCGGCGTCCACCCCGTCCAGTTCGATGACCGCCTTGAACACCACTTCGATCAGGTCGATCGACGAGGCTTCCGTCAGATAGGAGCGCAGCAGGTTGACGCCTTCCTGCGGGCGCCCCACCTTGCGGTAGCCGTCCATGATGCGCTGCGCCACCAGCGCCACGTGGGGCACGCTTTGCTGCTCCACGCGGCGCCAGGTGAGTAGCGCCGTCTCGGTGTCGCCGGCGGCCAGCTGGGCATCGCCGATGAGCATGGTGGCGCGCACGTTCTTGCGGTCCGCGTGCAGGGCCTGGTCCAGCAACGCCAGCGCGTCGGCCGGCTGCAGGTGCACCAGGGCGTCCTGGGCCAGCTCGCAATAGAACTGGGCAATTTCCTTTTGACGGGCGCCGGCGCCCGAACCCTGCAGCCCGAGCGCGGCGTCGATCGCGCGCTGCCATTCTTTTTCGCGCTGAAAGATTTCCAGCAACGCGCGGCGGGCTTGCACGCTGTAGCTCGAATCGATCAGGCCGTTGAAGGTTTCCTCGGCGCGGTCGAGCAGGCCGGCCTTCAGGTAATCCATGCCCAGCTCGTACTGGGCGTGCGACAGCTGGTCTTGCGGCAGGTCGGGACGGGCCAGCAGGTTCTGGTGGACGCGGATGGCGCGTTCGATTTCGCCGCGGCGACGGAACAGGTTACCCAGCGCGAAGTGCAGGTCGGCCGTTTCCGGGTCGAACTTGACGATCTCGATGAAGGCGTCGATGGCCTTGTCCGGCTGGTCGTTCAGTAGAAAGTTCAAGCCCTTGAAGTAGCCACGCGGCAGGGTGCGCGATTCGGACAGCAGTTGCCGGATATCGACGCGGGCGGCGATCCAGCCCAATGCGAAGAATAAAGGGATGCCAAGCAACATCCAGATTTCAAATTCCATGCTGTTCTTTTTGTTATCGTTTTGTGAGTCGGGACAACACCAGCTTAGCGCTGGGTGGTGATGCTGTCGGGCTGCGGCTGGGTCGTGCTGGTGCGGGCGACGCTTTGCAGCGCTTCGATGGCGTCCTGGGCCCGGGTGCGTTCGCGGCGGTGGCGGAACACGGTCGGGGTCACGGCCAGGATGCCCAGGGCGGCGCCGGTGATGAAGAACGCCAGCAGCATGAGCACGAGCGGGCCGCGCAGTTCGTAGTTCAGGAAGAAGTGCAGATCGACTTCCTGGGTGTTTTTAAGCGCGAAGCCGAAAAACAGAATGAACAGAATAAATCCAACGATGGTGGAGACAAATTTCATCAGCCAGGTCCAGTCTGAAAAGGTCGCGAGTCTGGCATCTTACACCATATGAAATCGAAGTAAAAACGAGGCGCCTCCCGAGGGGATTATCGTTCCGAAACGCTTGGAGCCTCGTTCTCGCGAAGGAGGGTGTCGCAGAACACGCATTTATTTCAAAACCACTGCCATTTGCTCCGTCATCCCCGCGAAAGCGGGGACCCATGCTGAGCATGCAGCACTATGGAAGCCGGCTCAGCATGGGTTCCCGCATGCGCGGGAATGACGG
>CALRYE020000138.1:0-18508 GCA_943372275.1 Janthinobacterium lividum
CGCGCCGCCTGACCCGTGCACCGCGCCGGCGCGGCGGAGTGGCATCGCGGCGCGGCATCTCAAAAGAACACGTATGCATTCTGGTCGCGCGCGACCGCGCCGGGCGCACCCATGACGCCGTCACGGGACGAGCGCCCCTTCGGCGCGCCCAGTTGACTACTCATCTGAAGCCGGTACTGGCGCCCGGCTGCATGCTGGTCACCGACGGCCACCCGGCCTACCCGGGTTTCGCCCGCGAGCACGGCGTAGTACACCGCGCCGTCAATCAGTCGGCCGGCGCGCGCGTGCACGGACAGTGGCACGTGCAGAATGTGAACGCATATCACAGCCGGTTCAAGCAGTGGCTACGGCATTTTCATGGGGTGGCCTCGCATTACCTGGCCAATTACTTGGGCTGGCGCTGGGCCGTGGATGGCGCGCGCATCGCCACGGCCGAGGCGCGGCTGAGCGGCATTGGCTGCGCCTCCCCGTACTTTACGGTGACATAGCCAAAAAAAAAGGTGCCGAAGCACCTTTGAGGGGACAGCAAGGCGCCCTACCGCGCGCCTTGCTGCCATGCGGCCGAAGCCGCTGTTTGCAGACCAGCTTAGAAGTTGTAGTTCGCGCCGATGCTCATGTAACGGCCCACTGCGCCCGACTGGTGCAACGAAGCGTTGTACGAAGTCAGGTTGCTGGCGTTGCCGTAGGTAGCCACGTCGATTGGCGGCGCCTTGTCGAACAGGTTCAGGATCGAAGCACGCAAGGTCAGGTTTTTGCTGACTTTGTAGGTCATGTTCAGATCGGCCGTCAGGAACGAGTTGATGCGGCAGTAAGCGTCCGGCGTGGTGGTACCGAAGTAGTAGGTACGGCCCGACACGTCAGCCACGTCGGCGCAGTCGTTGACTTCCACCGATGGGTCCAGTGCCGAGAACGAGTCGACCCAGTTGAACGTGGTCGTCACGCCCAGGGCGCCCTTGTCCCAACCGAGGGTCAGCTGTGCGCGGTTCTTCGGATTGCCGGTGTTGCCGGAAATGACCGAAGGACCGTGGGTGCCGGCCAGTTCGTACGTCTTGCCACTGGAGTTCAGCTCATAGCTGATCATGTGGTTGAACGACAGGTTGGCGCGGTAATTGCCGAAGTCGGTGGTCTTGTGGGTTGCGGTCAGATCCAGTTCGATACCACGGGTGGTGGTGCCGCCCGAGTTGACGTAGCCGGACGTGGCGTAAGCAATGGTGCCCACTTGCGGCAGGCCGGCGGCGGTGCCGCCGGAGCCGTTGGCGATATCGATCGGCGCAATCGCGTTACGCACGTAGGTCGGCACGAAGCCTGGCAGACCGGCCGCGGTATTGATCTGGTTGTTCACCTCGATGTTGTAGTAATCCAGGGTCGCGCTGACGTTCTTGAGCGGTTGCAGCACCAGGCCCAGGGTGTACGACTTGGACTTCTCCGGCTCCAGGTCCTTGGTCGTGACCTGCACGAACGGCGGGGTGAAGTTGCACGAGGTCGGAACGTTGCCGGCGGTGGTCGGCTTGCCGTCGGCGCACAGGATCGGATCGTTGACCGAGTGGAACACGAAGAACGAGCTGGCGGTGCCGACTTCGGCCGCGTTCGGCGCGCGGAAGCCTTTGGCGTAGGTGGCGCGGACCGATGCTTGCGGGATCGGCGACCACTTGACCTTGGCGCCTGGCGTGAACGATTTGCCGTAGGTGTCGTAATGGTCGTAACGTGCCGAAGCGGACAGTTCCAGGTTCTGACGCACCAGCGCGTTGACTTCGCCGAACACGGCGGTGTTGGTTTCCTTGCCGAACACGTAGGCGGTACCGTTGCCGGCCAGACCCTGCTGCAGCACGGAAGGCGACGGCGCCGACAGGTCCTTCTGCATCCACGATACACCGGTGGCCAGGCTGACTGCGCCGCCGCCAGGGATCTGGAACAGCTCGCGCGAACCATGGATTTCAGCGAAATTCAGGTTGTGCGTGGAGATGTTGCTGAAGTTAGGCACGATGGCGGCCAGGTCGGCGGCCGAGTTGTTGCCCAACGGGTTGAACTTGTTGGTAGGACGGTTCAGTGCCTGGTACAGCGCGGTGCGGTTGACGTAGCCGCTGTAATCGATTTCGGTCTCGACCTGGGTGATGCCGGCGGCAGCGCCGATATCCCAGCCCTTCCAGGTGCCGGTCAGATCGACGGCGATGCGCGACGAGGTCGACACGTTGTGCTGGCTGTTGGCCGGTGCGGCGCCAGGAATGAAGCCGTACAGGCGTACCGGGGCACCCAGGTTGTTGCCTGGATAGTTAGCCGGGAACAGGGTCGAGCCGTACACGTTGACGATTTGCGGGTTCTGGTTCGGGACCAGCGCGGTGTTGCCCAGGAAGCTGGTCGGCGAGAATGCGCCCGGTACGCCACGGTTGTTGCTGCTTTCGCGGCGGAACTGCGAGCCCTTGACCGACATCTGCCAGTCTTCGCCCAGCTTGGCCGTCACGCCGACCAGCACGTTCAGGTTGCGCGATTCAGGCTTGATGAAGCCGACCGTGTCGCGCACGGCGCAGGCGCCGGCGCGATAGCGCTCGAAGTCGCAGTTCGGGCTGAGGAACTGGAAGTTGGCCGGGTTGTTGGCGCCGGTGCGGCCCTGGGCGTCAGGGGTGTTGTTCGGGCGATAGAAGAACGGGGTGTTGGTGGCGACCAGGAAGTTGTTCGCTGCCGTCGGCACGCCGCGCGTCAGGTTGGTGCCGCCGCGCGTGGACCAGTCGCCGGTTGCCCAGTACTGATCGTCGCGCTGGCTGACCATGATCGGCTTGGAGTGCTTGTACTCGACGCTGGCGAAGATGTTGTAGCCGTCTTCGGCCAGATTACCGAAGCCGTGGGTGACCGACACTTTCTTGCTGGCGCCGCCGCCATGCTCGGAGCCGCCTGCTTCCGCTTTCAGACTGGTGCCCTTGAAGCTTTTCTTGAGGATGACGTTGACCACGCCGGCGATCGCGTCCGAACCGTAGACCGACGAGGCGCCGTCTTTCAGCACTTCGATGCGCTCGACTGCGTCGAACGGGATCGAGGACACGTCCACGAACGAGCGCTGGGCATCGTCCGACAGTGGGTACGGGGCCATGCGGTGGCCGTCGATCAGCACCAGGGTCAGGCCGACGGTCAGACCGCGCAGCGACACGCCCGAACCGCCGTTGGCGAAGGCGCCGGCGAAACCACTACCCAGCGTGCCCTGGCCGTTCGAGGCCAGGTTGCTCAGCACTTCAGCGACGGAGGTGTAACCGGTCTTGGCCAGGTCCTCGGCGGTCAGCACCTGGATCGGGCTGGCCGTTTCCTTGTCGGTGCGGCTGATCAGCGAACCGGTCACGACCACGCGCTGCGGTTCGGCAGCGGTGACGGTCTGGGCAAACGCTGCTTGCGCGGTCAGGGTGCACAGGGCGCCGCTGGCGACTACCTGGAGTACCGCGAGCGGCAGCGATTTCATCTTCAACTTCATAAACACTCCATCTGGGATTTACCCGTTTTGATCGCATTTTTCCGTAAGCCTCTGGAGGGCTGTTCGCCTTGTGGACGGGCGAAAAAATGCGATGGTTAGTTACGTCGCCGTAACGACATGGTCTGCTGGCTACTTGTTGCCACCGGCGGTACAGTAGTGACGGTGTGCAACTTAGCGTCACGATACACAATTGCATATACATAACGCCTACATAGGAACATATCGTTTCCAGCGGCGTCAACAGTACAAGGCAGAATGTGCAATAAAACAACGTACATATTATTTATGCCATTTGGTCGTCCATACATGATTGGAATCAAGCAGGTTCTCCTGCGCATCGCCAGAGGGTAAAATAGCCGGTTGTGTGGCCGCGCCGTTTTGCGCGCGGGCCTCGCCCCCTGTTGAAGAAAAAGTCCGGACCATGCTGCGAATTAACGAACTCAAACTGCCCCTCGACCATAGCGAGCAAGCCCTGACCGACGCGGTGCTGGCCCGGCTGGGCATCGGCGCGGCCGACCTGACCGCGTTCACCGTCTTCAAGCGCAGCTACGACGCGCGCAAGCGCAGCGCCATCGTGCTGATCTATGCGGTCGATGTGGACACGCCGCGCGAGGCGGCCCTGCTGGCGCAGTTCAAGGCCGACCCGCACATCCTGCCCGCGCCCGACACCCGCTACCAGTTCGTCGCCGGCGGCGCCCAGGGCCAAACCACGGCCGCCATCGGGCCGGGCGAGCGCCCGATCGTCATCGGCACCGGTCCCTGCGGGCTGTTCGTGGCGCTGGTGCTGGCCCAGATGGGCCTGCGCCCGCTGATCCTGGAACGGGGCAAGGTGGTGCGCGAGCGCACCGTCGACACCTTTGGCTTCTGGCGCAAGCGCGAACTCAACCCGGAGTCGAACGTGCAGTTCGGCGAGGGCGGCGCCGGCACCTTCTCCGACGGCAAGCTGTACAGCCAGATCAAGGACCCCAAGCACTACAGCCGCAAGGTGCTGACCGAATTCGTCAAGGCCGGCGCGCCCGATGAGATCATGTACGTCAGCAAACCGCACATCGGCACCTTCCGCCTGGTCAAGATGGTCGAGCAGATGCGCGAAAACATCATCGCCCTGGGCGGCGAATACCGCTTCGGCTGCAAGGTCACCGACATCGACGTCGAGGGCACGGGCGCGGCGCGCCAGATCCGCGGCGTGACCCTGGCCAATGGCGAACACATCCCCAGCCGCCACGTCGTCATGGCGATCGGCCACAGCGCCCGCGACACCTTTGAAATGCTGTTCGAGCGCGGCGTCTACATCGAGGCCAAGCCGTTCTCGGTGGGCTTCCGGGTCGAGCATCCGCAGTCGCTGATCGATGTGTGCCGCTTCGGCCCCAACGCGGGCAACAAGATCCTCGGCGCGGCCGACTACAAGCTGGTGCACCACGCCTCCAACGGGCGCGCCGTGTACAGCTTTTGCATGTGCCCCGGCGGCACGGTGGTGTCGGCCGCCTCGGAGCCGGGGCGCCTGGTCACCAACGGCATGAGCCAGTATTCGCGCAACGAGCGCAACGCCAACAGCGCCATCGTGGTGGGCATCACGCCGGCCGACTATCCGGGCCACCCGCTGGCCGGCATCGCCCTGCAGCGCAGCCTGGAGGAAGGCGCCTTCGCGCTCGGTGGCGGCACCTACGACGCGCCCGGCCAGCTGATGGGCGACTTCGTGGCCGGACGCGCCTCCACCGCGCTGGGCGCGGTGATTCCCTCCCTCAAGCCGGCGGTGCACCTGACCGACCTGTCGACGTCCCTGCCCGGCTACGCCATCGCGGCGCTGAAGGAAGCCTTCCCCGCGTTCGACAAGCAGATTCGCGGCTACTACCAGCGCGACGCCCTGCTCACCGGCGTGGAAACGCGCACCTCGTCGCCGATCCGCATCAAGCGCCGCGACGACGACCTGCAAAGCATCAACACGCGCGGCCTGTTCCCCGCCGGTGAAGGTGCCGGCTATGCGGGCGGCATCCTGTCGGCCGCCGTGGACGGCATCAAGGTGGCCGAAGCGGTGGCGCTGTCGATGGCGGCGCCGCGCACCTGAGCCACGCACGGTGCCCGGTCGCGTCGTGGCGCGGCACCGCGATTTGTCTTCTTAAGCCAACAGCGGCGCGCCACCCTGCGCTCTTTTTTTGCCGCGCCGGCGCATCTATTGCGCCCCGGCATTCCAAATAGTCTTTTCGAAACAAGCACTTGCCACCGCGTACCAGGTCGGCGGGTGGATCATCGTTTGTTTCCCTCTGCAACTTTATTTACCTACAATCAGTAAGTTGATTGAACCTCGAGCGAGATTTCCCGCGCCGGATTGACCCAGGAAATCCACCCTTGCCTGCTGCGGAGTCGCCATGAACCAGCACTGGATTTCCCAAGCACTCGCGCTGGCCACGCCAGCCCAACTATGCCCGGGTTTTCAATGACTGCAAGCTCAAGGCCTGGACCACGCTCGATGCCGCCTACGCCTACGACATCGGCAGGAATGTCGCGCTGGGCCTGAACATCCAGAACCTCTTCGATACCCGCGCGCCGTACGATTCGAGCAGCGCCAGCTTTGCAACGGCCGGCTTTAACAGCACGCTGCACAACGCCAGGGGGCGCTACTTCACGGCCAAGCTGGGTTACCGGTTTTGAACAGGCCGCGGCCGCGCTACAGCCAGCCCGACTTGCGGAAGCGGTAGTACAGATAGCCGCACACGCACACCATGGTGGTGATGGCGGCCGGATAGCCCCACGCCTGCTCGAGCTCCGGCATGTATTTGAAATTCATGCCCCAGACGCCGGCAAACGCGGTGAACACGGCGAAGATCGCCGCCCATGCGGCCAGGCGCTTGTTGACTTCGCCGTCATCGATGGCCACCATCGACAGGTTGACCTGGATCGCCGTGCTGATGGTGTCGCGCGCCGTGTCGAGCGAGGCGCCGATGCGGAACAGGTGGTCATGCACGTCGCGGAAGTAATCCTGGGTGCGGTAGCAGAACGACGGCACGCGCCCGCCATGGAGTTTGCCGACCGCGTCGATCAGCGGGCCGACCGAGTGGCGCATGCTGAGCACTTCGGCCTTCAGTTCGTACAGGAGCTGGATGTTGGCGCGCTGTTCTCCCTTGATGAAGATGCGCTCCTCGATGGTTTCCAGGCGCGATTCGAGCAGGTCGATGACGGGAAAGTAGCGGTCGACGACGGCGTCCATCAGCGCGTAGAGCACGAACGAGGAGCCCATGGCCAGCAGTTCCGGCTCGCGCTCGGCGCGCGCGCGCACGCCCAGAAAGCCGCGCGCCACCTGCGAGCGCACCGACAGCACGTAATTGACGCCGACGAAGATCGCCACTTCGCCTTCGGTGATTTCCTGGCCGTTGCGTTCGACCGTTTGCATGACGACGAACAGCGAGTCGCCGTATTCCTCGATTTTGGCGCGCTGGTGGCCGCGGCGGGCGTCTTCGACGGCCAGTTCGTGCAGGCCGAATTCTTCCTGCATGACGGCCAGCTCGGTGTCGCTGGCCTCGGACATGGCGACCCAGACGAAGCAGCCGGGAATCTGGATGTAGTCGCTGATGGCTTCGATGGAGATGTCAGCGAGTTTTTTGCCGTCCTGGTAGGCGACGCAGTTGATCAGCATGGGAGTTCGGGTAGTGGAGACTAAGGCGAGAGCTTACACCACCACTGGCGCTGCGCCGCTGGAATTGGTGTGCGTGCAGCGCGAGGCGCGTCCGAAGACGCATTGCAAAACCTGATGCCACAAGATCCATATCGTCCCCGCGGAGGCGGGGACGATATGAATCAAGTCCCGGGGGACCCTACTCGTCCTTCGCCCCATCGATGCCCAGCTCGGCGATCTTGCGCGTGATGGTATTGCGCCCGATCCCCAGCCGCACCGCCGCGTCGTTCTTGCGCCCGTGCGTGTGCTTGAGCGCCGTCTTGATCAGGGCCGACTCGAACTGGCGTCCCAGCACGTCCATCACCTCGGACTGCCCGGCCGACAGCATCGTGGCCGCCTGCAGTTCCAGCAGCCCGATCCAGCCGCCGGCCGCACCGAGCGCCGCCATGCTGGCGCCGCCCTGCCCCGCGCTGGCACCCGCGCCGGCACCGGACCCGGACGGCATGGTCATGTGCGCACTGCCGTTCAAGCCCACGCTGTCGGCGGCGATCATGGGCGCGTTGATGTCAGCCCCCTCCTGCCCTTGCGTCAGTTCCAGCGGCATGTCCTTGACCTCGACGGTCTGACCGGGCGCCATCACGGTGATCCAGTTGCACAGGTTTTCCAGCTGGCGCACATTGCCGGGCAAGTCCAGCGACGACAGGAAGGCCATCGCCCCGTCGCTCATGCGCTTGGTCTCGACGCCCAACTGGCGTGCGCTCTGCACCAAAAAGTGGCGCACCAAAATAGGGATATCCTCGCGCCGCTCCCTCAAACTGGGCAGGCGCAGCCGGATCACATTCAGGCGGTGATACAAGTCTTCGCGGAACAGCCCGTCGCGCACGCGCTGTTCCAGGTTCTGGTGCGTGGCCGTGATGACGCGCACATTGGCCTTCATGGGCTGATGGCCGCCGACCCGGTAGAAGTGGCCGTCCGACAGCACCCGCAGCAGCCGCGTTTGCAGGTCGAACGGCATGTCGCCGATTTCGTCCAGGAACAGCGTGCCGTTCTCGGCCTGCTCGAAGCGGCCGCGCCGGGTGGTCTGGGCGCCGGTGAAGGCGCCGCGCTCGTGGCCGAACAGTTCGGATTCCAGCAAGTCCTTGGGAATGGCCGCCGTGTTGAGCGCGATGAACGGCTGCTGGGCGCGCGGACTGTGCTTGTGCAGCGCGCGCGCCACCAGCTCTTTACCGGTGCCCGATTCGCCCGTGATGAGCACCGTCACGTTCGACTGCGACAGGCGCCCGATGGCGCGGAACACTTCCTGCATGGCCGGCGCCTGGCCCAGGATCTCCGGGGTCTCGGTGGGACCCGATTCGACGCTGGTTTCGCGCAGGCTTTCCTCCAGCGCCCGCCGGATCAGCTCGACAGCCTTGTCGATGTCGAACGGCTTGGCCAGGTATTCGAAGGCGCCGCCCTGGAAGGCGGCCACGGCCGAATCGAGGTCGGAAAACGCGGTGATGATGATCACCGGCAGGCCCGGGAAGCGGGTCTTGACGGCTTGTAGCAGGTCCAGCCCGGACTCACCCGGCATACGGATGTCCGAGACCAGCACTTGGGGCGTTTCGAATTCGAGCGCGCTCATGGCGTCACGCGCATTCGAAAAACTTTTTGTTGCGAGGTTCTCGCGCGCCAGGGCTTTTTCAAGGACCCAGCGAATGGAGGCGTCGTCGTCGACTATCCAGATTGGTTTCATGTATTCGGCTTTCCCGCAATATCGATCTTCGAGCAATATGGATGTTTGTGGGACCGGCTCCGAACTGCCGTCACCGCTTATGGCAGTGGCAGCAATATCCTAAAATCCGTCAACCCGGGCTTACTCTCGCATTCGATCACGCCCATGTGTTGCTGGACGAACGTTTGTGCCAGAGTCAGCCCCAGGCCGCTGCCGCCCTCCCGTCCCGATACCAGCGGATAGAAAATACGGTCACGGATTTGCGGTGGAATACCCGGTCCATTGTCGATGATATGCAAGTCTAATGCCAGCCCGTAACGGACCTTCGCCAGCGTGACCTGGCGCCCCACCCGCGTCTTGAACACCAGCTCGGCGTCGCCGGCGGCGATGCGCTCGGCCAGCGCCTGTGCCGCGTTGTGCGCAATGTTGAGCACCGTCTGGATCAGCTGCTCCTTGTCGCCGCGGAACTCGGGAATCGAGGCGTCGTAGTCGCGCCGGATGGTCAGGCCGCTGGGAAACTCGGCCAGGATCAGGCTGCGCACCCGCTCGCACACTTCATGGATATTGACGTCGCCGACGATGTGCGGGCGGCGGTGCGGCGCCAGCAGGCGGTCGACCAGGGTTTGCAGGCGGTCCGCCTCCTTGATGATGACCTGGGTGTATTCGCGCAGCTGGGTCAGGTGGCGCGCCGGCAGCTCCAGCTCCAGCAGCTGGGCCGCGCCGCGGATGCCGCCCAGCGGGTTCTTGATTTCATGGGCCAGGTTGCGCACCAGCTCCTTGTTGACCTGGCTCTGGTCGAGGATGCGTTCCTCGCGGTCCAGCTTGAGCTGCTGGACGTTCTCGCGCAGTTCCACCACCACGCCGTCGTCGCCGGCGGCGCTGACGATGCTGTGCACATGCAGGGGATCGCGCCCACTGCGCTCGAGCATCAGTTCCTGGCGCAGGTCGGCGTACTTGTGCGCCAGCGCCTGCTCGCACAGGTGCGCCAGCTCGTCGGCGTTGATGAACAGCGACGTGAGGGGTTGGCGCTGCATCGCCTTGAGCGAACTTTCCAGCAGGTTTTCGGCGGCCGCGTTGGCGTAGGTGACGTGACCGCTGGCGTCGACCAGCAGCACGGCCGAGGCCAGCAGGTCCAGGCCCGCCAGCGACGCTTCGGAATGGTGTGAGAATGTGCTCAAAGGGTGGTCCCAAAAGTTGTGCGGCACCGGGCGCAGCGCCCGTGCCGGCTTGCCTGGTCTGTCGACCCTACTTGATCATGCCGATTTCGCGGCGCAGCGCCGCGACGTTCTTCTCCGCCCGAGAAATGCTGTCGCGCATGTTGGCGACCCGCTCCTGGTACTTGGCGTAATTGCGCTCGTTGCCCTGGCGTTCAGGCTCGCCATTGTTGAATTCGCGGCGCATCTCGGCCAGCTTGCGCTCTTCCGAGCGCAGTTCTTCGTTGAGGATTTCGCGGCGGTCGTTGTCGCGCGCCTTTTGCTGGGCGTTGTCGACTTTGGGGAAGTCGCTCGGCGTGACCGGCGGCGCCTTCACCGCACCGGGCGCGCGCGCCTCGGCCGGGCCACGGCGCGCCGGCGGCGCGGCGATCGCACCGGGCACGCTGATCTCCTTGCAGCCGGGCCGGTTGGTGTCGGTCAGCTCGCGCCGACCGGCCGCATCGACGCACAGGAAGATGTCGGCCTGCGCCGTGATCGGCATCGACAGGGCAAACAACGACAGCAGCATTAGCGGCAGCGGCAGCCGTGGCAGCAGCCGTGGCAATGCAGCCGCGGCGCGCGCAGCGGTCGTACGATCGCCGGAAAGAGTGTCGAAACGCCTTGTTGTCATTGCCATCAGTTTGATTCCACGCGGGCAGCGTGCGGTTATCGTTTGCATCGACCGAATATACAACATCCAATAAAAAACGCGAGGAAAGCCGTGGCTCTCCCCGCGTTTTTTACACGGCGCTTACATCTCTACTTCATTCTCGTTATCAACCGCATTACAGCTGTGGTCGGCACGATAATGAAACCGGGGTGCAGCTCACTACAGGCCGAAATTACAGCGAGTAGTACATGTCGAATTCAGCCGGGTGCGTGGTCATACGCATACGCTGAACGTCTTGCATTTTCAGTTCGATGTACGCGTCGATCATGCTGTCGCTGAATACGCCGCCACGGGTCAGGAACTCGCGGTCCTTGTTCAGTGCGTCCAGTGCCTCTTCCAGCGATGCGCACACCGTTGGGATCAGCGCGTCTTCTTCCGGCGGCAGATGGTACAGATCTTTCGATGCTGCTTCGCCCGGGTGGATCTTGTTGGCGATACCGTCCAGACCTGCCATCAGCAGAGCCGAGAAGCACAGGTACACGTTGGCCAGTGGATCCGGGAAACGGGTTTCGATGCGGCGGCCTTTTGGATTGGCAACGTGAGGAATACGGATCGAAGCCGAACGGTTTTTAGCCGAGTACGCCAGTTTCACTGGAGCCTCGTAGCCTGGCACCAGGCGCTTGTACGAGTTGGTGCCTGGGTTGGTGATCGCGTTCAGGGCCTTGGCGTGCTTGATGATGCCGCCGATGTAGTACAGGGCTTCGTCGGACAGACCGGCATAGCCGTCGCCGGCGAACAGGTTCTTGCCGTCTTTCCAGATCGACTGGTGCACGTGCATGCCCGAACCGTTGTCGCCAACGATAGGTTTTGGCATGAAGGTGGCGGTTTTGCCGTAGCTGTGGGCCACGTTCCAGACTACATACTTCAGGTTCTGGGTCCAGTCGGCGCGCTCGACCAGGGTCGAGAACTTGGTGCCGATTTCGTTCTGGCCGGCGCCGGCCACTTCGTGGTGGTGCACTTCGACCGGGATGCCCAGCGACTCGAGGATCAGGCACATTTCCGAACGCATGTCCTGGAAGCTGTCCACTGGAGGCACTGGGAAGTAGCCGCCCTTGACGGTAGGACGGTGGCCGCTGTTGCCGCCTTCGGTCTTGGCATCGGTTGCCCACGACGACTCGTCCGAGTCGATCTTGACGAAGCAACCCGACATGTCGATCTTCCAGCGCACGCTGTCGAAGATGAAGAATTCAGGCTCTGGACCGAAGAAGGCGGTGTCGCCGATGCCGGTCGATTTCAGGTACGCTTCAGCGCGCTTGGCGATGGAACGCGGATCGCGGTCGTAGCCCTTGCCGTCGGCAGGCTCGATGACGTCGCACTGCATGAACAGCGTGGTCTCTTCCATGAACGGATCGATGTTCGCGGTGTTTGGATCTGGCATCAGGAGCATGTCCGAAGCTTCGATACCCTTCCAGCCGGCGATCGAAGAACCGTCAAACGCATGGCCCGACTCGAACTTGTCCAAGTCGAAGTGCGACACTGGCACCGTGACGTGCTGCTCTTTACCACGGGTGTCGGCAAAGCGGAAATCAACGAATTTGACTTCGTTGTCTTTTACCATTTGTAAGACTTCTGCGGCTGTCATTGCCATGCGTAATTCTCCTAATTTAAAAAGGGGGGCTTGCCGATGTCGCGACAAAACTCAGGCAGCATGATAGCAGAATCCATGCCAGGAAATGATGTTTGGCAAATACTCATTGCAAGTTTCAACACGGGGCACAGACCCCTTAAAATGGCTTTTGGGTCGAACCGCACGCACACGTCCGCTCAGCGCGCGTGCACCAATAATGTGCAATTTTACCGTCACGCACCACAATGAAGCGGGATGCACCGAAACGGGGTGCGCGCTTTGAGCTGGTGCACGACGCCATGAAAACCGCAAACTAACCGCAAACGAATCGGAGCAAAATCATGATCCCAGCGAAAACCATCCTCGAACAGGCGCAGCAACGCGCCCCCGGCCAGCCCTATGCGGGCGCCGTGACGCCCCTGGAAGCGTACGAACTGATACTGGCCGATCCGCGCGTCAAGCTGATCGACGTACGCACCAATGCCGAGCGCGACTGGGTGGGGCGGGTGGCTATTCCCGCCGGGCAGCACGGGGCGATCGAGTGGAACGGCTATCCGGGCGGCGCGCAGAATCCCAATTTCGTGCAGCAGCTGCGCGCCCTGGCCGCGCCCGAGGAGATCGTGCTGTTCCTGTGCCGCTCCGGCGTGCGCTCGCGCCATGCGGCCAAGGCCGCCACCGAGAACGGTTACCCGCAAGCCTACGATATCCTGGAAGGCTTCGAGGGCGACAAGGATGGCGAAGGCCACCGCAAGAGCGTGGGCGGCTGGTGCAAGCATGGCCTGCCCTGGGTCGGCGCCTGAGCACAGCAATCCCGAATCAGTTCATAATCCCGCTTTGCGTTCACCGTTATAAAAGGATAAACCGATGAGCCGTCACGTCACCCTGTTTCACTCGCCGCAGACACGCTCGAATGGCGTGCTGGTGCTGCTGAAGGAATTAAACGCCGATTTCGAGCTGCACGTGCTCAACATGAAGCAAGGTCAGCAGCGCGAACCGGCCTACCTGGCGATCAACCCGATGGGCAAGGTGCCGGCCATTCTGCACGATGGCGCCCTGGTCAGCGAGCAGCCTGCCGTGTACCAGTATCTGGCCGAGTTGTATCCGGAAGCCGGCTTGTCGGTGGCGCCGGGCGATCCGTTGCGCGGGCCCTACCTGCGCTGGCTGGCGTTCTACGGGTCGAGTTTCGAGCCGGCCGTGATCGATTTTTCCATGAAGCGCGAGAACGATTCGCAGGCCCTGTCGCCGTACGGGGATTACGCCACTATGCTCAAGACTCTCACGCAGCAGCTGGCTGCCGGGCCGTACATGCTGGGCGAGAAGTTCACCGCGGTCGATGTGTTGTGGGGGATTGCGCTGGGCTGGACCACCATGTTCGGGCTGGTGCCCAAGACGCCCGAGATCGTCGCGTATGTGGAGCGGGTGGCGGCACGCGAGTCGGTCAAGTGGGCCGCCGCCAAGGATCTGGAATTGATGGCGGATGCCGAGGCGTGAGGCTGCTGGTTAATGCTTGAGGCGGTTGAGGCGCTTGAGGCGGTTGAGGCGGTCGATTAACAGTGAAGCTGTTTTCAATTGTTAGCCGCAAAACCACTGTCCCCGACAACGCTGCGCTGCCGTGCTATGGGTCCCCGCCTGCGCGGGGAGTCGGGTCGCGCAATGCGCGGCACGACGTTAATTAGCGTGGTGGTGACACCGCAGCGTTGACTTCGGGGGCGTTCACCCCGTTGGCGTTCACTTCGGCGGCATCGACTTCGGCGTCCTTCTCTTCGGCGCCCTTCTCTTCGGCGCCCTTTGCTTCGGCGGTCTCGCTCTCCGCCGCCATCGCGTTTTTCACCCGCGTGCGCACAAAATTGATATGGCTGCGCAAGCCATACAGGCCATCGGCGAATGCCAGCGGTATCGAAATCTGGTTGACCAGCTCCTCGATCTCATCGAGCCGCTTGAGCAAGCCGGCGCAGATCGCGGCACGGTTGTCGCCTTGCGCCGCTTCCAGCTCCTGCTCCACTGTGCGCAGCTGCCCGTACCAGCGGTACACGCGCGAGCGGATGCGCCACACGTACAAGGGCGGCACGATCTTGGACAAGGGCAGCAGCAAGGCCGCCAGCGCCACTACCACCACCCACATGCGGTCGAAGAAGTTGGCCAGCCAAAAACTCATGTAGCGCTGCAGCAGCGGCGGCCCATCCTTATAAAACTTGGACGCCTCGCGCGCCACGGGAATTTCCGTGTAGCGCTCCGAGGGAAACTGGCCCTGCTGCTGGAACCAGCCGGTGCCGCCGTGGATGTCGGCCGCCGCCTGCACGAACAGGTCGATCAGGGCCGGATGCAGGTCCGAGCGCGCCACCAGCGTGGCCGTGGGCGCGATCAGGTGATAGTCCTGCGCCGGCAGATTGCGCCCCACGTCGACGATCCCGCGCGGCAGCACCACGTGCGACAAAAACGACAGGCGGCGCGTGTACGCTTCGGCCTGGGCGAAGTCGAACAGCTTGATGCCGGGCGTCTGCAGCAGCATCTGCACCAGCAGCGCGTCGGGCCCGGAACTGAACACCAGCGCGTCGATACGCCCTTCCAGCAACTCCACCGTGGCCGGGGTGTTTTCCAGCGAACCGGCCACGATGTCCTTGGTCTCCAGCCCGTTCAATTCCAGCACCTTGCCGAACAGGCGCGGCACGCCCGTGCCTTCCGGCCCCAGGTTGACGCGTTTTCCCTTCAGCTGCGCCAGTTCGGTGACGGCCACCGGCTCGCGCATGAATAGCCAGACCGGCTCGGTAAACAGGCTGCCCAGCGACACCAGGTCTTCGCGCTTGGTGTCCAGCGTGTCGGTCGAGCCGCTCTGCACGAAAGCGATATCGACGCTGCCGCCGGCCAGCAGCTGCAGGTTTTCCTGCGAGCCCAGCGAACGGCGCAAGGTGACCTTGATGCCATGCCTGGCCAGGCGCGCCGCGTATTTCCTGGCGAATTCCTCGTAGGCGCTGTTTTCCTGGCCGGCGGCGATCGTCACGCTGCGCGGCGGCGCCGGATCGACGATCAGATAGGCCAGCGCGCACAAGGCGGCGATGACGACGATGGTCGGCCCCGCCGCGGCGACCAGATCCCGGAACGAGAACTGGGTGAACTTGCGGATTTTGGACATGGCGCGGGAGAAGGGTTTCATGGCGTAGAACAATGCCAACATTCGCCCAAGTATGCAAGTTCGATCGGACGCTGTTATTCTGGCAAGATCATGTTTCCCATACCAGAGACGACAATGAAACCGACCTTCGCCCTGCTGGGCTGCCTGACTTTTGCCACCGGCGCCGTTGCAGCGCCGCAGTCCCCGGACTATATCCGCGCCGGCGTCGCCGATGCGGTGAGCCGCTATGCCAATGCGGTGGCGTGTCCCGTGGGCGCCGTCGCCCCGGCGCAAGTGCTGACGCTGGTTGCCGACACCCAGGCGGAGACGCTGCCCAAGTATGCGGTGCTGTGGAGCGGCGACATGGGCTGCTTCGGCGGCTCGGGCAGTGAAAAGACCCAGCTCGCCATCGCCACCTACAACACCGGCCGCTACGTGGTGCAGCCGCAGCTGTCGACGCCTTCGGTCGCGTTCGACAGCCCGGTGCGCTTCGTCAGCCGGGTGGTCGGCGCCGGCGCCGACACCCTGGTGCTGGAGGGCAAAGAGTACGGGCCGAACGACCCGCAAAGTACGCCGTCGATTCCGGTCCGGTTTACCCTGCGCGCCGATGACAAAGGCAACTGGCGGCTGGTGGACAAGGTCAGGACGGGCAAGTGACCGGGCAAATTACCCGGCAAGCGACCAGCCAAGTGACCCGACAAGCGAGCGCGGCGATCCGCGCCCTTACCTGACGCAGGCCACCGCCTTCGGATCGACGGGCGGCTCGATCATCGGCATCAGCGACGGCGCCAGGGTGGTCAGCAACTGCACCGGCAAGGCGCTGGTGAAGTCGTAATCGGCCGAGCGCGGGCCGTGCACATACGCCGTCATGCTGCCGAAGAAGCGCTCACCGATGTTGAACACGAACGTGGCCGAACGGTTCACGTAGCGCGATTCGATCAGCCGCCCGCCCCCGCCATACACTTCAAAGCGCTGGTCGCCCGTACCGGTCTTGCCGCCCACCGCCACCACGCTGCCGTCGGCCAGCTTGAAGGCCAGCTTGACGCGCTTGGCGGTGCCGTCCGAGACCACGCCGCGAATCGCATCGGCCGTGGTGCGCGCCACTTCCGCTGAAATGATGCGCTCGGCCGGCACCGACTTGCCGTGCTTGACCAGGGTGTCGTACGGCGTGTCCTTGGCAAAATGCAGCGAGGCGACGCGCTCGACGGGCTTGCGCATGCCGCCGTTGACGACGATGCCCATCATCTCGGCCAGCGATGCGGGACGGTCGGCCGAGGCACCCAGCACCGTCGCGTACGACGGCACCAGCGAATCGAACGGGTAGCCCATCTTCTTCCACTGCGCATGGATCTTCAGGAACGCTTCGACTTCCAGGAGGCCGGCGATGCGCTTGTCCTGGGCGTGCTTGCGGTGCGTGTTGAACAGCCACGAATAGACTTCCTGGCGTTCCTTGACGCTGGCCGCGGTCATCTCGGAGAAGGTCGACTTCGGATGCAGGCGCAGGTGGCCCACCAGCCACAGTTCCAGCGGGTGCACGCTGGCCAGGTAGCCGCGGTCGGCCAGCGACATGTTGGTGGGCGCGAACTGCTCGTACATCTTGGCGCTTTTCTCTTCGCTCACCTCGTTGGCCGAATCCAGGTTGGCATTGACGAAGGCGCGGAACTGCTCCAGCGTGGCCGTGGGCAAAATGGTGCGGTGGATCGTAGCCAGGCGGGTCGGCGTGGCGCGGCGGCTGCCCAGCACGATCTTTTCGGCTTCCTCGATCGACTTGCCGCGGTACTTGCTCCAGAACCGGCTGAGGAACTCGCGCCCCTCGCGGTCGGCGAAGCGGGCCAGGTATTCGGCGCGGCGCGGATCGTCGGCGTCGGCCAGCAGGGCCGCCGACGAACCGGGCAGCTGGAACATGTAATAACGCACCACGTCGCGCATCATGCGCACGAACACCAGGTTGGTCGAGGCGCGCAGCGCGTCGCGCAGGCTCATGATCTTGCTGTTGTCGAGTTTGCTGAAGTTGCCGAACGTGTGCAGCCCGCCGCCCGTGAAGAAGCTCTCGCCCGGATTGCCCGAATATTTGCGTTCCATCGACGCTTCCAGCATGGCCGCCAGGGTGCGCTGCTCCTGGTTCGGCAGGCCGATGAAGTAATCCAGCGCCCAGCGCGACAGATGATCTTTCGGGTCGACCGTGATGGCGCGCAGCTCGTCCACCGGCTTGGCCGAATAGCGCTGGTGCAGCTGGTCGATGATGTCCAGGTAGGTGATCAGCGAACGCAGCTTGGCGGTGGAACCCAGGTCCAGCTTGGCGCCGTCGTTGATGTCCAGCGGCTGGTCGTAGTTGTCGGTCTGCACGCGCAGGTAGTTGACCTTGTCGCCCCGTTCCAGCAGCGTGAAGCTGTAGACCACGTTGGCCGGGTCGCCGTTGCCCAGCATGCCCTTGCCGGTCAGCCCGGCTTCCTTGGCTTTCTCGGCGTCGCGCAGGTCGCGCAGCGCCGTGGTGACGGCCTGCTGCGCCTGCGAGTCGAGGGTGGTCACCACCGACAGGTCCAGGCGGTCGACGTTGTACAGGCGCGGGTCGCCCAGCAAGCCGGCCAGATAGGCGCGCATGGCGTTGGACGCCTTGCGCGCGACAAAGCTGTTGGCCGCCGGCGGCGTCACGCCCGAGGCGGTCGACGGATGCAGCTTGATGCGCAGGGCCGCGTCGCGCAGGCCTGGCGCAATCACACCGGCCTGGGCCAGCACGCGCAGGTGGGTATTGGTCAGCTCTTCCAGGTCGTCGGCGCCGGCGCCGAGGTAGTGGGCCGGGCGGCGCTGGGCGATCATCAGCGACAGCGCCTGTTTGTAGGCCAGCGCCGCTTCGGGCGTGGTGATCGGGGCTTTCAGGGCCTTGTTGATGGACTCGAAATCGCGTCCGTACCAGACCCACATGCCGTCGCCGATGCCGTTGACTTCGCCGTAGCCGGACTTGGCCGACAGCGGCACCGTGTTGAGGTAGTCGATCACGATCTGGCGCCGCGCCTGGGTGGTGTCGGGGCCGTACTGGTAGGCGCGCAGGGTGGCCGAAACCATCTGGCGCAGCTTTTCCGACAGCGAGCTGGTGCGCCCTTCCGGCGAGTGGCGGTATTTTTCGATCTGCGTGGCCAGGGTGCTGCCGCCGGCCGAGCGCTTGTCGTCGCCCGAGAACACGTGCAGCGACTTGT